>JAKSBN010000340.1 GCA_022361175.1 Pseudomonadota bacterium | reverse complement strand
CCTTCATGCGCGCCATGTGGTCGGCCGTGATGATGTCGTAGTTGCCGGTGGTCGTGACGAACACGTCGGCCGTCTCCACCACGTCGTCGAGGGTCGTGACCTGGTACCCCTCCATCGCGGCCTGCAGCGCGCAGATGGGATCGATCTCGGTCACGATCACGCGGGCGCCCTGGCCGCGCAGCGCCTGGGCGCAGCCCTTGCCCACCTCGCCGTAGCCGCACACGACGGCGACCTTGCCGCCGAGCATGACGTCCGTGGCCCGCATGAGGCCGTCGGGCAGGCTGTGTCGGCAGCCGTAGATGTTGTCGAACTTGCTCTTGGTGACCGAGTCGTTGACGTTGATGGCCGGGAACAAGAGCGAGCCGTTCTTGTGCATCTGGTACAGGCGCTGGACGCCCGTGGTCGTCTCTTCCGAGACGCCCCGGATCTGCTCCGCCATGCGCGTAAAGCGGCCCGGGTTCTTCTCCAGCTGCTCCGCCAGCAGCGTCAGCACGACGCCCCACTCCTCGGAGTCGGTCTCGGGGTTGTAGTCGGGCACCTTGCCCGCCTGCTCGAACTCGGCGCCCTTGTGGATCAGGAGCGTGGCGTCGCCGCCGTCGTCGACGATCTGGTCGGGACCGGACCCGTCGGGCCAGCGGAGCGCCACGTCGGTGCACCACCAGTACTCCTCCAGGGTTTCGCCCTTCCACGCGAAGACCGGGATGCCCTTGGGCGCCTCCGGCGTGCCGTCCGGGCCCACGGCCACCGCGGCGGCGGCGGAATCCTGGGTCGAGAAGATGTTGCACGACACCCAGCGCACGTCCGCGCCCAGCGCCGTCAGCGTCTCGATCAGGACGGCGGTCTGCACCGTCATGTGGAGGCTGCCCATGATCTTGACGCCGGCCAGGGGCTGCGCGCCGGCGTAGCGCTCGCGCAGGGCCATCAGCCCGGGCATCTCCTGCTCGGCGAGGCGGATCTCCTTGCGGCCCGCTTCGGCCAGTTGAATGTCCGCAACCTTGTAGGGCAGCGCGTTGGCAGTGCTCATGATGCGTGTCGCTCCTCGGCGAACGGCCCTCGCGAGCGCGAGGGCCGGAGACAGTGGGATGGCGAAAGCGGCGCCGTTCGGAGCCACATTCATTCGTATATGCGGATAAAGTGTTATACGACTTGACCCCCGGTTGTCAAGTCGACCCAAGCCTTGCCCCTAGGGGAAAAGGTATGAAAACCACTCGTGGGACAACCGCTTAGAGCGCAGCACCCGACCAGATGCCGGCGAGCCCCGCCACCACCGCCAGGGCCACTCCGGCGGCCGCCCACGTCAGCCGGCGCAGGCGGCGGGAGATCTCGTGCTGGCGCTCGCGCACGTCGGCCAAGCTCTCCTGCACTTGGGTGAGCTGCTCTTCCAGCTCCCACAGCTGGGTGAGACGCTGCTCCAGCGCCTCGAAGCGCTCGGCCACCTGTTGCTGAACCGCCTGCACGTCGCGCTTCAGGTCGGCCAGGGCGGTCGGGTCCGGGGCCGCGTCGGCCAAGCTGCGGGCCCGCCGCACGCTGCGCCGGATGGCCAGCCGCTTCCAGAAGGGGCGGCGTTCGCCATCGGTACGGCCGGGCGTCAGGGTGGGCTCGGAGATGGGAATGAGGGCGCCGGGCTCCGCCGTCACTTCTGGCGGGGAGGACGGCAGCGGCGTTTCGCCGGCCTCGGCCTCCGTCTCTACCAGCGGGTGCTCGGGAAGCGTCGGCTCCTCGGGTGTGGCGTCCTGCGTGGGCTCCATGGGTCCCCTCCTGGCTTTATGCTAGCCCGCCTGGCTGCGGCAGAGCGACGGTTGTTCGCGCTCCGGCGGCCGGCGCGAGGTTCAGGACGCCTCTTCGGCCAGGGCCGCCAGCTCGCTCGGCGCAACCGAGTAGCGCTCGGCGCAGAACTGGCACACCACCTCGAGGGGTTCGCCGCCGCGGGCGGCCTCCAAGAGCTCGTCGCGGCCCAGGAGCGCCACGCTGCGCTGGACGCGGTCGGGCTCGCAGCCGCAGTGAAAGCGCGTGGCCTGGCTGGCGTGGCCGCGGCTGCCGACCCCGGCCAGCAGGCGCTCGACCAGTCCGCCGGCGTCGCAACCGCCGGCGACCAGGCGGGCGGTGCTGGGGAGGGCGCGCACGTTTTCCTCCACCTGCGCCAGGACCGCGTCGTCGGCTCCGGGCAGCGCCTGCACCAGGAAGCCGCTGGCGGCGACGACCTCGCCGGCCTCGCCCGTCACCGCGCCGAGGGAGATCGCCGACGGGGTTTGCTCGCTCTCGGACAGATAGTGGGCCAGGTCGCGCGCCACGGCGCCCGAGACCAGGGGCACGATGCCGCGGTGGGGCTCGCGCCAGCTCGGGTGGTTCCGCACCACCGCGAGGACGCCGCGCCCGACGGCGCTGGCCACGTCGGCCTCACCGTCGGGGCGCGCCGAGACGCGGGCGTCGGGGCGGCCGACGAAACCTCGCACTTCCCCGTCTTCGTTGGCGATCACCGTGACCACGCCCAGGGGCCCGTCGCCCCGAAACTGGAGCTGAACGCTGGCGCCGTGCTTGCCGCTCACCGCCAGCAGCACCGCGCCCATCAGCGCGCGGCCCAGGGCCTGGGTGGCCGTCGGCGAGAGGCCGTGACGCCGGGCCGCCTCGGCCACCAGCGAAGTGGCCACGATGGCCCGGACCGCGACGCCGCCGTCTTCGGAGAGGGCGCGGACGATTTCGTCGCGAGGGGGAGCCGGAGAGATTTCGGACACGGCGCTGCCAGTATACCGAGCGAGAGCTGATACTCTGTCGTACGGGGACCGTGGGGAGGTTGAACGACCGCCGTGGCGAGCTTTCGCTTCGTACACGCCGCCGATCTACATCTGGATACGCCGTTCGACGGGCTGGCTCGAGTCGCGCCTCACGTGGCCCAGGTGCTGCGCGACGCCTCGCTGCAGGCCTTCGACGCCCTGATCGAGCTGGTGCAGGAACGCGACGCGGCTTTTCTACTGCTGGCCGGCGATCTCTACGACGGCGCCGAGCGCGGCGTGCGGGCGCAACTGCGGCTGCACGCGGGTCTTCGCCGCCTGGCCGAGCGCGGCGTCCCGTCGTTCCTGGTGCACGGCAACCACGATCCCATGGAGGAGGGCTGGTCGGCGTTGGACGGCTTCCCAGCGGAGGTGACCGTCTTCGGCAGCGACGCGGTCGGCTCCGTGCCCGTCCTGCGCGACGGCGAGTGTCTCGCCACCGTGCACGGGCGGAGCTATGCCGTGCGCGAGACGTGCGAGAACCTGGCGTTGGGGTTTGCACGAGGCGACGCGCCGGGGCTCCACATCGGGCTCCTCCACTGCAACGTCGGTGGCGCGCGCGAGCACGCGCCGTACAGCCCGTGCACGCAGGAGGAACTGATCCGAGCGCGGCTCGACTACTGGGCGCTCGGCCACGTGCACGGGCACCAGGTGGTGCGGGCCGGCGAACCGTGGATCGTCTATCCGGGGAACTTGCAGGGCCGCAGCCTGCGCTCCGTCGAACGCGGACCCAAGGGCGCGTGTGTCGTCGAGGTGGAGTCCGGCCGCGTCATGCGCGTCGACCACGTCGCGCTCGACCGCGTGCGCTTCGCCGAACTGGAGCTGTCGCTGCCAGAGCAGGGCGATCTCGCGGATCTCGAAGCCGCGCTGCGAGAGGCCGGCGAAGCCCTTCACCGAGGACAGGACGGCCGGGCGCTGGTGCTGCGGGCCGTCTTGACGGGCCGCGCTCCGCTGCACGCGGCCGTGGCGCGGCCGGGTGTGTGCGAGACGCTGCTGGCCGGCCTGCGCGAGGCGGCGGCGGAGGTTCGCCCGGTGCTGTGGTGGGACGCGCTGGAGGACCGCAGCCGCGCGCCCCTCGATCGCCCCGCGATTCTGGCCAGGGACGACTTCTCGGCGGCACTGCTGCGCGAGCACGAACGCGCGGCCGCCGACGCGAATGCGCCGCCCGGCCTGCCCGCCGAGGTCTATGAGCCGCTCGAGCGTCTGACGTCGCCCTGGCTGCCCGCGCCGGACGCCACCTCCTGGGCGGCGGAACGCGCCGAGGCCGAGCAGCTGGCGCTGGACGCCCTCGAACAGCTGCGCGAGTCGGAGGAGGCGCGCGGATGAGGATCTCGGGATTTCACATCGAGGGCTTCGGCGTGCACCGGGATTGGCGCGAGGTCGAGCTGCCGCCCGGCCTGGTCGTGTTTCACGGGGGCAACGAAGCGGGCAAGAGCACGCTGTTGGACTTCCTGCGCGCGGTGCTCTTCGGCTTCCCCGCCGGCGCCTCGCGCGACTCGCGCCACGATCCGCTGAACGGCGGTCGCCACGGCGGCCGCATCACCCTGGCGGAGGGCTCCGAGGGGCTGGTCGTGGAGCGCTTCGCGGGCCGCGGCGGCGGGCTGCAGGTCATGCGTCCCGACGGCTCCGACTCGGACACCGACGAACTGGCGTCCTGGCTCGGCCGGGCCGATCGGCCCCTCTACAACGCCGTCTTCGCCTTCAGCCTGCGCGAGCTGCATTCGCTCGACTCGCTGCACGGCCAGGGGGTCGCGGACCGCATCTTCTCCGCCGGCATCGCCGGCGCGGGCCGGTCGGCGGCCGAAGTGGGCAAGCGCTTCGACGACGAGGCCCAGGACCTCTTCAAGCCGCGCGGCACGCGTCATCGCGTGAAGGCGCTGGTGGCCGCGCTCACCGACGTGGACGCGCGCTTGGCGGCCGCGCGGGGCGAGGCGAAGGGCTACGGCCGCGAGCGCGAGCTGGAGGCGCGCCTGCGCGACGAGGTGGAGTCGGCGCGCACTGCCCAGGATCGAGAGCGCCGCGAGCTGGATCGCTTCGACAAGCTGATGTCACTCTACCGCGAGGTGTGGTGTCCGCTGGTCGAGGCGCGTGAGCAGTTGAGTGCGCTCGGAGAGGCGGCGGAGTTTCCCGAGGACGCCGAAGCGCGGTTGGCCCGGGCCCTGGGCGAGCAGCGGGCGCTCGAGGCCGCCGCCGTCGAGCTGGCGCGCGAAGCCGAGCGCCTGGCGGAGGCGCGCGACACCTGTCGGGTGGACGAGGCGTTGGCGCCCTTGGTGCCGAGCTTGCGCAAATTGCAGGAGCTCCTGCCGGTCTACCGCGAGCGGCTGCGCGCGCGCGACCGGGGCCGCGAGGAGCTGGTGCGGGCCGAGCACCAGCTGGACGAGCTCTTGCGCGAGCTGGGGGACGGGGTCGACGAGGCGCGCCTGGCTGGCTTCGATCACTCCCTGCGGCGGCAGGAGGAAGTGGAGCAGTGGAAGGAGCGCCTGGCGTCGGCCGAGCGCGAGCGCCTGCAGGCCCAGGCCCGCGCCGTGGCGGCCGAGCGCGAGCTGGCGTTCCTCGAGCGCCGGCGGGACGAGGCCCGGAACCTGCGCGACGCCGCGCCGGCATCGGAAGCCGGCGAGCTGGAGGCGGCCGAGCGCGCCGTGGCCGCCCTGCGCGAGGGCTTGCAGGAGCGCGCCCTGGCCGAGTCCGATCACACCCGCGCCGAGCTCGGGCTGGCCGAGTGCGAGCGCGGGGCTACCCGTCCGCCGTCGCTGGCGGTCCCGACCCTGGCCGGCCTTGGCGCGCTGGCGGCGGCGGCTGCGGCCGTCGCCGGG
>JAKSBN010000307.1 GCA_022361175.1 Pseudomonadota bacterium | reverse complement strand
GTGCCGAAAGTGTCGACCAGCACGGAGACCGGCTGGGCCACGCCGATGGCGTAAGCGAGCTGTACTTCGCACTCGGATGCGACACCGGAGGCGACGACGTTCTTCGCCAGATAGCGCGCCATGTAGGCTGCCGACCGGTCGACCTTCGACGGGTCCTTGCCCGAGAAGGCGCCACCGCCGTGGCGCCCCATGCCACCGTAGGTGTCGACGAGGATCTTGCGGCCCGTCAGGCCGGCATCGCCCATGGGGCCGCCCACCACGAAGCGGCCGGTGGGGTTCACGTGGAAGATGGTGTCGTCGTCCAGCCACTCGGGCGGGAGCACGGGCTGGATGACCTGCTCGATCACATCCTTGCGGATCTGGTCCCAGGAGACGTCCGGGGAGTGCTGAGTCGACAGCACGACCGTCTGTACGCGCACGGGGCGGTCTCCCTCGTACTCGATCGTCACCTGGGACTTCGCGTCCGGCCGCAGGTACTCGAGCTCGCCGGTCTCCAGGAGCGCCCGGTGGCGCTCGATCAGGCGATGGGCGGTGCGAATCGGCGCGGGCATCAGCTCCGGGGTCTCGTCGCACGCGTAGCCGAACATCATTCCCTGGTCGCCGGCGCCCTGCTCCTTGTGGAGCCCCTCGCCCTCGGAGACGCCCTGGGAGATGTCGGGCGACTGCTTGCCCAGGGCGATCTGCACCGCGCAAGTGGCGGCATCGAATCCCATGTCCGAGGACGTGTACCCGATGTCGTGGACGACCTGGCGGACCAGGGCCGGCAAGTCGACCTGGGCCGTCGTCGTCACCTCGCCCAGCAGCATGACCAGCCCCGTCGTGGTGGCCGTCTCGCACGCCACGCGCGAAGCGGGGTCCTGGGCCAGAAAGGCGTCCAGCACGGCGTCCGAGACCTGGTCGCAGAGCTTGTCAGGGTGCCCCATGGACACGGATTCGGAGGTAAACAGGGTACGGGCCGACATGCGGACTCTCCTCGGGCTGAACGGGCGAGCAGGGTAGAGGAGCGCCAGGGGGGATTCAATCGGCAGGCGGCCGACAGCGAGGGGCGCGGCTAGGCCGGCGGCCCGGAGGCCTCCTCGGGGTTCTCGATCAGGGCCCCCAAGGTCTCCACGGCCGCCTCGGCGTCGACGCCCGTGGCGCGCACGCTGAGCACGGTGCCCGGCCCCGCCGCCAGCGACAGAATCGACAGCACGCTGCGACCGCTCACCCACTCCCCGGCGCGGCCCACTTCGATCTCGCACTGGAAGCGCCCGGCGGCCGCCACCAGGCGCCCGGCGGGGCGCGCGTGCAGGCCCAGCTCGCCCTGCACCGTGAAGGTGCGCTCCACGCAGTCCTTGCGGTTCAAGACTTGGATTCCGGCAGGAGCTCGCTGGCCACCGAGATGTTGCGCTGCCCGTAGCTCTTGATGAACCGGGCCAGCTCGTCCAGGGACTTCTCTTCGCGCAGGGTGGCCAGCTTGATCAGCATGGGCAGGTTGAGGCCCGTCACCACCTCGACCTGGCGTTCGTCCAGGAACGACAAGCTGATGTTCGACGGAGTGCCCCCGAACATGTCGGTCAAGACCAGCACGCCCTGCCCTGCGTCCGCCGCGCGCAGGGCCTCCGAGATGCACTCGCGCATCTCGTCCACCGGCTGCCCCGGGTCGATGGAGACCGCCGCGAATTTCGGCGCCTCCGGCACGATCAGCTCGAGCGCCTGCAGAAACTCGGCACCGAGGGCATAGTGGGTCACGATCACGACGCCGATGCTCACTTGCCTCTCTCCATGTCGCGGTGCTCCACGTTGACTTCCCGATCGCGTTCCCGCAGGTGGGTCGCCAAGGCGTTCGTGATCGCGACGGAGCGGTGACGGCCGCCCGTGCACCCGATGCCGATCGTGAGGTACGCCTTTCCCTCGCGATCGTAGAGGGGCAGCAGGAAGTCCACGAGCCCCGTCAGCCGTTCCGTGAAGGCGCGCCCCCGATCGGTATCCAGGACGTACCGGGCCACCTCCGGCTCGTTTCCCGTCTGCGCCCGCAACCCCTCCTCGAAGTAGGGGTTCGGAAGGAACCGCACGTCGAACAGTAGCTCGGCCGAGCGCGGCGTCTCGTAGCGAAACCCGAACGACAGCAGGTTGACGACCGTCGGCCGCACCGAGCCGCTGACGTGCTGAACCACCAGCTCCTTCAACTGGTGCACGTTCAGGGCCGACGTATCGATCGCGAAATCCGCCAAGGCCGCCACGTCTCCCAGCAGGGCCCTTTCCCGGGCTACCCCTTCTTCGACGTCGCCGCCGGGCGACAGCGGGTGCACCCGCCGCGTCTCGCGATAGCGCGTCAGGAGCGCGTCGTTGGCGCAGTCCAGGAAGATCACCTCGACCTGCGTCCCGGTGTCCCGCAGCTGGCTCACCACCTCCGGCAGCTTCTGCAAGAAGGGCGCTTCGCGCGTGTCCACGGCCAACGCCGTGTTCTCGATGGGGGGCGTCGCCTTGGCGCACAGCTCCAGAAACTGGGGGATCAGCTGGGCCGGCAGGTTGTCGACGCAGTAGAACGAGAGGTCTTCCAGCGCCGCCATGGCGGTGCTCTTGCCGCTGCCGGACAGGCCAGACACGAGTACGACGCGGGGTTGCCTCATGCGGAGCGGCCCCGCTCGCGCAGCAGCGCGTCGATGCGCTCCGCGCCCGAGAGCCCCTTGGCCCGCTGCCGATGATCGAGAGCCGCCGCCTCCACGACCGTGGCCAGGCTGCCCGCCGGGCGCCCGGCCAGCACCAGCGAGGGGAGTTCTACACCCGCCAGAGACTCGCGCGGTCGCGTCAGCCCCACGCGCTCGTACTCGCGCTCGTCGCTCCAGGCTTCCAGCCGACACAGCAGATCGACGTTCGCCTCGTCGCGCACCGCCTGGCGCCCGTAGAGATCGGGGATGTACATCAGACCCACGCCGCGAATCTCCACGTAGTGACGAATGGTCTCGGGGGCGCGTCCCTTGAGCGCCCCCTGTCCATCCGGCCGGAGCTCCACCACGTCGTCCGCCACCAGCCGATGGCCGCGGCCGACCAGTTCCAACGCACACTCGCTCTTGCCGACGCCGCTGGCGCCGAGCAGCAACACCCCGACGCCGTGCACCTCCACCAAGACGCCGTGCGCGCGGGCGACCACCGGGCACCTCCTCCCGTCAGAACTTCGCGTCTTCCTCTTCGATCGCGCGGAAAACGTCGTCCAGCGACTCGGCGTCCGAGAGCTTCTGCCGAAAGGCCGCGTCGCGGAAGAAGCGGGAGATCCGGGCCAACGCCTTCAGATGCTGGCCCCCGGAGTGCTCCGGGACGACCAGCAGGAAGAACAAGTGCGTCGGCTGCCCGTCGATCGACGCGAATTCCACACCGCTGACGCTGCGGGCGAAGGAGGCGATGAGACGGTCCAGCCCGGGCAGTTTGCCGTGGGGAATCGCCACGCCCTCGCCGATCCCCGTGCTCTGGAGCCCCTCGCGCTCCAGCAGCACCGACAGCAGCCGGTCCGACTCGATGGACGGCACCGCCCCCGCCAGGGAGCTGGCCATCTCCTTCAGGAGATCGTCCTTGTTGGTCGAGGCGACGTCCAGGATCACGGCGTCTCGCACGAGGATGTCCATGATCTTCATGAGCTTCTCCCGGTCGACGTTCGCTCAGCCCACCTGGCGGCGCTTGGTGGAGGAGAGGAGGTTCATCGACTCCCGGTACTTCGTCACGGTCCGGCGCGCGATGTCAATGTTGGCCGACTTCAGCATCTCCGCAATGCGTTGGTCCGAAAGAGGACGCCGGGGGTCCTCGTTGGCGATGATCTTGCGAATTTTCTGCTTCACGCTCTCGCTGGCGACGGCCTCGCCGTCGAAGCGGCCGATGCTCGAGTTGAAGAAGTACTTGAGCTCGAAGATCCCCTGCGGACAGTGCACGTACTTGTTGGTCGTGACGCGGCTGACCGTAGACTCGTGCATCTCGATGTCGTCGGCCACGTCCCGCAGGTTCAGAGGCCGCAGGTGGGCCACGCCGCGCTCGAAGAACTCCCGCTGGTGCTTGATGATACTCTGCATGACCTTGTAGATCGTGCGCTGGCGCTGGTGGATGGACTTGATCAGCCACATGGCCGAGCGCACCTTCTCGTGCACGTAGTCGCGCGTGTCCTTGGCGACCTCTTTCTTCTTGCCCAGCACCTCGCGGTAGACGCTGTTGATCCGAAGCTTCGGCAGCCCGTCCTCGTTCAGGAGGATGTGGAAGTCGTCCCCGATCTTGTAGACGTAGATGTCGGGGGTGATGTAGACGGGGTCTTCGCCGCCGAAGCCGCGTCCCGGGCGCGGCTCCAGGCGCCCGATGACGCGGGCCGCGGCCGCCACCTCCTCGATCGGAACCGAGAGCAGCCGGGAAATCCCGCGGAAGTCCCGCTTCTGCAGCAGATCCAGGTGCTGGTCCAGGATCTCGAGCACCAGCGGATCCTCGATGTGCAGCACGGCCGTCTGGAGCAGCAGGCACTCCCGCAGGTCGCGGGCGCCCACGCCCGTGGGATCGAAGGTCTGCACCTTTCCCAGCGCCGCGACCACGGCGTCTTCGGCCTGGCCCGACTGGCGCACCAACTCTTCCACGCTGGCGCGCAGATAGCCGTCGTCGTCGATGTTTCCGATGATCCAGCGCGCGGCCTCGGCCTCGGGCTGCGAGAACGCCGACAGCTGCAGCTGCCAAGCCAGGTGCTCGGAGAGCGACTCGCGACGGGTCAGCGTGGCTTCGAGCGAGCGGCGCTCGTCGTCCTCCCCGGAGCGGGCCTCCAACCCCGTCTGGGGATGGCTCTCCATGTAGTTTTCCCACTCGATGTCGGCGATCTTCTCGGCGTCGCTGACCTCGGCCTCGGGCGTGTCGGCCGCCGCTTCGGCCTCCTGCGTCGTCGCGCCGTCCACGGCGTCGACTTCGGGCGCCTCCGCGCTGGCGGTGCCGTTCTCCTCGCCCGGCGTGGCGTCCGAGAGCTCCCCGGGCGTCGGCTCCTCGTCCCCCTCCAGGCCCTCTTCCAGGACCGGGTTCTCCTGAAGCTCCTGCTCGACCAGATTCACCAGCTCGAGCTGGTTGAGCTGCAGCAGCTTGATCGCCTGCTGCAGCTGCGGCGTCATGACCAGCTGCTGGGAGAGCCGAAGCTGCTGTTTGAGTTCGATCGCCATCGGGTTTGCGTGTTGCCCTTTGCCGGCTAGCCCAGCCGGAAGTTCTCGCCCAGATACACTTCGCGCACCTGAGGATCGGCGGCGATCTCCTCGGGAGCCCCTTGCTTGATGATCTGCCCGTCCTTGATGATGTAGGCGCGGTCGCAGATCGAAAGCGTCTCGCGCACGTTGTGATCGGTGATGATCACGCCGATCCCGCGCGCCTTCAGCTGCTCGATGATCTTCTGGATGTCGATCACGGCAATCGGATCCACGCCCGCGAACGGTTCGTCCAACAGCATGAACTTCGGGTCCAGGACCAGAGCCCGGGTGATCTCCACGCGGCGGCGCTCTCCCCCCGAGAGGGCGTCGCCGCGCCGGTTGGCCTTCTCGGTGAGGGACAGCTCGGCCAGGAGCTCGCGCAGCCGCTCGCGCCGGACGCTTCGATCCGGCTCGACGGTCTCGAGAATCGCGTTCACGTTGTCCGCCACGGTCAGCTTGCGGAAGATCGAGGGCTCCTGGGGCAGGTAGGTGATGCCCATCCGGGCCCTGCGGTACATGGGCAGGTCCGAGATCTCCTGATCGTCCAAGTGCACCTGGCCTTCGCTGGGCCGCACGCCGCCCGCCACCATGTTGAAGGTCGTGGTCTTGCCGGCACCGTTCGGGCCCAGGAGCCCCACCACCTCGGCACCGTGCACCTCGAGATCGATCTTCGAGACCACGGTCTTCTGGCCGTAGCGCTTGACGAGCCCGGTGGCCCGCAGCACGGGCCCGCTCACGAAGCGCCTCCCTGGCAGCTGCCGTCCTCCTCGGGGTGCAGCACGACGGAGGCCGCGCCGACGACGTGCACACGCTCTCGGGCCAAGTCGAAGCGAATCTCGTCGCCGCGGACCTCGTCGCAGCGCTCGAAGAGATGCGCATGCCCGCGGCACACCACCAGGTCCTGCGAGCGCTGATACGTCGCCTCGTCACAGCGCGCCCGCCGCTCGCCCTGGCGAACCCGGACCGCGCCGCGCGCGACCAACCGTTCCGGCTGGCTCTGGCCCTTGGGGTAGAACGCCTCGAGCTGCTGGGTCGTCAGCGTGAGATCGCCCTGGGTCACCCGCACGTTGTCGCGAAAGCGCAGGTGCCGCTCCTCGTTCGACGTGACCACCTCCAGCTCGTTGGACTGGATCGCCACGGGCTGATCGCTGCGCAGATTGCCCAGGCCGAAGGGCTCCTCCGTGTCGGGCTGCGACGACACCGGAGGCGGCGCTGCTCCCACCGGCTCGAGCCCGAGACTCTCGCGGATCCACGCGGCGACGCCGCTGGCGGTCGCGCCGTTCGCCGGCCAGCGCTTGGTCGCCACCGTCGCTCCGGAGTGCCCCGAACGCACGTCCACGGCCAGCTCCGGGGCCTCCGCCCCGCCCGCGGCCAGGCCCAGGACGACGTGCTCGGCTCCCAGGTCGGCCGCCCAGGCCCGCACGGCCGCGGCTTCGGGCGCGCTCGCCACCGCCGGCAGTGCCCGCACCTCCAGCGCCCCGCCCTCGGACAGGGCCTCTGTCACGCGTGCGCCCACGCCGTCGAAGTCTGCAAACGCCAACCCGACGACACGGGGCGCCGGCTCGGACTCCGCGAGCGCCGCCCCCGCCACGGCCCACGCCACGGCGGCGGCCGCGAATCCCGCGAATCGCCTGCGGCGGGGTTCGATCATGGCGCCTGAATCACCCTCGCCCCGCCCAACAGGCGAAAGCGATCTTCGCGCACGTGATACTCGAAGCCGCCACCCTCGTAGGTGCCCGTCGCCTCTTCGATCA
Organism: Pseudomonadota bacterium; assembly: GCA_022361175.1. Classification (GTDB taxonomy): domain Bacteria; phylum Myxococcota_A; class UBA9160; order UBA9160; family UBA4427; genus JAKSBN01. The sequence goes on along the minus strand of JAKSBN010000307.1, from coordinate 348 downwards.
CCACCGGAACGTTCGTGTGCAGGAGTCCGCGCGCGTGGTCGTATTCGACGCGCTCGGTCCGAAATTGTCGGCCCGAGGCCGTCTGGCCGACGACGTTGCCCTCGGCGACGAAGTCGTTGGTCTCGAGGTTCAGCTCGCCTCGGTCGCACGTGACCTCGAACGAGCTCTCGTCCTCGGCGGTCACCAGGGCGCGCACCTGCTGCAGCGTGGCGCGATCCGTGTCCGGTTGGAACTGGGCCTCGCGCGCCCGCAGCACCACTTCCGGGCGATCGTCGCGCGTCGAAACGAAGGTCATGCCCTCGACGTCGAGGGGCTCCGTTTCCGCGTGGGCCACGGCAGCGCACAGAC
>JAKSBN010000323.1 GCA_022361175.1 Pseudomonadota bacterium | reverse complement strand
TACCCGCCGATCACGTCGATGCCGACGAAGAAGAGACCGTCGCGACGCAAGACCGGGCCCAGCCGCGCGCAGATCTCGCGGTCACGTTCGTCGAGCTCGGCCTTGACGGCGCGTCCCCCCACGTGGAGATTGGCGCGCACCTCGTTCTCGGCCGGCACCCGCAGCAAGGCGCCGATGGGCTCTCCTTCCAGCAGCAAGATCCGCTTGTCGCCTCGGCGCACGTCCGGGATGTAGCCCTGCGCCATGGTCCAGCGGCGGCCGAAGTTCGTGGCCTGCTCCAGGATGCTGGTCAGGTTGCGGTCCGCGGAGTGCACGTGGAAGACGCCCTCACCGCCCCGTCCATCCAGCGGCTTGACCACCATCTCGCCGCCCTGCTTGTTCATAAAATCCAGCAATTCCGAAGGGTTGCGACTCACCTCGGTCGCGACCATGAACTCGCGGAAGCGCAGCGCCGTGAGCTTCTCGTTGCACGCGATGACCGAGTCGGGCCGGTTCAGAACCAGGGTCGTCTCGCACAGCCCGAGGATCTGGGTGGCGGTGATGTAGTCCGCGTCGACGGGCGGATCGACCCGCTGGAAGGCCACGTCGACGGACTCGTCGAGGACGACGTGGCGGGGCTCACCCCGCTCGACGTGGTTCCCCTCCTCGCGCCGGACCGAGACGGGGACCACCACGGCGGCCGCTCGGCCCCCAACCACCCGGAGCTCGGCGGGGTCTACATAGAAAATCTCGTGGCCGCGGGCCTGGGCCGCCAGCATGAAGGCGAAGGTCGTGTCCTCGTGGATGGACACCGCCTCGATGGGGTCCATCACGAAGGCCAGGCGAAGCGCTCTCGGCGGTGTGGAAGTCATCCAGAAATTTCCCTCTGCTGCCGATGGGGTAGAGTGGGCAGCTGCAGGCCCGTGGGGACGCAACCAGGGGGGTGGCGTCCCAAGGAGCGGTAGCGCATCGGGTCGGCGCTTCGCCATTTTGGATAACTCCCGGAGTTCAAATGGCTTTTTCGCAATTCGGGAGATTCCGGATCCTGCTTTTCGCAGGCGCTTCGCTGGCCTTCGTGGCCGGTGCCGGCGCCGTGTGGTTCTACGTCAGCTTCATGCGGGGCCTGCCCGAGCTGCGGAGCGTGGCGGACTACCAGCCGCCCGTGACGAGCCGGGTGGTGGACCGCAACGGCCTCTTGATCGGCGAGTTCTACGTCGAGCGGCGCCAGGTCGTCCCCCTGGCCGAGATTCCGAAGCTCACCCAGCTGGCCTTTCTGGCTGCGGAAGACAGCCAGTTCTACGAGCACGCCGGCGTCGACTACGTGTCCATCCTGCGCGCCGCCTGGGTGAACGTGCGCGAGGGGGGCGTCGCCCAGGGCGCCAGCACGATCACCATGCAGCTGGTCAAGCGGCTGCTCTTGACGCCGGAGCGGCGGCTGCGGCGCAAGATCCGCGAGGTCATCCTGGCGCGCCGGATCGAAGACCGCTTCACCAAGGACGAGATCCTCTTCCTCTACCTGAACCAGATCTACTTCGGCAACGGCGCCTACGGCATCGCGGAGGCGGCGCGGACCTTCTTCGACAAGTCACCCGCCGATCTCACCATATCCGAGTCCGCCATGCTGGCGGGGCTGCCCCAGCGCCCGTCCGCCTACGCTCCCTACACGAACTACGAGGAGGCCGACCGGCGCCGGCGCTACGTGCTGGGGCGCATGCTGGCCGACGAGTTCATCGACGAGGCCACCTACGAGGCGGAGCTGGCGAACCCGCCCGAGCTGATTCCGCCGGCTGAGCGCGAGCGGCTGGCGGCCGCCGCCTATTTCACCGAAGAGGTGCGCCGCTACCTCTTCGACCGCTTCGGCGGCGAGCTGGTGCTGAACGGCGGGCTCGTCATCGAGACGACGCTCGACCTGGAGCGGCAGGTCGCGGCGGATGCGGCGCTGCGCCGCGGACTGAACGCCCACGACCACCGGCAGGGGCTGCGCGAACGGCTGGGACGCCTCGACGCGGCCGACATCCCGGCGCGCCTGGAAACGCTCGTGCTCGAGAACGAGCTCGTGCCACCGCCGCCCGAGGAGGCCGAGGCGACGGAAGAGACGGCCGCGGAGCCGGAACCCGAGGCTCCCGAGGAGACGGAGATCGCGGCGGCTCCGGAGACCGAAGCCGAGGCGTCGGCCGACGACGAGTCCGCCGAGGAATCCGACGCCGTCGAGCTGCCCTTCGACCAGCCGTTGGTGGGCGTCGTGACGGCCGTCGACCGCGAGGCCGACACGGCTCGCGTGGCGTTCGGCCCCGAGCACGAGGGGATCGCGCATCTCGACGACGTGAACTGGGCGCGGGAGCCCGACCCGAGCGTCCCCAGCCGCCCCGTAAAGCGCATCGATCAGATCTTCCGGGTGGGCGACATGGCGCGCTTCGTGCGGCTGCCGGACCTGCCCGTCGAGCCGGAAGCCCAGGCGGAGGTCGAGGAAGGCGAAGCCGCTCCGCCGGTGCCCCCGCGGCTCGATCTCTACCAGGAGCCCATCGTGCAGGGCGCGCTGGTGTCCCTGGACGTCACGACCGGCGACGTGCTGGCGCTGGTGGGCGGCTACGACTTCGAGAAGAGCCAGTTCAACCGCGCCACCCAGGCGCGGCGGCAGCCCGGATCGTCGTTCAAGCCCTTCATCTACGGCGCCGCCCTGGCGCAGGAATACACGCCGGTGACCGAACTCCTGGACACCTCGATCGTCTACCGCGATCCCGTGTCGGGGTTCGAGTGGAAGCCGCAGAACTACGGGCGCAAGTTCTACGGGCCGATCCCCTTGCGCACGGCCCTGGTGCGCTCGATCAACAGCGCCACCGTGCACCTGTTTCGCGACGTGGGCGTCGACTTCGTGATCGACTACGCCCGACGCCTGGGCATCCAGTCGCCGCTCTCCCGCGACCTGTCGCTGGCTCTCGGCAGCAGCGGCGTGACGCTGCTCGAGCTCACCACGGCCTACTCGGTCTTCCCGAACGAGGGCCGGCGCGTGGTCCCGCGCTTCATCCAGCGGGTGACGGACCGCAACGGCGAACTGCTGCTGGAGGACGTCCCGCTCGGCACGCCGCCGCCGCCGGTTCTGAAGCCGCTCGTCGTCGCCGACGAGGAAATCGACGTGGCCGCCGCCTATCCCGACGCGGACATCCTGCCGACGGACGAAGTCGTGACTCCGGCCGCCGCCTACTTGATGACCGACCTGCTGAAGGCCGTCGTGTTCGACCCGCGCGGCACCGGCTGGCGACTGCGACGCCTGAAGCGACCCATCGCGGGCAAGACGGGCACGACCAACGAGCAGGCCGACGCCTGGTTCATGGGCTTCTCGCCCGAGATCGCCACCGGGGTCTGGGTCGGCCACGACGAGAGCCGCGTGCTCGGCAAGGGCGAAACGGGCTCCAGCGCGGCCGCCCCCATCTGGGTGGAGTACATGGAGCACGCCCTGGCCGACGTGCCCGTGCGCGACTTTCCCGAGCCCGAGGGCATCGTGTACCAGCGCATCGATCGCAAGACCGGGCTCCTGGCCGAGGCGTCCACCGCCGAATCGTACTTCCAGCCGTTCCTGGAAGGCACCGAGCCCACCCAGAGCTCACACCGGGCCTCCGCCTCCAGCGAAACCCGCCGCCTCCTCCGCATGGATCCCTTCTAACCCCCCCCCACCCGAGTCCGACCAAAAGCCGCGAACTGCGCCTCTCCTCCGCATCCGACCTCAGACCGAACCAGCACCGCGCAAGCGGGCGCGGCGAGGGGAGCGGAGGGGAAATCAAGCGCAGCCACCCACCAAACTCCGCTCGCAGCAACCAACCCACCCCTCGCTCCAACCCCCAATCGAGCCCCCCTGCCCACTGGCGAGCCATTCGCCGCAGCCCCCTCGCCGCGCCCGCGGCATTCGAGCTCCACATCCCGGATCTCCTCGAGCCGCAATGCCGCCCGGACTCCGCACGAGCAGTCCGGACTCGGCCCCCCCTCCTTGACTCGGGCGGCGGGGCGGGGTAGAGGACACGGCATGGGGGGGCCTTCACCGCACGATCCGCGGGCGCGCTATGCGTCGCGCCTCTCGCCGCGACCCGAGCGGGACTCGCGCGAGCCTCCCACGCCACGCCCCAGCGACGACCTCCAGAGCCTGATCGCCGCGTCGCTGGACGAGCTCGCGCGCGCGACCGGAGCGACGCGCCTGGGCGTGTGGGCCTGGCGCCCGAGCGGCGAGGCTTTCGTGTTGGCGGCCCGCTTCAGCGACGGGGCTCCCGCCGCCCCTGTGGAAGGGGCGCGGGATGCCGTCTGCGAGCTCATGGGCGCCACCGATCTCGGACAGCCGGACCTGCCCCCGGCCCTGGCCAACGCCCGCCAGCACCAGGGCTTTGGCGCGGCCGTGCCCCTTCGAGGTGGAGACGACGCGCCGCTGGCGCTGCTGCTCCTGGCCGGCCCCGACGACCCCGCCGGCGGCGTGCGCCCACGCACGCTGGCCGCCCTCGACGAGTGGGCGCGCTGGCAGGCCCGACCGGCTGCGGCCGCCGCCGCGGCCCGTCGCCTGGACGTACTCGATCGCGCCGTCCAGCGCTTGGACCGCCTGGCGTCGCTCGGAGACCTGCTCGCCGAGATCGCTCACGAGATCCGCAACCCGCTGGTCGCCGTCAAGACGTTCCTCCAGCTGCTCCCCAGCCGCATCGACGACCCCGAGTTCCGCTCCGAGTTCCTGGAGCTCGTCTCCGACGAAGTGCGGCGCATGGAGGGCCTGCTGGACCTGGTGCTCGAGCACGCCGGTCCGTCGGACCGGACACGCGAACCCCGCGCCGCCGTCTCCGAGGTCCTCGCGTCCGTCGCCCGCCTGCTGGAGTATCGAGCGCTCGAACAGGGTGTCACGCTCGTGTGTGACCCGGCTCCGGACCTGCCGCAGGCCCCCGTGTCCCGGGACACCCTGTGCCAAGTGATTCTCAACCTGACGCTGAACGCCATCGAGGCCACGCCCGACGGAGGCCGTGTCCGCCTGGCCGCGTCGGCTTCCGCCGCGGATCTCCACGTCCACGTGGACGACGACGGCCCGGGCATCCCGACCGGATCGCGAGCGCGCATCTTCGAGCCGTTCTTCTCTTCGAAGGGCGATCGGCCGGGCGGCCTGGGGCTCGCCATCTCCCGCCGCCTGGTCGAGGAGGCAGAGGGCACGCTGGAGATCGGCGACGCGCCCGGCGGAGGCGCGCGCTTCGCCGTCTCCCTGCCGCTCGCGCGCCAGGCCCAGGCCGGCAGCTAGAGCCAGCGCGCCACGGCGCGGCCGAGCTCCGCCAGGCCGGCCATGAAGAAGTGGTCCGCCTCGGGAATCACGCAGAACTCGGCTTCGGCGAGATCGGCGCAGACCGCTTCCAGGTCGCGCCACGGCACCAGCGAGTCGTTCTCGCCCACGGCCACGAAGGTACGGCCGCGAAACGACGCCAAGGCCGACCGGTCGAGCATGGCGACGGGCGGCGCCACCAACACGAGGCGCTGCACTCGCGCCGCCTCCACGGCCCGCCGCGAAACGACGCCGGCACCGAACGAGTAGCCGCACGCCACGACCCGGCCTTCGACGCTGTCGCGAACGAAGTCGAGCGCCGCGTCCACATCAGCCGCCGCGGCGTCGAGCGCGTCGGTCGCCTCGCCGCCGCTGGCGCCGACGCCTCGCCAGTTGAAGCGCAGCGACGAGTAGTGCTGGCTCTCGCAGGCGAAGGCCAGCTCTCCGACCACGGGGGATTCCATGCTGCCTCCCATGAGGGGATGGGGTGCAGCCACGGCCGCCCCGCCGCGCGGCTCGTCGACGGGAAGCCACAGGCCTTCCAGCGCCCAGTCGCTCTCCGGCACCGAAATGGTCGCGGGTCGTTCGAAGGCGCGCGCGCTCATGGTCCTCTCGTCCTCGGGTGGAAGGGGGGCTCTGGTTTCGCCCTATCATACGCGGCATGAGCAACGACACCGTCTACCAGCGCGGCTGGTTCCGGGTGACGCGAGAGCCGGTCACGCTCCCCAACGGCCACGCGACCGAGCTCGACATCGTGCGCCACCCCGGCGCGTCGGCCGTGGTCCCCTTTCTCTCCGACGCCGAAGTGCTGCTGATCCGCCAGTACCGCCACGCGACCGGGAGCGCGATCCTCGAAGTGCCGGCCGGCAAGCTCGACCCCGGCGAGACGCCCGCCGAGTGCGCCGCGCGCGAGCTGGAGGAGGAGACGGGGCAGCGCGCGGGCCGCATCGAGGGGCTGGGGTCGATCTGGACCTCACCCGGCTTTACGGACGAGCAGATCCACCTGTTCGCGGCCGAATCGCTCGAGCCCGTGGCGCAGCAACTCGACACGGACGAGGTCATCGAGCTGGTCGAAGTGCCGCTGCGGCGCGCTCTCGAGTGGATCTGGTCGGGGCGGCTGACAGACGCCAAGAGCGCGTTGGCGTTGGTGAAAGCGGCCGAGCGCCGCGGTCTCCTGGGCGCCCGCTAGCTCTCCGCGCACTGGCAGGGAACGCCGCGACTCGGGGAAATCCGTACAGAAAATTGTGGAATGACGCTTTGCGGCATGCGACGCCCGCGGGTGTCGCATGCCCGTTCCGCCGTTGACTCCACGGGGGGAGCCGAATACGCTTTCATCCTCCGCGGGGTTCTGCGCCCATCCCGGCGGCATTTTCTCGGGCACGTGTCGTTCGTGCGATCTCGGCTCTCCCTCCAGAGCGGGTTCAAGAACCCGTCCGGGGTGGCCGCTGGGGTCGCAGACCGGGACGCGGACGGGAAGAGGAGCGCAGAGCGTGTACGGACGGCAGCAGATGGGCTTCGGCCCCCCCGTGACTCCGCCCATCATCAAGCAACTGTTGATCATCAACGCGGCGGTGTTCGTGGCGCAGGTGGTGCTGCGCGGCTCGACCGGGGCCATGAGCGAACTGGAGCTCTACGGGGCCGTCAGTCCGATCGCCTTCTGGAAGCACTACTACATCTGGCAGCCGTTCACCTACATGTGGCTCCACGGCGGCCCGATGCACCTGCTCTTCAACCTGTTCGGGCTGTGGATGTTCGGCTCCACCATGGCCCTGCAGTGGGGCGAACAGCGCTTCCTCAAGTACTACCTGGTGTGCGGTGTGGGGGCTGGGCTCTTCATCGCCAGCGTGCCCTGGTTGTTCTACGCGATGGGCCTCGGCACCAACGGCCTCGGCACCATCACGATCGGTGCGTCGGGCGCGGTCTACGGGGTCATCCTCGCCTACGCCTTCACTTGGCCGGACCGGACCATCATGCTGATGATCCCGCCCATTCCCATCAAGGCCATCTGGTTCATCCCCGTGATGTTCTTCCTGCAGATCGCCATGGGCGGCGGCGGCATCAGCCACACGGGGCACCTGGGTGGCGTGCTGGTCGGCTGGCTGTACTTGCTCCAGGAGGGCCGCACCCCCGGCGCGCCGACCTGGAAGACGATCCAACACAAATGGCGGCGCTACAAGCTGCGGCAGCAGCTGCGCGCCGTCCGACAGGACGAGTGGCGCGATCGCGATCGCTTCGACGACGATCGACGCTTCCACTGAGACCATGGCCACCCCCTCCACATCGTTCGCGCTTTCCCCCGAGCTCGACGAAGCCATCGCCACGGCCGCAGAAGCCATCGCGACGGCCGACTGCGTCGTCGCCCTCACGGGCGCAGGACTGTCCGTGGAGAGCGGCATCCCTCCCTTCCGCGGGCCGGGCGGGCTGTGGACGCGTTACGGCGAACCGCCGCTGGACGGGTACCAGCGCTTCCTGGCGGATCCGGAGCGGGCCTGGCGGGAGCGCCTCAACCCGAGCGAACCCTGGGCCCGCGCGCTGCGCGAGACCCTGGATGCGGCCAAGCCGAATCCGGGTCACCTGGCCCTGGCCGAGCTGGAGCGGCGGGGCCGCCTGCACGCCCTCATCACCCAGAACATCGACGGCCTGCACACCGACGCCGGCTCGCAGGCGGTGCTGGAGATCCACGGCAACGCGCACCAGCTGCGCTGCATCGCGTGCGTCACCCGCTTCGACCCCGCGGAGTTCGCCGTCGACGAGACCCAGCTGCCGCCGCACTGCCCCGAGTGCGGCGGTCTCGTCAAGGGCGACACGGTTCAGTTCGGGGAGCCGATTCCGCCGGATGTGTTGGAGGCCTGCACGCAAGCCGTGGCGCGCGCGGACTGCATGCTGGTGGCGGGCACCTCGGCCACGGTGTTTCCGGCGGCCGAATTCCCGCTGACCGTGCGCCGCCACGGCGGCCGCGTCGTCGAAGTGAATCCCGACGAGACCGAGCTTTCGGGGCTGGCCACCGACTCGCTGCGCGGCCCTGGCGGCGTCGTGTTGGAACGACTCCTCTTCCACGTCGGTCGCACCGGGGGTGCCCCGTGAGGACGCGGGGACACGGGTTGCGGCACGAGGGAGGTCGCCTCGGCGGCTTTCTCCGAAGCCTGATGTCCGGCGTGCCGTGGACGGATCGCGCGGAGCACGAAGCCGAGCTCCGCCTCGAGGCGCCGCCCTCGCGGGTGCTGCGCGTGCACAACGCGAACGGGCGCACGCGCGTCCACGGCGAGGATCGCGACGACCTCTTCATCGAGGTGGTGAAGTGCGCCCGCGCCGAATCCCGCGAACAGGCCGAGGATCTGCTCGACACCATTCGCGTCCAGACGCGGGTGACCGGCGGCGACCTGGAGATCGACATCGAAGCGCCGAAGAAGTGGAACCGCCTGGCCCACGCGAACCTGGAACTCCACGTGCCGCGCGACCTCCAGGTCAGTGTCGCCGCTTCCAACGGCAAGGTCTGCATGGGTGGCCTGCGGGGCGCCGTCCAGGCTCGCTCGAGCAACGGCTCCGTGAACGTGACGGACGTGGTGGGCGACGTGGAGGTGTCGACGTCCAACGCGCCGGTTTCGTGCAAGTGCACCAGCGGAACCCTGATCGCGCGCTCGAGCAACGGCAAGATCGCGCTCGGCGACCACCGCGGCTCCATCGACGCCTCCACCTCCAACGGACTGATCCACGCCCACGTCGATCAGCTGGGCGAGGCGGGCTGTCTGCTGGCCACCAGCAACGGGCGCATCGTGCTCGAGCTGCCGGACGAGGTAGACGCCGAGGTGGACCTGCGGGTCGACAACGGTTTCATCCGCAGTGATCGCGAACTGGAGGGCTCTCCGCGCGAAGCCAACGGCCGCTTGCGCGGCCGCATCGGCCGCGGTGGCGCGCTCATCAAGCTGCGCACGTCCAACGGCTCGATCTCGCTGCGCTAGCCGCCCCCCGGCGCGCTAACGGACCCCGACACCGCGCTGGATCTCCACGTCGCCGTGGCGGAAGAGCACGCCGCTGGGTTCGATCTCGAGCACCACGAGTCCGCTGGCCGCGTCGCCCTCGCGCAGCTCCAGCGGCGTACTGCGGCCCTCGATCGTCACGACGGCGAGCCGCCGCTCCGGGTTGGGGTGCCACACCGTCCTCGTGACGACCACCGCCGGCACGGCGGCGCGCCGGATCACGGGTACGGGGGCGCGCGGGGGCACGATCGCGCTCTCGCTTCGGAGGTCGTCGACCGGGTCGGGCGCCCGGGCCACCGCCGGAGCGGGGGAGGCGCGACGGGGCGCCAAGGGCGGGTTCGGCAACTCGTCGGCGGGAAGCCGCGGGGCGAACCGCGGCGGTTCCGCCGGCACGCGCTCGATCAAGGCCACGTCCGGCTCCGCGATCTCGGGTGCGGGGACCGCGCGCGCGGGCGCCCGATCGAACGCAGGCGCCTCCTGCGGGGCGGCGGACGGTGCAGGAGGCGGCGGACGGAGCGCGGGGGGCGCCGGGCGCGGTGAGGCCGCCACCGCCGGGAGAACCGGAAGGTCGTTGGGGCCCAGCCACCAATACGCCGTGGTGGCGCCCACGCCGAGAGCCAGCGACAACACGGCGACGAAGACCAGGGCGCGCCAGGCGGCGCGACCGGGGCCCGCGCTTCCCGGCTGGGTCACGTCCTCCCGCAGCGAGCGACCCGAGCGCGTGCGCTTGTCGTCCTCGAGGCGGCGCAGGGCCTTCAGGATCGTGCTCATCCGGACTCCCGCTCGCGGCCGCCCGGGGCCACCTCCGCCGACTCCTCGAGCCGCGGCACGGCGTATCCGTCCAATCGGTCGTACAACAGCATCTTCGTCCGCGGCCCGACCGCTCCATCCGGCACCAGACCGCCGCTCGCCTGCAAATCGCGGACGCTGTCGAGGGTCGCCAGATCGAAGCGTCCCGAAACGTCGCCCGCGTAGTAGCCGAGATGGGCCAGCGACTCCTGCAGCCAGGCCACGGCCGGGCCCCGGGTGCCGACGGACAACACGGGCGGCCCGGCTTCGAACTCGCGCCAGACGACCCAGGCGGCCCCGGACCACTGCTCCGCCAGCTCCGGCCAAGGCACCCGCACCGGGCCGCTCCCGTCCACACCGGCGAGCACCGCCAGTTCGCCCTCCAGGCCGACGAGCGCCACCAACCGCTGCGCACCGGGCGGACCGACCCGCAGCAGCGTCGGATGGTTGAGACGTTCGAGCGACCCGCGGTCGGTGTAGGGCAGCGACAGGACCGCCAGGCCCTCGGCCCCCAGCGCGGCCTCGACCTCGCGGAGCGAGGTCAGCCGGCCGAGCCCCGGCTCGCTCCCGAATCCCGCGAGCACGGCGTCGACGGACTGACGCCGCGCGGCGTCGCCGGACTGGGCCCGGAGCCTCGCTTCCAACGCGGCGGCATCCAGAACTTCCGGCGCGGCGGGGACGAACTCGGCCGGCGGCTCTTCCTGCGCGGGCGCCGGGCCGCTCTCGGTCACCGGCTCCAGCACCGGCGCGGGGGTCAGCGCGGCGGCCTGGCTCGGCGGATTCGGCGGCGGCGGACTGGCCACTTCGGGCGTCCCCAGGTCGCGCCCCAGACGCGGCGCCAGGGCGATCCCGGCGGCGAAGGCGCCGACGGCGACGGCGATTCCCGCCGCGGCGGCCCGCCAGCGCCGGGCCGGTCGACGCTTCTGCGTGTCGCGAATCTCCGCGGCGGCGGCGCGCACGTGGCGAACGTCGACCAGCGCCGCCTGGGCGGCGTAGCCGCACAGAAGCGCGCGGTCGCACAGCACGTTCACGAGCCGCGGCACGCCGCCGGTGCGGGCGTGCACTTCGCGCAGGCCGCGGGCGGTGAAGATCTGGCGATCCGCCTGGGCGGCGACTCGAATCCGATGGCGCACGTACTCGGCCGTCTCGTGGCGGGCCAGCGGCGCCAGCTTCCAGCGCACGCTGATGCGCTGGCGCAGCTGACGCAGCACGGACGAATCGAGCTTGCGATCGAGCTCCGGCTGCCCGAGCAGCAGAATCTGGATCAGCTTGGAGGTCGCCGTCTCGAGATTGGAGAGCAGGCGAATCTGCTCCAGCGTGGCCGACGACAGGTTCTGGGCCTCGTCCACGATCAGGAGCACGCGCCGCCCCTCGCGCTTCTTCTCCAGCAGGAAGGCGTTCAGGACGTCGGCCAGCTCGCGCCGGCTGCGGCCGCTGGTCTCGAGATCGAACTCCTGGGCGATGGCCTGCAGCAGCTCGATGCCCGAGCCGCTGGGATTGAAGAGAAACGCCACCTCGGTCTCGGAGCCCAGCCGCTCGAGCAGCGTGCGGCAGAGCGTCGTCTTGCCCGTGCCCACCTCGCCCGTCACGGCGATGAAACCCTCGCCCTGGTCGATGCCGTAGAGGAGGTGAGCCAGCGCCTCGCGGTGCGAATCCGCCAGGAACAGGAAGCGGGGGTCTGGACTTAGCGCGAAGGGCTTCTCGCGGAGCCCGTAGAAAGCGGTATACATGCCGGAGACAACCTGCGCAGCGCAGTGTAACTCACCGAGTTCAAAAGAGGATCCCGGTGTTTGCCTGTTTGCCCGGATCCGGCGCCTCGGATCCAGTCCGCGGTCGCGGACGTCGTCGGGCCAAGAGGCGAGCAGCGGGGACCCGGGAACCCCATCCAAGTCCCCATGACCAGCGGCAAACACTCCGGCAACCCCTTGGAAACCGAAGCGAACTCAGCCGCCGTCGCCGCGGCCGGGGCGGACGTGGGAGCCACGCTGGCGAAACTCGCGTTCCGGGGTGCCGACGGTCGGCCCCGCTTCGAGCTCCACCCGTCCGCGGATCTGGACGCGGTGGTCGAGCGCATCCGCGCGCTCGGGCCGGCCCGCATCGGGACGACCGGCGGCGGGGCCGTCGCGCTGGCGCGGCGGCTGGCGCTCCCCTGCGAGGCCGTGCACGAGTTCGAAGCCTGGGGTCGCGGAGCGCGGGAGCTCCTCCCCGAGGACGCCGAGGTGCCCCCGCGACACTTGCTGGTGGCGCTCGGCACGGGCACCTCGGTACTGCTGATCGAGGGCGAGAAGGTCACTCGCGTCGGCGGCACGGCCCTCGGCGGGGGCACGGTGCTGGGGATGGGCGCCGCGATCCTGCAGGAGACCGACTTCGAGCGTCTCTGCGCCCTGGCCCGGGCGGGGGCGCGACGCCGCGTCGATCTGATGGTGTCCGACATCAATCCGGACGGGGCCATCCCACTCCCGGGCGACCTCACCGCGGCGGCCTTCGGCAAGCTGGCCCGGGGCGACAGCGAACCGCCGGCCCGCGAAGACCTGGCGGCGGGCATCATGGGGCTGGTGGCCGAGAACGTGGCGCTCATCTGCGGGGGCTTGGCCGCCCGCACCGGCGTCGGCCACGTGGTCTTCGGCGGCTCCACGCTGCGCAACAACCCGTCCCTCGTGCGCGTGCTGTGCGACATCACGACGCTGGTGGGACACCGCGCGACCCGGCTCGAGTTCGGTGAGTTCGCCGGGGCGTTGGGGGCGCTCCGGCTGGCCGAGTCCAGGAACGCCTGACGCCCCTACTCGGGGCTCGGTCCTCCGCTGGGCCGAGAAGGATCGCGCGGCGCGGGCTCGGAGGCTTCCTCGTCGCCGCGGGTCATGCTGCGCAGCGCGCGCTGCGTGCGGGCGATGGCCGCGCGCTGCACGCGCAGCTCCTCGGTCTGGGCCGCCACCTGGCGTTCCAGGCGTTCGCGCGCATCGACCAGTTCGTCGCAACGGGTTTCGAGATGGTTGATGCGCCGCTCCATCTCTCGCACGAGGCGCAGCACCTCGCTGTCGCCGGCGCTGGAGAGCGGCGTTCCGCCGCTGGTGTCACCCGTCGGTGTCGGAGTGCCCGGATTTTCGCTGTCCATGTCTTTCTCCAAGGCCGCGAACAGCGGAGCCTCCTCGTCGGAGGCCTCCGTGAATACGGCCGGTTCATCGGAAACAGGAGGCGCCGCCTCGGCGATGGGTTCCTCTTCCAGCAAGAACGTCTCGACGTCGGGCGAGCCCGGCGGGAGTTCCGCATCGCGCCCCGCCTGGCGTCGCCGCAGCCACACGAGCACGAGCAGCGCCAACCCCACGGCCGCGGCGGCCCCGGCGACGGGCGCGACCCAGCCGATCCCCGTGTCCGTCGCGGGCGGAGGAGGCGTCGGGCGTTGGGGCGCCGGCGGAGGCGCGGGCTCGCTGGGAACGGGTTCGGGCACGACGGCTTCCGACGGCTCCCCATCCGCCTCGGCGCCGGCGGATGCGGGGTCGGGAATCGCACCGGGGCGCCCCGCGCCCGGTTGAGCCGGCGCCGGCACTTCGGGCCGGGGCGGGTCGGGGGAAACCGCGGGTTGGCCGACCTCCGGCGTGGGATCCGAGGGAGGCGTCGGGGCCGGCTCGGGCTTCGGCTCGGCGGCCGGCTTCGCTGTGGGCTTCGGCGGCGCGGGTTTCGGCTGGGCCGCCGGCTTCGGTTCGGGTTTCGGGGGCGGCGCCGTCCGCGGCGGCGGGGTCGGTTCGGCGGCCGTTTTCGGCGTCACCACGTCCAGCACGATGCGGGGCGGATTCGAGAGCACCAGTTCGCGCAGCCGCAGGCCCGGGCGCCGCAGGCGCAGCGTGGCGCGCGAGCCCTGCCCGGTCCGCGTCACCTCGACGGCACGCACGTTGCCCCGACTCCGGCGCAGCACCTCGGGCTTCGCGGTGGCCTGCAGCTGAACCACCAGCGCGGGTGCCGCCCCTCCGCCGCCCGGCTGCTGTTCGACGCGGTACGCGGCCGCGGTGTCGAGTTCGAAGACGATGCGGGTGAAGGTGGGATGCAGCCCGACCCGCACGTCCACCACCTGGGCGGCGCGGGCGGGAAGCGGGGCGACCAGTCCCAGCGCAAGGACGACGGTGAACGCGGCGAGCGGCCGCACCCGGTCGCCGGGCCTCCGCCTTCCCCTCGCGACCTTCAGACCGACCCTCGAGCCGGGTCTTGCACCGGCCTCCACGCCGGTCGGCTTCGCGGCCTGCACGCTTGCGCCACCCCTTCGCGCCGCGGCGCACTTCGACGCCATCGCGCCGGACCCCC
>JAKSBN010000002.1 GCA_022361175.1 Pseudomonadota bacterium | reverse complement strand
TGGAGGCTCGGCTCGGGTACGTCCAAGTCAACGACTTGGTGGATCGCGGTGCGGCGTTCGGCTCCGAACGCGAGTCCCGCGCACTGGGGCGCGCGCGCCCGGGTCTCGCGCCGGTGGGGCCGTGGGTGGTGCGAGGGCCCGCGTTGGCGGCGTTCTCGGGACGCTGCCTCCGCCCGCTGCCGCTCGCCCTCGAAGTGGAGGAATTCGGCGCTCCGACGCTGCGGCAGCGGGACGAAGTGCGCGCATTCAGTCTCTCCCCGCGTCAGGCCCTGGCGCGCCTTCGGATCGAAGCCCTGGCGGCCCTCGAGCGACGCGCGGCTCCCGAGTGGGTGCTGGCCGCGCCCGACGGCGAACGCCGCGTCGCGCTCGCCCGCCTGGACCAGTCCCTGGGGCGCGATCGACTGGTGCTGCCGGCCGGCAGCCTCGTGGCGTTGGGAACGCCTACCGGCACGGCGGCTTCCGAAGCGTCTCGCCGCGGGCTGGCGTGGCGCGCGTGGCGGTCGGGGCGTTCGCGAACGGATCAGTGGCGACTCGAACAAGAGCAGCACCGCGGTCCGCTCGGCTATCTGGCCCCCGGCCAGGTCGTGATCACCCAAGCGGGACCGCTGGGCAGCCAGCGGATCCCCGTGCTCACGGGCGAGCTCGCCGGCTTCGAGCCCGGTGCGTGTCTGCTGCCGGACGGGACGACGCCGTAGCGGTCCTCGCTCGTCCGAAGGGCGGGTACACCGGCCGACGTCAGGGCGCGCGCCAGACTCGCTTGTCCTGCGAACCGAACATCCGCGACAACTCGACCCGCGTCGGATCGATGCGCACGAGCGCGTAGTTCGGATCCGTGGGGCCGCCCGGCCAGAAGTCGCCGAGGTCGTAGTCGATCACGTCCCACACCCGCTTCTTCTCCGCGGGGTCCTCTTCGATCCGCGCGCGGCCGCGGACCAAGACGTGCACGAAGTCCGGCGGGGCCACCTGGAACTGGAGGTCCACCATCGGCTGCCGGCGAATCTGATCCACCTTGGCAGTGCCCGTCCCCGTGGCGAACCACAGCACGGGGCCCTCCCACGTGGGGTGGACCATGCGGACGCGCGGTTCCCCCTCGGGTGTCGCAGTGGCCAGCGCGCACCAGATCGCCTGTTTGGTTGCGGCCTCCACGTCGCGCAGGAGGTCCTCTCGTTCGTGGGGTTGGATCAGGGCCATGGGGTTGACGGCTCCGGGCCTCGGGGGGGGCGTCGGGCGAGCCGGCTGAGGCGCGGGGCCGGCTCGCCGGCCGCTGATCCTATCCCACTGGCCCTGGCCAGCCACCGCGGTTCGGGTCTTTGACGTAGACCGTGGGCGATTCGCGACGCCTTTTCGTCGGAAGGCAGCTCGATTCCTCAAGCATGCGTTCGGTGAGCCGATGAGGGGAGCGGAGGCCCGGGGCTGTGCTCCGGGCGTTTCGGGAGGGGATCGGATGAGAACCAGGTGCGGAGGCGTCGGCCGTCTGCGCGGTGGGGGGTGGAGACGTCCGTCGTTCGGACGCTCGTCTTCCGCTGCCCGGTTCGGGTCCGTCGCGTGAAGAGATGGAGGACGTCGCGCAAGCTGGGGCTCGTGTGCCTCGGGATCTCGGGGCTGGTGGTGCTCGCGTTCGCCCGCCAGGCCTCCGCGGTGAGCGAGCAGGAGCTGAAGGCCGCGTTTCTCTTCAACTTCGCGAGGTTCATCGAGTGGCCGCGCGACGCTTTCCTGTCGGCGGACGCCCCCTTCACGATCGGTGTGCTGCGTGACGACGAGTTTCACGCCGTCATCGAGGAGGTGGTGGACGGCAAGAAGGTGCGGGGTCGCAGCGTGGCGGTCACCCACGTCGGGCAGCCCGAGGAGGCGCGCGGTGCGCACATCCTGTTCGTGCCCGCGTCGCAGCGGGCGGCGACGCCAGGTGTCATCGAGGCCTTGGAAGGCAGCTACGTCCTCACGGTGGCCGACGACGAGAATTTCAGCCGCCGCGGCGGCATGGTGAGCTTTCGACGCTACGACAAGAAGCTGCGCTTCGACATCAACGAGACCGAGGCGCGGCGGTCGGGGCTGAAGATCAGCGCGAGGCTCTTGGCCCTCGCATCTCAAGTGCGCTGAAGGAGCGGGAGCGGACCCAAGGCATGGAAGAGAAGAGCGCGTCGATTCGGAAGAGCTTGGCCAAGACCGTCGTCTTTACGACGCTGGTGGCCTTGGTCGTGGTGTCGGGTGCCTTCGTGACGTTGGAACTGTCGCGCTACCGCACCCGGGCCGTTGCCGCCGTGTCGGTGCTCGGCGACGTGATCGGCATGAACAGCAGCGCGGCGCTTCTCTTCGACGACACCGCTCCGGCCGAAGAAGCGCTGCTCGCCCTCGCCGTAGAGCCGCACGTGATGGCGGCCATCATCTTTCGCGAGGACGGTTCCGAGTTCGCCCGCTTCGAGCGGGAGCAGTACGCGGGACAGGTCGAGGTGCAGGCGAAGGAGGCGGGTCACGAGTGGACCTCGAACTGGCTCGACGTCCACCGGGACATCACCATCGACGGGGAGGTTCTGGGCTCGATCTTCGTCCGCACCGATACCCAGCAGTGGAAGGAGCTGATCCTCGGCTACGTCGGGATCGTCGCCGTGGTGATGATCTTCGCCGCCGGGATCGCCCTGGTCGCGTCCTCGTGGCTGCGGGGCAAGATCTCGAATCCGCTGGCCGAGCTGGTGGACGGAGCCGAGTCGCTCGCCAAGGGAGACCTCTCGGTCTCAGTCACGCTCCAGAACCAGGACGAGATCGGCACGCTGGGCGGGGCGTTCAACGCCATGGCCGTCAGCCTGAGGGAGCTCGTGTCTCGCGTTCAGCAGGACGGCCAGGAGGTGCGCACCGTGGCGGCCGACCTGGAGGAGTCGGGCCAGAGCCTGTCCTCCCAGGTGAAGCGCCAGGAGCAGGCGACCGACGCGACGGCCCAGTCGATCGATCGCATGCGCGAGTCCGTGGTCGAGGTGAGCAGCAACGTCGAGAGTCTGGCCGACACCGCCAACGAGGCCTCGAGCTCGGTGGTGGAAATGGACGCCTCCATCTCCGAAATCGCCATGCACATGGACCACCTGTCGCAGACCATCGACGGCGCGGCCTCGTCCGTGGTGCAGATGACGGCGGCCATCGGCGAGATCACCCGCAACTCCAACACGCTGGGCGAGCGGACCGACGAAACCGCCAACTCGCTGCGCACGCTGCGGACTTCCGTCGAGCAGGTGGCCAACAACGCCGAACAGAGCCACGAGTTCTCCGAGAAGACCCGGGAGGAAGCCGAGCGCGGCATGTCCTCGGTCAACGAGACCATTACCGGCATGCAGGAGATCCAGGTTTCGTTTCGGGGCCTGGAGTCGATCGTGTCGCGGCTGGCCGAACGTTCGCAGTCGATCGGCGAGGTGGTGAAGGTCATCGAAGGCGTAGTGACCCAGACGAACCTGCTGGCCTTGAACGCGTCGATCATCGCGTCGCATGCGGGCGAGCACGGCCGCGCGTTCAGCGTGGTGGCGAAGGAAGTGCAGAACCTGGCCGACACCACGGCCAGCTCCACGCGCGAGATCGAAGCGATGATCAAGAGCGTGCAGCGAGACATGTCGGCCGCCGTCGAGGCGGTGGCGGCCGGGTCGGAGTGCGTCGAGCGCGGCACCTCGCTTTCCACGGTCGCCGGCGACGTGCTCCAGACGATCGCCGAGAGCTCGCGCAAGTCGAGCGCGATGGTGAACGAGATCGTGATGGCGGCCGGCGGCCAGGCGCGCGACATCGGCGAACTCGACGGCTCCATGGTCCAGGTGAAGGACATGGTCGGGCAGATCGTCAGCGCCACCCGCGAGCAGAACAGCGCCAGCGAGGACATCACGCGCGGCGTGGAGCGCATGCGCGAGCTCGGCCAGGAGGTGAAGCGGTCGACGCGCGAGCAGACCAAACAGAGCCGCATCATTACGGCCACGGTGGAAGAAGTGGCCCAACGGATGCAGCAGATCGCGTCGGCGACCGCCGAGCAGAAGCAGGGCGGCGAACAGATTTCCGGCGCCCTGCAGGTCTTCCGGGAGGTCACCGACGAGAGCGGCCGCCGCGCCGACGTGATCCGGCAGACGGTGGAGAACCTGTCGAACCGCTCACGCGCGCTCGAGCAGGAGATCGGCCGCTTCAAGCTGTAGGGATCGCGGACCGAGCTGCTAGGCTGCGTGGCCATGACGCCCTGTCGTCTCCTCATCGTTCGCCACGGCGAGACTTCCGCCAATCTGGATGGCGTCTGGCACGGATCCACCGACACGGCCCTGACCGAACGGGGCCTGGCCCAGGCCCAACGCGTTGCCGCGTACCTGGGCGACCACGCCCGCGACGTCGGGGCGCTCTACTCGAGTCCGCTCGAGCGGGCCCGACACACGGCGGCGGCGATCGGGCGCTCGCTCGGCATCGAGGCCGCGATCCACCGGCAGCTGGGCGAGTACGACCTGGGCCGCTGGGAGGGCAAGACGTTTCGGGAACTCCACGACGAGCACCGCTTGTGGGAGCACATGCGTCGGGATCCCGACTTCGCGCCCCACGGCGGCGAATCGCCGCGCGGGGTGGCGCTGCGCATGTTGGGCGCCCTGCGCGACATCGCTCGGGCGCACGCGGGTGAACGCGCCATCGTGGTCTCCCACGGCGGCGCGCTCAGTCTGGCCTTCGGCACGCTGTTGGAGGGGGCGGAGGGCCGCTGGACGGGGGTCATGGACAACTGCGCCGTCAGCGAGCTGGTCCTGGAACCGCAGCCCGAGCTGGTGCGCTTCAACGAAACGGGCCACCTGGAAGGCGTGTAGCCGCCGGGCTCGGTTCCGGTCTCAGTGCCGGGGCTGCAGGACCAGCAAGGCCGAGACCAGGGCTTCGCGAGTCGCCTCGCTCAGGAAACACCGCTCCAGCACGCGCTCGATGGCGACGGTCGCTTCGCGGATCTCCGGTTCCACGCTGTCGATGCGCAGGGCGTCCTGCGAGGCCATTTTGGCTCCCCCGGGGTTGTGGAGATTCACTCCCCGTGAGTTGCCCAGCCACGGCCACGCGTGACGCGAGTCGCGCCACAAAGGTAAACCCGCGGGGATGGGAGCGCTAGCGCGGTGCGGTTTCGACGGCCCCATAGCGGCGGAGCCAGGCGGCCGGATCGATCTGCTCGACCCCCATCCGCACGGTGACGCGGGTGGGGTAGGGGGCCGGCTTGTGTTCGCTGACCCGGACGAAGCGCGGGGCCTCCGTGGTCCAGCCCGCAGCCGGGGCCGAAGCCGGGGCGGGCGCCTCCTCGTCCGCGAGCGCGGCGCCGGCGAGGCACAGCGACACGGCACCCAGGAGCCAGGCGGCAACGCGAATCCTCATGAGGGGGGCCTCCAAAATGGCGTTCCCATGGGGAAAACCACTCGCATCTCTTCTCATATCGGGTGTAAAGAACCCGACTTGAGAACCCCTCGATGGTCATTTTGGACTTCTCAGCGGTCGGGAATCGTGCGGAAGACCAGCTCGCTGCGCCCGATGCCCAAGCGGCCTCCGTCGCGGAGGGCGCTGGGGCCGACGATCCGGTCTCCGTCCAGCCGGGTGGTGTTCCGCTCGCTCAGAGGCGACAGCGTGAAAGTGCCGGCGTGGTGGCGGATCAGCGCGTGCTCTCGCGAGATGCGCAGGTCCTCCTGGGTGAAGACGACCTGGCAGCGCTGGGGATCGCGTCCCAGTCGGTTCTCCCCGTCGCGGAGCGCGAAGATCTGACCTCGAAGCGGCCCCGAGACGCCGACCAGCACACCCGGAACGCTGGGCCGCCCATCGGCGCGGGGCGCAGCCGCCGCTTCCGCGCCCACGGGTTCGGACTCGGTTTCGTCGGTACCGACGCGCTCCAGGATCTGGGTGGCCGCGGCCTGGGAGGGCTGAGGCGGGAGGCCGGGCAGCGGGTCGGGCTCGGACGAGCTGCCCGCGTCCGGGGCTTCGATCTGGGTTCCGGCCCAGGTCGGGGCGTCGTGAAGCTCGTCGGGCAGCGACGGCGAGGCGGAGGGAGGCACCGGCGGCGGCGCGAAGACCCGAGTCACCAGTGTCTGCGCTTCGTTCAGACCCACCGACGGGTCCGCGTCTTGCGCCGGCGGCGGGGTCGGCGCCGTCAGGACGCGGGTCGCCGTGGGTTCTCCGGCCTGGCGCTGGACCGGGTTTCCTGTGCCGATCACGCGGGTCGGCTGCTCGGGGTCGCGCCCGCTCGGAGCCGGGGCCTCCTGGGGCTCTGGCTTCTCCGGGCGCCATTTCTTTCGGAGGGTGTCGAGCCAGCTCATCGGGGTCCTTTCGGTCGGCCCGCAATTATAGGCCGCCCGGCGGCAGTGCCGCGTCGACTCGGAGGAGCGGGCTGATACCCTCCGAAACCACCCCACCGAGCGGGAAAGGGAGAGCGGCGTGTCCGACCGGGAGCAGTTCTTCAAGCGACTCGACGAGGCATGCGCGGGCCTCCCTGGCTGGCGACGCGAAGGCCATCGCCTGACCTTGGCCCTGGAGGCGGGCCGGCACCAGAGCGTCGAGATCGAGTTCATGACGTTCGAACAGCACGAGCGGGTGCGCTTCTACTCCGAGATCGGCAGCGTCGAGCGCATCGATCCCCTGCGGCTGACGTCGGCCCTGCGGCTCAACTTCGGTCTTCCGTACGCCGCGCTCGCGGTGCGCGACGACACCCTGGTGCTGGTGGCCACGGCCTCGGTGACCGAGACCGCGCCCCGCGAACTCGAGGCTTGCGCCCGCTACCTGGGCGAGATGGCCGATCACTTCGAGCGGACCATGTACGGTCCGGACGAGCACTAGCCACCGGTGCGTGCTCTGACGGCGGTCGGGCTTGCGGCAGCGGTGCTGATGACGGCTTTCCCGCTCGTTGCGCAGGAGCCGGAGGCCGAGCCCGAGAAGCGCTACCGATCGCGACGCGTGCAGCAGGCCTTTGACCGCGGAGGGGAGGATGCGGTGAAGGTCCTCATGCGCGATCTCGTGAAGCGCGCCAAGAAGTCGGGCATCCGGTACAAGTGCGGCCAGTGCCACGACAACCTGCGAACCTACCCGCTGAAGCCGGGGGCCCACGAGGAGTTCGAGCGCCTCCTCCAGATCGTGAGTGCGCACTAGAGCTCGGTCTGGTGTCGAGGAACGTGGTGCCGGGGCCGGGGGCGCCTCTCGTCGGCTCCGGGGGCCGTGGCTTGGGGGGTGGGCGTTCGGGTTGGCTGCGATCGGGGTTCGCCTGGAGCTCGCCGCCCTGGCGGTTCTCAGGATCACCGGCCCCCTGCGCGCCGTAGAGGTCGCCCCCGTCCTCGGGCCGTTTGCGACGGTGCGGGGTCCGGAGTCTGGGTGGGGCTCAGGTGCGGGCGTTGTTTGAGCTTGCCTGTCAGTCGAGAAGGGCGAGGAGGTCTTCGCGGGTGAGGCCGCCGCTCGCGGCGGTGGCGGTGCCGAGCGCGGCGTCGGAGAGGCCTCGTTTGTGTTCCTGGAGGGTCAGGATGCGCTCTTCGACGGTCTCGGCGGCCACCAGCCGGTAGACGAAGACGGGACGGTCCTGGCCGATGCGATGGGCGCGGTCCGCGGCTTGGTCTTCGACGGCGGGGTTCCACCAGGGGTCGAGGAGGTAGACGTGATCGGCTGCGGTGAGGTTGAGTCCGGTGCCGCCGGCGCGCAGCGAGATGAGGAGCACGGGCGGGCCGTCGGGGTCCTGGAATCGGTCGACGACGGCACCGCGGTCGCGCGTGCTGCCGTCCAGCCGGGCGAAGGGGATGCCGGCGTCCCGGAGCACGGGCTCGGTGCGGTCGAGCAGTCCGGTCCACTGGGAGAAGACGAGGGCCTTGTGGCCTTCCGAGAGCGCTTCGTCCAGCTGCTCGCGCAGGAGGGTCAGTTTGGTGGAAGCCTCGGCTTCCTGCCCCGGCACGAGCCCGCGGTGGCAGGCGGCTTGGCGCAGCCGCAGCAGGGCTTCGAGCGCGGCCAGGACGTTGCCTCCGGCGGCCAACTGGCGGGCGACGTCGTCGCGGGTGGCCAGTCGCAGGGCGTCGTAGACGCGGCGCTCCTCGGGATCGAGCTCGCAGCGGAGCACCTGCTCGGTGCGGGCCGGCAGCTCGGGCGCGACGTCGCGCTTCAATCG
>JAKSBN010000511.1 GCA_022361175.1 Pseudomonadota bacterium | reverse complement strand
GAGCCCAGGGGAACCTGGAACTCGGGCATGTGGTAGGAGCCCATGGGGATCTCCACGTCACAGCGCTCGGCGATCTCCAGGGTGTTCGTCACCGCCGACGGGTGGTCGTGGAAGACCTCGTGCATCTCGTCACCGGACTTCACGAAGAAGCCCTGGCCGTCGAAGCGGAAGCGCTTGGGGTCGTCGAGGTTCGACCCGGTGCCGATGCAGAGCAGCGCCTCGTGGTGGGCGTGGTCGTGCTCCTCCAGGTAGTGGGCGTCGTTGGTGGCCACCAGCGGCAGGCTCAAATCGCTCGCCATCTTGATGAGCTCGGCGTTCACCAGGTCCTGGTCCGCGATGCCGTGTCGCTGGAGTTCCAGGTAATAGCGGTCGCCGAAGAGCCGCGAAAAGTCCTCAGCCTGGCGCCAGGCCGTCTCCAACTCGCCGCGGACGATGGATCGGGGAACCGGTGCGGACAAGCACCCCGAGGTGGCGATCAAGCCCTCGTGGTGCTTGCGCAGGAGATCCATGTCGATGCGGGGCCTGTAGTAGAAGCCCTCGAGATAGGCCTTCGAGACCAGGGTCATCAGATTGCGGTAGCCGGTCTCGTTCATGGCCAGCAGCAGCAGGTGACTGATGGCGTCGAAGCCCTGCTCGTCGCGCTCGCGCCGCTCCTTGTCGAAGCGCGAGCCGCCCGCGAAGTACACCTCGCAGCCAATGATCGGCTTCACGCCGTTCGCCCGGGCCTTCTCGTAGAACTCCACGGTGCCGAACAGGTTGCCGTGATCGGTCTGCGCCACCGCCGGCATGTTCTGGGCCTTGGCCCGTTCGAACAACGGGTTGTGCTTGATGGCGCCGTCGAGCAGCGAGTACTGGGTGTGCAGGTGGAGGTGGACGAAGGGCTTCGGCACCGCCTACTCCCACTCGATCGTGGCAGGGGGTTTGGACGAGATGTCGTACACCACGCGATTGATGCCGGGGACCTCGTTGATGATCCGGTTGGAGATGCACCCCAACACCTCCGGCGGTACGTGTGCGAAATCGGCGGTCATGGCGTCCACCGACGTAACGCAGCGAATCGCGATGACGTTCTCGTAGGTGCGCGCGTCTCCCATGACACCGACGCTCTGAATCGGCAGGAAGACGGCCAGCGCCTGCCAGATCTCGTCGTAGAGGCCGGCCCGCCGGATCTCCTCCAGCAGGATCGCGTCGGCCCGCCGCAGCGGCTGCAGACGCTCGCGCGTTACCTCGCCCATGATCCGGATCGCGAGGCCCGGCCCCGGGAAGGGGTGCCGGCCGACCGCGCGCTCCGGCAGACCCAGGCGGCGCCCCACCTCCCGCACCTCGTCCTTGAAGAGCTCGCGCAGCGGCTCCACCAGCTCGAGGCTCATGCGCTCCGGCAACCCGCCCACGTTGTGGTGCGTTTTGATGGTGGCGGAGGGTCCCTTCACCGACAGGCTCTCGATCACGTCCGGGTAGAGCGTCCCCTGGACCAGGCAGTCGGCGCCTCCGAGCTTGGCGGCCTCGGCCTCGAACACCTCGATGAAGAGGTGGCCGATGATGCGCCGCTTCTTCTCGGGATCGGCCACGCCGGCCAGCTCCTTCAGGAATCGCTGACTGGCGTCCACCGCCACCAGCGGGATCCCCAGGCTCTCCTGGAACAGCGACTCCACCTCCGCCCGCTCGTTCTCGCGCATCAGGCCGTGGTCCACGTAGATGCACGTGAGCCGGTCGCCCACCGCCCGGTGCACCAGCGCCGCCGCCACCGAGGAATCGACGCCCCCCGACAGGCCGCAGATGACCCGGCGCGAGCCCACCTGCTCGCGAATCCGCTCGACGGTCTCCTCGATGAACGCGTCCATAGTCCACGAGGGCTCACAGCCGCACAGGCCGTGCACGAAGTTGGCGAGCATCTGCCCGCCGCCGTCGGTGTGATGCACCTCGGGATGGAACTGCACGCCCCAGATCGGGCGGCTCTGATGCCGCACGGCGGCGAACGGCGAGTTGTCGCTGCGCCCCAGCACCTCGAAGCCCTCGGGCAGCCGCAGCACCCGGTCCCCGTGACTCATCCAGACGATCCGCTCGGCGCCTCCCTCCAGGTCCGCGAACAGCGGGTCCTCGGCCTCGAGCTTGAGCAGCGCGCGCCCGTACTCGTGGTCGTCGGCCGCCTCGACCTGACCACCCAGGCGGTGCATCAGGAGCTGGAGCCCGTAGCAGATGCCGAGCACCGGCCGATCCAGATCGAGCCAGCGCAGGTCGAGATCCGGGGCGCCCTCCGCCAGCACGCTGGACGGGCCCCCGGACAGGATGATGCCGGCCGGGCCGAACGACTCCACGAACTCGAGGTCCACCGTCGGGGGGTGGATCTCACAGTAGACGTGGCGCTCGCGAATGCGCCGGGCGATGAGCTGGGTGTACTGGGATCCGTAGTCCAGGATCAGGATCCGGTCTCGCCGGGGGGCCGCCGTCATCTGCCGGGTCGTTCCTCTTTCGCCGGGCGACGCGCCCGAAGCAGGGCCCGCCGTCGACGGAGAGACCGGCGCGAGGTCGCCGGCCGCTTCACTTGGGGGGTCGCCCCAGTCTAGTCGATCCGGTAGTTCGGGGCTTCCTTCGTAATGATCACGTCATGCACGTGGCTCTCCTGAAGGCCCGCGGACGAGATCCGAACGAAACGCGGTTTGGTGCGCAGCTCCGCGAGATCCGCCGTGCCGCAGTAGCCCATACCCGAACGCAGGCCGCCCAACAGCTGGAATACGTTGCTCGAGAGACTGCCGCGATACGGGATCCGGCCCTCGATGCCCTCGGGCACCAGTTTGGAGGCGTCGTCCACGTCGCTCTGGAAGTAGCGGTCGCGGCTGCCCTGGACCATGGCGCCCAACGAGCCCATGCCGCGGTAGACCTTGTAGGAACGCCCCTGGTAGAGGACGACTTCGCCGGGCGCCTCGTCCGTGCCCGCGAAGAGCGACCCGATCATGACCGTGTGCGCGCCCGCGGCCAGTGCCTTCACCACGTCGCCCGAGAACTTGATGCCCCCGTCGGAGACGACCGGCACGCCGTGCCGGTTCGCCACTTCGGCGGCGTCCAGCACCGCCGTGAGCTGCGGCACGCCGACGCCCGCCACCACCCGGGTGGTGCAGATGGAGCCGGGCCCGACGCCGATCTTGACCCCCGAGACGCCGGCCTTGATGAGCGCCTCCGTGCCTTCGCCGGTCGCCACGTTCCCGCCGATGAGCGGCAGGTCGGGGAAGGTGCGTCGCAGCTCGTTCACCGCCGCCAGCACGCCTTCCGAGTGCCCGTGGGCGGTGTCGACCACGATCACGTCGGCGCCGGCGTCCACCAGCGCCTGAGCCCGCTCGAGGCGGTCCGGCCCCGTGCCGACGGCGGCGCCGCAGCGCAGTCGCCCCAGGCCGTCCTTGCAGGAGTTCGGGTAGCGCTCGCTCTTCTCGATGTCCTTGATGGTGATGAGCCCGCGCAGGTCGCCGCGCTCGTCGATCACCAGGAGCTTCTCGATGCGGTGCTCGTGGAGGAGCTCCTTGGCCCGCTCCATGGTGGTGCCGGGGGGGACCGCGACCAGCCCCTCGCTGGTCATGACCCGCGAGATCTCCTGCGTGGTGTCCTTCACGAAGCGCAGATCGCGGTTGGTCAGGATGCCGACCGCCTTGCCCTCCCGCGTGACCGGGACGCCCGAGATCTTGTACCGGGCCATCACCTCCAGCGCCTCGTGAATCCGCTGCTCGGGCCGCATGGTGATCGGATCGACGATCATGCCGGCTTCGGAGCGCTTCACCTTGTCCACTTCGGCCGCCTGGGCCGACACCGGCAGGTTCTTGTGGACGATCCCGATGCCCCCGTTCTGCGCCATGCAGATGGCGGTCTCGTGCTCGGTGACCGTGTCCATCGCGGCGGAGACCAGCGGGGTGTTGAGGCCGATCTCGCGTGTGAGCTGCGTGCGCAAGTCCACGTCGTTCGGCAGCACCTGCGAGGCCCCGGGGACCAGCAGCACGTCGTCGAACGTCAGCCCTTCGCGAATGCGACCGCCGTGCGGCGCAGGAGACTCGGGGTTGTCAGGGGTCATGGTGGGATGCAACTCCTCGGGGCGGCCCCGTTGAATTGCGCGCTGATTTTAGGCCGCCGGCAGGCGCCGGTCAATCGCCGTCCGCGTCGAAGCGACCGAGGTTCGAGCGCACGTAGGAGGCGAAATCCGCCGTGATGGCCTCCGCCAAGCGGCAGGCCGTCCGCGGGGAGTCCTCGGCCAGGCGCCGGAAGCTGTGGCGCGGAAGCAGGCCCAGCTGCGTGGGCTCCTCGGCGAAGGCCGTGGCCTCGCGCGGCCCCACCACCATGAGCGACAGGGCACCCAGCACGCTTCCGGCCTCCAGCTGGCCGAGCACGCCTTTGCGCTTGTTCTCGAGCCGCAGCGTTCCGGAGAGAACCAGGATGAGACCGTTTGCCTCCGACCCCTCGCGGAAGACGGGCGCGCCCTTCGACACTTGGAGGGTGTCCATCAGCTCGGCCACGAACTCGCGGTCCTCGTCCGTGAACTCCGCGAAGAGCGCGAAGCGCTTCAGCTCGGAAGCGTTCACGGCAGCACCCGAGAGAACACTCCTCGCAAGAGGGTCAGGGGCTCCTTGCCACTCTCCAGCGGCACCAGGAACAGCGACGCCTCGTCGAACAGCGACAGGTTCTCGCGCAGGTCGTCGGGCGAGATGCGATCGCCCTTGTGCAGCAGCACCACGTGGAAGAGGCGCATGCGCGGAAGCGGCCGCAGGACGTCCGACAGCTCGCGCACGCGGGCCGCGGCCTCGGTGACCGGGCCGGAGAGCAGGAAGATCACGCCCAGCGAGCCGTGGCCCGCCAGCGGCCAGAGCGGCGCGTAGGCGCTGCCCGTCGGCACGTGCAACAGATCGAGCGAGAGCTCGCCGTCGATGGCCAGCCGGGCCAGCGGCGCCAAGTCGTCGTTGTGGAGCTCGCCGTGGGCCGCGCGCCGGTCCACCCGCACCCCGGCGATCCCGTCCAGCAGGCTCAGGAAGTCCGCGGCCGCGCTCGGTTCGGGCGCCGCCAACAGCAGCTTGGCCTCGGTGCGGTCGCTCCCGAGCCGCAGCCAATCCCGCAGGCGGTTGGCCTGGGCATCCGTGAAGAGCCCCTCCGTCGGCGGGGCGGCGGAAGTGGCCTCGCCCTCCTCCAGCTCGACGATGCCGCGGCCGGCCAGGGTGTGAAGCGTCCGCAGCACCTGGTAGTCGGGAAACGAGCACTGGTCGACGATCTGGCGCACCGACTGGTAGAGCTCCAGCAGGAGCAGCACTTCCTGGGTGAGCGGATGCACGATGTTGGGCAGCTCGGAGGTCTTCACCACCAGCCGCGCCTCGGCGTCCAGCGACGGGAGTTTCCCGGCCAGGCGCTCCCACTCGTCCAGCTGGCGCAGGCCCTCCATGATGAGCGCGTGGGTGGGCGACAGGATCCGGGGGCTCTCGTCCACGCGGCCGGGCCGGAAGGCGAACTGGCCCCGGCGCCAGGTGAGCAGCCGGTAGAAGGCCTTCTCGCCCTCCACGCCCCCCGCCGCCGCCTGGATCACGTCGCCCTCGGAAACCACCACCAGCCCCTGCTCTTCCTGGCCCCCGTGGTCGCGAGTGAGCTGAATGCGCCCGCTCTTGCGGTTCACCTGGAAGAGCTGGAGCAGGTCCGTCAGGGGCAGCTGCCCGAGCTGGCCTTCGACTTGACCGCCCGTATCGGCCTCGGCGTCCAGGGTCTCGATCTTGCTCTGGCGCTCGAAGAGCTCCTGCACCGTCTCGAGCACGACCTCGGGTGCCACGTCGCCCGGCAGCAGGCGGTCGCCCACCGTCGCCCGGGCACCCAGGGCCTCCTGCTCCCCCAGGAACAGGAAGCGGGCCGAGTGCGTCCGCGGATTGGCCCGCAGGATGTCGGCGAGCTTGGCGGCCTCCACCAGGGCGAGCCCGAGATCGGCCACCACGACGCTCGGGCGCTCGACCAGGGACCGCTCCAGGGCATTGGCGCCGTTGGGCGCCGTCTTGCACGCCAGCCCCGCGCCCGTGAGGGCCTCGGCCAGGCGCGTGCGCCGTTCGGCATTGCCATCCGCCAGCAGAACCAATCCCGACATCGGATCTACGCCCCCAGCGAGAGCCCGAGCTCTCGCTGCAGCTGAAAGGCCAGGTGCTCGACCAACGGCCGATCACTGGTGTGGAACAACATGCGCTCTCCCGAGCGCGGCTTCGGCTCGCCGACGAGGGCGTACGCCGGCCCCTCGCCGAAGAAGAGGAGGAAGGGCCACTCGCAGCCCAGCTTCTCCGACGACGCGAAGGTGATGCCCGGCGGTGCCGGCCGCTTCTTGGCCGTATCGGCCACGAGCACGACTTCGGCTCGCCCGCGGCCGTGATTGCGGAGGCGCTCGAGCCCCTCGCGCAGCACGTCCTTCACCTCTGCCGTCGGGTGGATGAACAAGAGCGCCCGCTCGTCGGCACGGCGCCCGGCCTCGCCGAGCAGGAAGCTCACCGTCTGGGAGAACAGCTCCGAGCGCACCGGGCCCGCCTGTTGCAGCAGCATGTCCATGGCCTCGGAGAAGCTCCGGCGTTCGAGGTCCAGCCCGCGCAGCAGGCTGTCGCGATCTTCCACCAGGCGTTCGTCCAACACGCGATCGAGCGAGTCGAGCTGCGTGCCGTCCGTGGGATAGGTGACGGTCCCGAAGGCGGAGCGCGGCCGCTCCTCGGGCTGCAGCGCGTCGAAGATGTCGCTGGACTCGAGTGCCTCGCGCATGCGCTCCTTCAGGATCGCCGCGCCCAGGGCGTCGGTCTCGGGCAGCAGCACCGCGTAGCGCTGCTCGCTCTCGGCGGCCAGCAGATCCGTGGCCCGCAGCGCGCCGCCCAGGTGGTGAACCAGGTCCTCCAGGGAGCGAGCCAGCTGCGCATCCGGCATCCGTCGGCGCAGGGTGCCGATCGCCCCCACGTCGAGCCGGATCAAGGAGAAGTGACGCCCGAAGCGACCGGCCTTCTGGATCTCGTTGCGGACGACGTCTCGGAAGTAGGCGTAGGAGTAGGCCTTGGTCGTCGGATCCTTGAACGAGCGGCGCTCGAGCGAGCGGTAGCGAAGCGCGTTGGCCGCCGCCGTGGCGCCGAACTCCACGAACTTCTCGGCGGCGGCGCGGTCCCGGTCGGACCAGTCGCCCCCCTCGAGCTTGTCGGTGAGGCGCGCGACGCCCATCACTTGGCCGCTGTGGCGCAGCACGACGCACAGTGCGGACATCTGGTTCGCGCCCTTCCCGAACGACAGGACGTCGGAGGTGGCGCCCGAGCTGACGAGCCCGCGCAGCGGCGACTCCAGCTTGCCCACCTCGATGGTCTCGGGCTCTTCTTCCACCCGCACGAGCCCGCGCACGCCCGACAGCGACAGCCGCGGCTCGCCGAGATCCTCCGCCAACCACACGACGCCGCCCTGGGCGCCCGTCTCGAGGCACAGGCTCTCCACCAGGCGCTCCGCCAGCGCCTCCACGGACAGCGTGGAGAAGAGCCCCAGCGCCCGCTCGTAGAGGGAGAGCACCTCCATGTACTCGAGGTTCTCGGCCATCAGGCGCTCGTGCTCTTCGCGCAGGCGCCGCCGCTGCAGGATCTTGTCGAGGGAGTCGGAGAGGGACTTGCGGTCGAAGGGCTTCAGGATGTAGTCGGTGGCACCCTGCTTCATGGCTTCGACGGCGGTCTTCACGTCGACCACGCCCGTCACCATGATGATCTCCTGGTCGGGGAGGCGCTCCTTGATGCGCTGCACCAGCTCGGTGCCGTCCACGCCGGGCATCACCAGGTCGGTGATGACGATGTCGAAGTCCTCGCGCTCGAGGATGTGCAGGGCCTCGTCCCCGCTCGCCGCGGTCTGGACCTGATAGCCCTCCTCCGTCAAGAGCCCCTCGATGAGCTCCCGGAAGTAGCGCTGGTCGTCGACGGCGAGGATGCGCGCCTTCGGCATGGTCCCCTCTGACTGAGCACAGCGGTCCCGGCTCGACGGCGAGACGGACCGCGACGCGCTCTAGTCATCGGCGCGAAGGCCCCTCTCCTTCACCGGCAAAAGGCCGAATTTTCGTGGCAATACCGAGATGTCCACGGCGGGGCGCGCCTGGACGAAGAGCCGGGGGGCAAACCGACCCACCCTGCCCCACTCGGCTGGGCACCGGGGGCGGGGGCTCAGTCCCGCGGGCCCCCGGGCGCCTCCGACCCGCTCACCGCTTCGCGCAGCCGATAGCGCGCGTCCTCTGGCAGGCGGTCGTAGACGAGGAGCACGATCGTCCGGCGCAGGTCGTCGAGCACGCGCTCGAGGCCGTCGGGGTCCGGATCGGCCATCTGGCGCAACATGGCGCCCTGGAGCAGGACGAAGACCGTGTGGGCCAGCAGATCCACGTCCGGCAGCGAGCAGCCCACCGTGTCCTCGATGCCCTGGACGAGCGCCTGCTCGGCCCGCCGCCACACCTTGCGCAGCGCGGTCCGGGCGACGTCGGAGTCGCCCTGCTCCAACTGGGTGACGAGCGGCAGCCGCAGCAGCTCGGGCTGCTCGAGCAGGATCTGCCGCCACTCCCCGACCAACCGATCGATCCGCTGCAGCGGGTCGCCCTCCAGGTAGACCGCCTTCTGGAGCCGCTCGATCCACTGGTTGCCCACCGCCTCCACCACGGCGGCCAGCAGGCCTTCCTTGCTCTCGTAGTGCCAGTAGAGGGCCGTCTTGGCGACGCCAGCCTCCGCGCACACGTCGGCGATGCCGGTGGCGGCGTAGCCCTTCTCCGCGAAGCGCCGAATCGCCGCCTGGAGCAGGCGTTCGCGCCCCCCCGGCCCCGCGCCGCGGTCTCGGCGCTGGCGAGACTTGGTGCGCCGACGCGCCACGGCCTCAGACCGCCTCGAGTCCGAGCTCGCGCAGCTTGGCGTGGGCGAGCTCCAGATCGTCCAGATCGTTGGGATGGAAGTCGCGGCGGAGGTAGTCGGCCACCCGCGTCAACAGCCGGCGCACGTCCAGATCGCCGGCCCGGCGCAGGGCACGCCGCATGCGCCGCACCTCCGCACGGGTCGTGCGGCCGGCCGCCCGATCCTGGCGCAGCAGCATGCGCGTACCCGCGATGGTCCACCCGAAGAGCGACACGGTCGCCAGGCCGAAGCCCAGGAGCCGCAGCGCATAGCTCGGGTGAGTCGCCTGCAAGACGTCGAAGGCCACCGCCTTGTGCTCGATCTCCTCCGTGGCGTGCCAGGCGATGAGGCGGCGCAGGCTGGGATGCGCTTTCTCGAGGGGCGCGTACTCCAGGGCCAGAGAGCCGAAGGTGGCCGTGTAGTGCTCGGCTCCGGCCGTCATCGAGAGCCGGACCGACGCCGGCAGCCAGCGCTCGCTCGTTTTCATGAAGCCCCGGAAGCGGCGCAGGAAGCCCTCCAGGTCGTAGCCCTGGGCCTCCAACGCCTCGAAGTAGCGCTCGTGCTCGTAGGCGTGGCGGCCTTCCTGCCCGAAGAACCCGCGCACCTGGCGCACCAGCGCCTCGTCTTCCAGCTGCGGCAGGTGCTCCCGCACGGCTTGGATGAAGAAGCGTTCGCCGTCGGGAAAGACCAGGTTCATGCCGTTGAAGACGTGGGTGGCGACGGCGTTCCCGGCCAGCCAGTGGTGGGGAACGTCGCTGAAATCGAAGTGGGGAGCCCGGATCGGGATCTCGAGTCGCGAGCCGGGGGCGAGCCTGCCGGTGGTGTCCATGGACGTCTCCTCCCGGCGAGGCGCTGCGGGGAGTCGAGCGCCTCTGTACCGGTTGGTACAGACTACCGTACCGATCGGTACATGCAAGCCCCGTCACGACGCGTCGAACACCACCTCCATCCGTACGGGAAACGGGGTGTCGCCGCGGTCGATCCGCCCGGCGGGCCCCGCTGCCCTTCGGAGCCCGGGCCGTTGCAGCAGCGGTTTCAGGAGGGCCGGCATCACGGCTCGATTGATGGCCTCGCCGAAGCAGGTGTGGAGCCCGTAGCCGAACAGGATGTAGGACTCCCACGGCCGGTCGAGACGGAACTCGTTCGGTGCCTCGACCGACCACGGATCGAACATGGCGGACAGGTTGGAGACCAACACCAGGGCGCCCTTCGGGATGCGCCGCGCCCGGAGCGTGCCCTTCGCGACGACGTGGTCGCGCGCCGCCCGCCGGTAGAGAATGGGGTTCAAGGGATTGAAGCGGAAGGCTTCGAACACGTAGCGGCCGAGGCGCTCGTCGTCCGAGGCGAGCGCCGCCGCCCGGGCCCCCGCCAGCACCTGGGGGCGCTCCAGGAGCTGATCCAGGGCCTGTACGCAGGCGGCCGAGAGGGTCGGGATGGCGCCGATCACGAGGCCGATCAAGTTGTTGCGAATGCCCGCGTCCTCGAGCCCGGGAACGCCGGCGCTCTGCATCCGCAGGCACCGCGCCAACACGTCGTCTGGGGCCACCGGCTCGCTGGCCGCGACCCGCTGCTTGCGGTCCGCGATGGTGGCGTCCAGGGAGTCGCGCAGGTGGCCCGCCGCTTCGAGCGCGCGCGCCTCGAGCTTGGGATCGCCCTGCAGGTCCGTGAAGAGGTACCAGAACAAGAGCGTCGTGTATTCGATCAGCGCCGCTTCGGAGGGACCCGGCGTACCGAAGTAGCGACCCACCAGGCGCGCCAACAGCGGCCCCGTCAACTGTGCGGGCACGTCCAGCTGCCCCTCGGAAGCCGCCACGACGGCCTCGGCCTCCGCGGTGACGAAGGGCGTGACCCGCTCCGCCACGTCTTCCCGCCGAGCGGCGAGACGCATGTTGGAGACGTCGCGGGCGTACTCGGGCGAGTCCTGCATCCCCAGGAAGAAGTTCCCGCCGTCCGTGATCTTCGCCATCTTGGGTCCGTAGACCACGTGAAACACCTGGTCGTGGTCCAGCACTTCGCGAACGTCCACGTCGCGCGTCACGATTGCGGTTCCCGAGTTCTCATAAGCCTGGACGAGCCGCCGCTTCAGAACCAGGTTGGGGACGAAGGCGCGCACCACCGACAGGATCCGGCGCAGGTTGTCGGGCTCGGCGAGGCGCGTCGCCAGGCGCTGGCCCAGCGTCTGCTCACCGAAGAGCGACCCGGCCACCACGCCGAGCAGCCGAACCAAGCTGCCGAGCGCCGTCAACGCGATCCAGGCCCCCTTGCAGAGCACGAGGAATAGGTTCGAGAACGCAAAAAAGAGGTTGGCCAGGACGGTCATGGGCACTCCTCGCGTGAGTCCGGTCACCACTCGTTCCATCGGTTCCATCGCACGCGCCGCGGCCGGCGCCCGGCTGGTTCCGACACGAACGTTCGGGTGCGCTGCGCCACCGCTGCCGGTTCGCAGGCCGCGCGCCGGAACCTCGGACGAACCCACCGCGACACACGGTCAGTCGGGGCGGGGAATCTCTGGTTACACTCTTCGCTTCGAACGCCACCTCTCGAGCGCGAGGACCGACGTCATGCCGAACATCGCCGGGAAGGCCTACGCCATGAACGTGGTGACGCCCATCAAGCCCTGGATGACGCTCATCAACAAGTTCATCTTCTGGCTGGCCGGAACCCGCTACTTCCGCAAGAACCTCCTCGGTCTCCAGACCCTCTCGCTGATCCACTACGCCCGGTGGGCCATCGTGCGCCCGCGGGACTTCCCGCGGCTCAGCAGCGACCAGCCGGCCGAGGACATCCGATACACCTACATGTTCTTCTTCAGCAACTTCAACGGCAGCTGGGCGCAGTACGTGGACTCGTTCTCCTCCGCCATCCCCTACGGCCTCGACCTGTTGTGGTACCGAAACGTGGGCTGGCCGAAGTCGGTCCCGACCCAGCCCTTCCACGACTACATCACCCACAACCAGGTCTGGACCAACCACTACTACAACGCCTATCCCATGGCCTCGTCGAACGACGTCAAGTCGGCCCGGGTGGTCAAGGACCGCCTGCGGAGCTTCGCCGCCGAAACCGCCGACTTGGCGCCCGAGGCCTTCGCCAACGCCTACGACCAGCTGCTGCTCGAGCTCCAGGAGCACTTGGGCCCGATGCAGCCGACGCCCATCGTCAGCTTGGCCGCCGCGGCGGTGTACCAGCGCCGGTTGGACGAGAACCAGGCCCGCGAGCACGCCACCCGCCGCGGGCCCGGCGCGCCCGCGACCGTCTAGGGAGGAACACGAGATGGAGATCGTCCTCGGCCTGCTGCTCGTGGCCGCTGTCGCGGCGGCCCTCTACTTCCTGTGGCCCGTCAACCGAAGCAACGCCCACGGCCTGACCCTCCTGTGCCCCATCCAGAACGGCAGCGCGGGCGGGCAGTCGTACGATTCGATCGTGCGCAAGCGACTGCAAGAGCTCGAGATCTACGACCAGAGCCCCTTCGCCCGGGTGCCCAGCATCTATCTCTGCCGGGGCTACGTCCTCTCCGACGTCTTCTACCAGGGCGGAGAAGAAGTCCTGAACGAGCACCTGGCGTCGAAGTACCTCGTCTTCTCGACCAACTACCACGGCGACCTGGAAGCCCACCTGGACGACCTGTGGAACCAGGCCGGCGACGCCGTCCGTCATCTCTGGGAGCACTGCGTCGGCTTCGACGAGGTCTCCGGGCCCGATTCGTTCCGGTCCTACATCCGGCGCTGCCAGGTCAAGACCACCTTCTTCTTCAATGGGTCGACGGACGAGCCGCGCG
Organism: Pseudomonadota bacterium; assembly: GCA_022361175.1. Taxonomy (GTDB): domain Bacteria; phylum Myxococcota_A; class UBA9160; order UBA9160; family UBA4427; genus JAKSBN01. Next base: position 922 of record JAKSBN010000511.1, on the reverse strand, counting down.
ACGAACAGCTGAAGGCGCTGTACCTGAAGCAGGCCTTCTCCGACTTCGCTTTCGCGAACCAGGGCAAGACGCCCGAGGCGCTGCAGCGCGAGTTCCGGAGTTTTCTCGAACGCACACAGCCGGATGCGCCCCATCCGAGGTGGGTCGCCGGCTCCGCCCACGGCCAGGTCACGTCCCCGTGATTCTCGGCCACGAACCCCGCGAGCAGGAGAGTCGACCATGACCACCACGGTTGATCTGCGCGACGTCCAGGGAACGGTGACCAAGCCCTACGCCAAGTTCGGGTTTCCCTTCGCCCGCTACGTCTTCTATCGGCTCGAGTCGGGTGTCGCCGGGCGGGCGTTCCTGGCCGGGCTCCTGCGCCAGGGCTTCATCACGACGGCCGAGCCGTGGAGCGAGGCTTCACCGCCGCCCAAGGCCACCACCAACGTCGCCTTCACCTACGCCGGGCTCGAAGCCATCGGCGTGCCCCGCCTGTCGCTGCAGAGCTTTCCGGCCGAGTTCGCCATGGGCATGAAGGCGCGGGCGGAGATTCTCGGAGACGACGGCCCCAGCAGCCCCGACCACTGGGATCCCGTGTGGCGCCTGCCGCAGCCCGTTCACATGTGGCTCTCGATCTCCGGCCTCGCCGACCCGAGCCTCGATGCCGCGCGCGAATCGCTCGAGGCGCGCTATGCGGCGATCCAGGACATCGCCCGGTCGACGGACGGCGTCGCGCTGGCCGGGGAGCACTACGGAGACGGCGGACAGCGGGTCGACTACCAGGACGCCTCGATCACGTTCGAGAACGGTCAACCTTCGGCCAAGGAGCACTTCGGCTACGTGGACGGCATCAGCGACCCGTACTTCGCGGGCTGCGGCCGGCCGCCCCACGAGGTTCTCGGGATGGGGAAGCCGACCGGCAAGGACCCGGCGACGCTGG
>JAKSBN010000176.1 GCA_022361175.1 Pseudomonadota bacterium | reverse complement strand
GTGGGCGGCTCCGTCTACACCGGCCAGTCGGGCCAGAACCAGGACGACATCCCGGACACGCCCATCACCATCTGGGAGGTGCACAGCGAGTACAAGGGCCACGGCCTGTCGCTGCGCGCGCTCTGGGCCCAGGCGCACCTGCAGTCGACGCAGCAGCTGTCGGCCGCCGTTGGCAGCAGCGTGGCGAACCGGTCGGTCGGTGGCTACGGCGAGGTCGCCTTCGACGTGCTGTCGCTGGTGCCCGAGACCAAGATGAGCTTCGAGCCCTTCTACCGCTACGAGCACCTGGACACCCAGGACAACCTGGCCAGCGGCCTCGTGCGCAACGACAACCGCGACCGCGACATCCACGTGATCGGCTTCAGCTTCAAGCCCATCCCGCAGGTGGTGATCAAGTTCGACTACCGGAATTTCGACTCCGAGGGAGAAGATCTGCCCGATGAAGTACAGGCAGGGTTTGGTTACGTCTTCTAGCGGGCTCGGCCTCGCACTGACCTTGGCACTCCTCGGCGGGCTCGCGACGCCCGCCGAGGCCAAGGTCTTCTACAGCCAGAACGAGGCGCTCGAGCTGGCGTTCCCCGAGGCCGATCGCATCGAGCGCGACGCGCACATCCTGCAGCCGCAGCAGGTGGCGGCGGTGGAGAAGCGCGCCCGAGCCCGCCTCGACTCCCGCATCGTGACCCTCTACAGCGGCTGGCGCGGCGAAGAGCTCCTGGGCTACGCCTACATCGACATTCACACGGTCCGGACGCTGCCCGAGGCCTTCATGGTGGTGCTGGATCCGGACGGGCAGGTCCGGTCGCTGCGGGTGCTGGCCTTTCACGAGCCGCTCGACTACATGCCGACGGACCGTTGGTACGGCCAGTTCGAGAACAAGACGGGCGCCGAGCCGCTGCGGCTCGGGAAGGACATCCACGGGATCATGGGCGCTACGCTCTCGGCTCGCGCCGCGAGCGACAGCGTCCGGCGCGTGCTGGCGATCTACGAGATCCTCGTCCGAACGGAAGGCTGAGGAGGCCGGGTGCGCTTCGTCATCACGGGGGAGTGGACCCGCAACCGGCTGCTCCAGACCATCGTGCTGCTTTACGCCCTCTACGTGGCCGGCCTGTGGGTGACGAACGCGGCGCTCTACTTCAGCAAGATGTCGCTCGCTCCGGCCTCTGTGGTGGCCTACTACCTCGGCAACGAGGCCGAGTACCTGCCCCCGCGCAGCCTGCAGGGCATGCTGGAGGTGTCGCACTTCCACCTGTTCGCCATGGGCATGCTGTTGTTGGTGCTGACGCACCTGGTCCTGTTCGTCCCCCTGCGTCCGACGACGAAGGCGTGGCTGGTGGCCGTGCCGTTCCTCTCGGGGGCCCTCGACGAGGGCGCCGGCTGGCTGGTGCGCTTCGTTTCGCCGGGCTTCGCCTGGCTCAAAGTGGCGGGCTTCCTGCTCTTGCAGGGGAGCCTGGCGGCGCTGATCATCCTGTCCCTATGGGCGGTCTTCAGCGGAACGCAGCGCAACTACTCCGACTCCTCCTAGCGCTCCCGCTGGTGCTCTGCGGCTGTGCCACCGCGCCGCCCGTGACGGTGGTGAGCGACGGCCGCTACCTGATGGGGACCGTGTGCGAGCTCTCCCTCGTGGCGAGTACGCCCGAGCGGGGCGCACAGGCTCTCGAACGCGCCTTCGCCCGAATTGCCGAGCTCGAGGCGGTGCTGTCGCGCTACCGACCGGAGAGCGACGTGAGCCGCCTGAACCGCGAGGCGGGGCGGGGCGAGGTCGCAGTCCATCCAGACCTGGCCCGCGTGCTTCGAGCGGCCGTCGCGGCGACCCGCGAGACCGGCGGAGCCTTCGACGTGACGGTCGGTCCCCTGGTCGCGCTGTGGGTGAGAGCCGCTTCCGAGGATGCCCCGCCCGGCGCCCAAGCGCTGGCGGCGGCGCGGGCTCTGGTGGGAGGGGAACGGATCGCGGTGTCCGAGGGCCGCGCTTCGCTGCCCGAGGTCGGGATGTCGGTTGATCTCGGCGGGATCGCCAAGGGGTTTGCGCTGGACCGCGTGCGGGACGATCTCGAAGCGCGCGGTGCGGCGAGGGGGCTTCTCTCCTTCGGTCAGAGCAGCGTCTGGGCGCTCGGTGCGCCGCCCGACGGATCGGGTTGGCGGCTGCTCCTGCGGGCTCCGGACGGCGGGTTCACGGGCGTCGTGACGCTCCGCGATCGGGCCTTCTCGGTCTCCTCCACCTTGGGCCAGAGCAGTCGCATCGGCGGTCGCCGCTACGGTCACGTCATCGATCCCAGGACGGGGTGGGCCATCACCCACGAGCTGGAAGCGGCCGTCGTCGCGCCGACGGCGACGCGAGCGGAAACCCTCAGTACCGCGCTGGTGGTCCTGGGGCCGGCCGAGGGACTGGCGTTGGTGGAGGCGCTGCCCGACACCGAGGCGTTGTGGTTGAACGCGGACGGCGTGGTCCAAGCCAGTTCCGGCTGGGCGGCGGCGACGGGATTCGAGCCCTTGAACTGACACAGGCGTACGTTTTCGGTCGACCTCGCCTTTTTCTCGTCGACACAGACGCACGGGTATTCCAGAAAAGCACGGGTTCCACGCTCGATTCTCCCTATTGCCCGAGATGCCACAAAAATGAGTTGACGTGAGTCGGTGTCGCAAGAGATACCTCGTGCCGGGCGGGCTCGGTCTCCATGTGTGACGGCGCCTTTGGCGTCGACAGAAGCGCGCGGCCCAGTGGACTCCCTGGTTTCACGGGTCGGGCGCGAACGCTGCGGGTGCGTCACCGAGGGGACGGACACTCATGGTGCCTGCCATTCCGCATCGAGGGACCCGTGTGCGCCGAATCGGCGCGGTGGGGGCCCTGGTTGTGGGAGTCGTCGTCGCGACGTCGGCTTCCGCTCAGTTGACAGACGAGACGCAGACGACCCCCAACGTTCCCGGCGGCGCGATCGCCAAGTCGCTCGAACAACAGGTCGGGACCGGCCAGGGAGACGTCGATACCCCCGGCTCGTCCGTCTACCTCATCAAGCGCGATCCCGCGCGCTCGATTCGCCGCGGGCGCCAGCTCTTCCAGCGCAAGTTCACCGAGGACCAGGGGCAGGGCCCTCGGGTCTCCAACGACTCCACGGGCAACATCCAGGACAATCCCGCGCTCGGTGCCGGTCTGGCCGACAGCTGTGCCGCCTGTCACGGGCGGCCGCGCGGCGCGGCGGGCTTCGGCGGAGACGTGGCGACGAAGCCGGATAGCCGGGACTCTCCGCACCTCTTCGGGCTGGGTCTCCAGGAGATGTTGGCGGACGAGATCACCGCCGATCTGCGCGAACGACGCGACCTGGCCGTGGCCATCTCGATCTTCTTTCCGTTCTTCCCGATCACCCTTTCGCTCGAGAGCAAGGGGATCGACTACGGCGTGATCAAGGCACAGGCCGGCAACGTCGACACGTCGGGCGTCGAGGGCGTGAATCCCGATCTCCGCGTGCGGCCCTTCTTCGCCCAGGGCGGGACGGTCTCCATGCGCGAGTTCTTGATCGGGGCCTTCAAGGCCGAAATGGGCCTGGAGGCGCCCGACCCGATCTTGTGCTCGGTCACCGATCCCGACTCGCCCACGGTCGAGACGTCTCCGTCCGGGTTCCGCTTCGACCCGACGCAGGACACCTTCGAGCGGCCGCCCGTGTGTGACGACACCGAGGACGGCGACGGAGACGGCGTGGCGAACGAGATCGATACGGCCCTGGTCGATCACATGGAGTTCTATCTGCTCAACTACTTCAAGCCGGGCACCGGCAAGGAAACGGCGCGGACGGCCCAGGGTGAGGCGCTGCTCGACGCCATCGACTGCACCGAGTGCCACCGCCAGAACCTGGTAATCGATCGCGATCGCAGGGTGGCGGACATCACCACCACGCACAACCCGGCGCAGGGCATCTTCAATCGCCTGTTCGCCACGACCACGCCGCTGTTCGAGGTCTTCGACGACGGGAACGAGTTCCCGCAGCTGCTGCCGCAGGAGGGCTCGTTCACGGTGGAGAACATCTTCACCGACTTCAAGCGGCACGACTTGGGCGCGGCCTTCCACGAGCGAAACTACGACGGTTCGCTCACCACCGACTTGATGACCGAGCCGCTCTGGGGCGTCGGCAGCACCGCGCCCTACGGGCACGACGGCCGCAGCATCAACCTGGAGGAGGTGATCCTGCGTCACGGAGGGGAGGCGGAAGCATCGCGCGACGCTTTTGCGGCGCTCTCCGATGACGATCAGCGCAAGGTGCAGGAGTTCCTGGGTACGCTCATCCTGTTCCCGCCCGATGACACGGCGTCGGATCTGAACCCCGGCGACCCGGACGGCAATCCGCAGGATCCGGCGAACCACGGCAACATCGCGCTGTCCGAACTGTTCCAGATCCCGTCCGAAGGGCGCGAGTAGTCCGCCTCTCGACCGGGTCCCGAGGTCGTCTCGGGGCCCGGTCGATCTGGCCGCGTGCCGCTGGTCGGGAACCCCGAGCCGACCGGGGCGAACGCCCGGTCTTTGCTGGGGGAATGCGGGAGGGGGCAAGGCCGGCTGCGGGCGCACCGATCGAAAGGCGCCGAAGGGCTCAGGGGTCGCGCGTCATCGACCGAGACAAGGCATCGACGCCGTCGCAATCGGGAGCGCCCGTGTCCGAGCTCTTCGACGAACTCAGTCGTGCCGAGAAACTGCCGTCGCCTCCGGGCGTCGCGCTGCAGATCCTGCAGCTCAACCGGCAGGACAACCTGGAAATCGATGCGCTCGCGGACGTCGTGGCGCGCGATCCGGCCATCGTGGCCAAGCTCCTGAAGGCCGCCAACTCCAGCAGCTTCGGTCGCCCGGGCCAGATCGCCGATCTCCAGCAGGCGATCATGACCCTCGGCCTGCGCAGCGTGAACGTGCTGGCCCTGTCCTTCTCCCTGGCGAAAACGGTCGAGCCCACGAACGAGGGTGCCTTCGACTACGTCCGCTACTGGACCAGCACGGCGGTCACCACCACGGCAGCCCAGTACCTGGCGGCGGAGCACGCGCCGGAGAGCCGAGACGAGGCCTTCCTGGCGGGCCTTCTGTGCGACGTCGCGCGGCTGGCCCTCGCCGAGGTGGCGCCCTCGCGATACAAGCTGGTCCTGAAAGAGAGCGAGCGCTGCGGCGTTCCCATCGAGGAGGCGGAGCGACGCCGTCTGGGAACCGACCACGCCACGCTCGGCAAGGAACTCCTCGCGTCGTGGGAGTTGCCCGAGGTGCTGTGCAAGGCTATTGGCGCCCATCACGAGCCGGAGCGGGCGGGTGCCCCCGATAGCCCGGCGGGGAAATTGGCGCGGGTGCTGAACGTGGCCACCACCTGCGGCGAGCTCTTCGCCGGCGGCGAGGTGGATCTCGAGACGGCCCGTCTCGGCAAACGCGCCTTCGAGTACCTGGGCCTCGACGCGGAGGCTTGTTCTGCGCTCTTGAAGGTGATCCAGGAGCGTCTTCCCGAGATGTCGGAGATGCTCGATCTCGAGCAGTCCGATCCGGGCGTCTTGGCGGACATTCGGATCCAGGCCAGCGAACATCTGGTGCGGGAGAGCCTGGCTCTCAGCCAACAGATGCAGGTGGTCTCGAAGGATGCGGAGCGCCTGGAAGAGGAGAAGAACGAGCTGGAGGCTCGCGCCACCACCGACCCCCTGACGGGGCTTCGCAACCGCGGCTTCTTCGACGAGGTGCTCGCCGAGTGGCTGAGCGGTTCCGACCCGGTCGGTCTGCTGCTCTGCGACATCGATCACTTCAAGAGCGTGAACGACACGCACGGTCACCAGGTCGGCGACGATCTCCTGCGTGCGGTGGCCAACGCGGTGCAGTCGGAGGTGGGGGCCGACGACGTGGTCGCCCGCTACGGGGGCGAAGAGCTCGCCGTCTTGTGTCCGGTGGCCGAGCCGACGGCGCTGGCCGATCGAGCGGAGGCCATCCGCAAGGCGATCGCCGACGTGGGAGTGGCCGCCGAAGGGGCCCGGGTGTCGAGGACCGTCTCCATCGGGGGCTACGTCGCCCGGGGCGGACAGGGCCTGACTCCACGGCTGGTGATCGAACGCGCAGATGCCGAGCTCTATCGGGCCAAGTCCGACGGTCGCGACCGCGTCTACATCTCGTCCTAGTCGGCGAGGACCTCGGCGTCGAAGCCACGCAGCTGCTGGAAGCGGGACACGTGATAGTCCGCGTCGCCGAACAGGCCGTTCAGCACGCGGACTCGCTTGAAGAAGAGCCCCTCGTCCTGTTCGTCCGTGACGCCGATGCCGCCGTGGAGCTGGATGGCGTTCTCCTGCACGAACCAGCCGCCGTCCGAGAACTGCAGCTTCGCGACGGACACGTCCGCGCGTCGCTCCTCGACGTCGTCGTTGTCGGCCTGCACGGCGGCCAGCAGCATGCACGACTTGCAAAGCTCCACCTCGGCGAACATGTCCGCCGCCCGGTGCTGGAGCACCTGGAAGCTGCCGATCGGAACGCCGAACTGCTCGCGGCTCTTGATGTAGGCGACCGTGCGCTCGAAGAGCTCTTGAAGCGCCCCCAGGCTCTCCGCGCAGCCCGCGGCCGCGCCCCGGTCGATGGTCCGCTCGAGCGCCGGGTAGGCCTCGTGCTCGGAGCCCAGGAGCCGACTGGCATCTACACGCACCTGGTCGAAGCGGAGCAGGCCCGTCTTCTGCCCGTCCATCCCGTTCACGCGCACGCGCTCCAGGCCCTGGGCGTCGGAGTCGACCACGAAGAGCGACAATCCGCGTTCGTCTTGGGGGTCGCCGGACGTCCGCGCCACGACCACGATCTGGTCGGCGGCGTGTCCGTTCAGGACCCAGACCTTCTCGCCCTGCAGGACGAACGAATCTCCGTCGCGGGTCGCGGAGGTGCGGCAGTCGTTCAGCGCGTAGCGGCTCTGGCGTTCGGCGTACGCGAGGGCCAGGGACGTGCGACCCTCCACCATGGGGGACAGGAAGGTCTCGGCCTGATCGGACGTCCCCAGCCGCGAGACCAGCTCACCCGCCAGGACCACCGAGGCGATGTAGGGCTCG
>JAKSBN010000276.1 GCA_022361175.1 Pseudomonadota bacterium | reverse complement strand
GGTGGACAAGACCCGCAAGAGCCTCGAGTTCATTCGCTTGGAGCAGGGCGAGCTGGCCTCCCAGATCGAGCAGGTGGAGGCGGACATCGCCCAGGTGAAGGCCGACAACCCGGGCGTGCTGCCCGAGGACATGACCACCAACCAGCGCCTGCTGGAGCGCACCGAGGCCGAGCTGCGCGACGCCAAGCGCCAGCTGGACCTGGCGCGGGGCGACCAGGCATTTTGGAAGAACCAGGTGCTGACGGCCGCCAGCCTGTCCTCGGAGCGCGACGAGTCGAACCCCGTGCGCAAGCTCGGTCTCCTGGAGCTCGAGCTGGCCGAGTTCCGTTCGCGCGGGTTCACGGAGGCGCATCCCGACATCATCGCCACCCTCGACGAGATGGAGCGGCTGCGCGAGCAGATCGCCGCCGACGCGGCCGAAACCGACGAGGACGAACCGGCCGCCAACTTCGCCCAGCAGCAGGCGCAGTCCGAGGAGAAGCGGGCGGGTCTGCGCGTGGTGGCGATGGAGGACGAAATCAAGCGCCTGACGCAGCAGGAAGTGGAGATTCGCGACCGGCTCGCCGCGACCCCGCGCGTGGCCGAGCAGCTCGACGCCCTCGAGCGCGAGCGTTCGCAGCTCGGCCTGACGCTGGCCGACTACTCGCGGCGGCTGCAGGAGGCGAGCGCCCAGGCCAATCTCGAGCGCCGGCAGCTGGGCGAGCAGCTCCGCATCCTGGAAACGGCCTATCCGCCCACCGAGCCCAGCTCGCCGAACCGGCCGCTCATCCTGGTGTTGGGCATGCTGATGGGACTGGCCGTGGGCGTCGGCTCGGGCGTCGTGCTGGAGGGGCTCGATTCTTCCGTGCACTCGGCCCGGCAGCTCCAGACCCATCTCTCGATTCCGGTGCTGGCAGCGATTCCCACCATCCTGCTGGAGTCGGATGAGGTGCGCCAGCGGGCGCGCATGCTGCGCAACGCCGTCTTGGCCTCGGGCGTGGCGTTCTTCGTGCTGGTGGGCGGCGCGGCCACCTACGTGTACGTGAACGGCGCACCGGGTTGGGCGTCCTCCGAAGGCGCTGCCGACGAGTCCACCGAGGGCGCGTCGGCCCCGGCGAACCGCCGGGCGGGCTAGGAGAGCGGATGTACGCGCAGTACTACAATTTGTTGAAGCCGCCGTTCGAGATGACGCCGGACCCGAGCTTTCTCTACCTGGGGCAGAGCCATCGCGAGGGCCTGGCCACGCTGGTGTACGGCGTGCGTTCGGGCAAGGGCTTCGTGCTGCTGACCGGTGAAGTGGGGACGGGCAAGACCACGCTCCTGCACGCCCTCCTGGGTCAGCTCGACAACGAGACGGCGTCGGCCTTCATCTTCAATCCCCGGCTCGAGCCGCTCGACTTCTTCCGGATTCTCTTCGACGAGTTCGGAATCGGGGTCGAGTGCCGGACCAAGGCGGAATATCTCCTGGCGCTCAACAAGTATCTGATCGAGCGGTTGGGGAAGGGGCAGCCCACGCTGCTCATCATCGACGAAGCCCAGAACCTGTCGCCGGAGATGCTGGAAGAGGTGCGGCTGCTCTCGAACCTGGAGACCTCCACATCCAAGCTGATCCAGATTATGCTGGTGGGTCAGCCCGAGCTCAAAGAGCTGCTCGAGCGCCCCGAGCTGCGACAGCTTCGCCAGCGGATCGCGCTGCGCCACCACCTGCGACCCTTCGAAGAGGCCGAGACCGTGGAGTACATCGAGGGACGTCTGCGCACCGCCGGCTACACCGGGAAGGGCCTCTTCAAGCGGGCGGCCCTGAAGGAGATTTTCGCGGTGACGGGGGGCACGCCGCGGCTGGTGAACAGCGTCTGTGACGGGGCCCTGCTGCTCGGCTACGGGCGCGAGATGCGCGTGATCGACCGCGATGCGATCCGCGAGGTGGCTCGCGATCTGGAACTCGGGGGACGGCCCGCGGAGGCCGCCGTCGAGGCCGCTCCCGGGCGCAAACGAGGCTTGTTCAGTCTCTTTCGCTGATCGCGGCGAAAGGGACGGGAGAGTGTGATGGCGAACGTATACGAAGCGCTGCGCAAGGCCGAAGCGGAGCGCAAGCGGCGCGCGACGGGCCAGTCGGATCCCAGCCTGTCGGCGGTGGAGTGGGACGCGAGCCCGGAGACCATGCGCGCCGAGACGGCGGCGCCCAAGCTGCCGTTCTGGAAGCGGTGGCTGGCCCGCGATCGGGTCCGGACGAGCGACCCCGGCGACCTCAACAAGCGCCGGATCGCGATGCTGCAGCCGGACTCCTACGTCGTGGAGCAGTTTCGGACGCTGCGCGGGCGCCTCGACTCGCTGGCGACGCAGCGACCGATCAACACCATTGCCGTGGCCAGCGCGCTCCAGGGCGAGGGCAAGAGCACGGCGGCGGCCAATTTGGCCCTGGTGACGGCCATGAGCGTCGGGCGCCGGGTGCTCTTGGTGGACTGCGACCTGCGGTTGCCGAAGGTGCACCGGTCGTTCGGGATCGAGCCCAAAGTGGGGCTCGCCGAGGTGCTCATGGGCGAGGCGACGGTGGAAGAGGCGGTGGTGCCGGTCGAGGGCATGAGCCTGGATCTGCTGGCCGTGCGCGGGCAGCCGACGAATCCGTCCGAGCTGCTGGCCTCCGGGGCCATGCGGGAGGTCATGGAGGAGGTCTCGCGGCGTTACGACCGGGTCATCCTCGACACCCCGGCCACGCTGGGGCTGCCGGACGCGAAGACCGTGTGCGAGCTGTGTGACGGCCTCGTGCTCGTGGTGCGGGCGGATCAGACGCGCCAGGAGGACGTGCAGGCTGCGCTCGAGGTGCTCGATCGGCGCCGCGTGCTGGGAACGGTTCTGAACGGGGTTGACTCTCAGCGCGAGCGCTACGGCTACTATTAGCCTCCCGCGCGGAGACGTCTGGGCTCTGGACCCGGACGGCTCCGGCGTGCGAGAGTCAACTCGAGAAGCAACGCAGGACGAGCGGTGGAACTCCTTGATATCGCGATCCCGCTGGTGGTGGCGACCGGTGTGTCCGCCGCGGCGACGCCGCTCATCTCCAAGCTGGCCTCCGCCTTCGACGTGATCGACCGACCGAATGACCGAAAGGTCAATCGGCGATCCAACATCCCCTTGATGGGAGGGGTCGCGGTCGCCCTCGGCTTCGCCACGGGCTTGGGGGCGGCGGTCGTCCTGCTGGGCGACACAATCGACAACTTGTCCGCCTTGGACGGCTACATCGTCGGGGCGTCGATCCTCCTGGTGGCCGGGGTCCTGGACGATCGCTTCAACCTGCGGGCGCGCCACAAGCTGGTGATCCAGATCGTCGCCGCGGCGGCGGCCGTCTACTTCGGCTTTCAGATCAAGTACGTCACCGAGCCTCTCACGACCACGACGTTCTATCTGCCTCCGTGGGTGTCGTGGCCGGCGACGATCATCTGGATCGTGGGCGTCACCAACGCGATCAACCTGCTGGACGGACTCGATGGGTTGGCGACCGGGCTCGGGGCCATCATCGGCATCACGCTGACGGTCATCGGCCTCCAGACGGGAAGCCCGTTGGGCGTGGCCTTGGGCGTCTCCCTCGTCGGCGCCCTGCTGGGCTTCCTGCCCTTCAACTTCGCGCCGGCCAAGATCTTCCTGGGCGACACCGGGTCGCTCTTCATCGGCTTCACGCTGTCGCTCTTGGCCCTCGAGTGTTACCGCACCGCGTCGCTCCTCACCTTCGTGGTGCCTCTCTTGGCGCTGGCCGTGCCGCTCATCGACACGGCGCTCTCCATCTTCCGGCGCCTCCGCCAGCGCCGCCCGACCTTCGACACGGACCGCATGCACATGCACCACCGCCT
>JAKSBN010000303.1 GCA_022361175.1 Pseudomonadota bacterium | reverse complement strand
GCCCCCGACTCTCGACGGCGCCGCAGGGCGGCCAGCTCTTGGGCGATGCTGGTGCTTCGGGTCTCGGCGCCCAGCGTCGGGCGGGTGTACGGCGAGTGGGGAGGAGCCGTGGTGGGCCGGCCGTAGGGCGGCCGCGGTCGGGGGGCGGTCGCGGTCGGTCCCGCGATCGGTCCCGGGTTCGGCTGGCGCTGCTCCAGCTGTTCTTCCAACTGCCGCAGCCGCGCGCGCTCCGCGGCTTCGCGCAGTTCGCTGCGGCTCGGCGGCGGCGCCGCCGCGGTCGAGTGGGGAAGGGGCGGCCCGGGTTCAGGCTCACCTTGAATCGCGTCGGCCGCCTTCTTCACCGGGTAGGCGGCGATGGCGAACGGCAGAGCCGCGTACTTCCACCACAGCGGTCGCTCCACGGTCGTGCGATGGGTCTTCTCGTCGGTTTCGGTGCCGCCGAAGAACGTGACCCCGCCGCCGGGCTGGGGGGCGGCTCCCGCCGGCGCCTCGCCGGCCCCTCCCGGAGCCGGGGCGCCGCCCGGGAAACGGCTGCCCGAGATGGGCGGCGCGGTCTGCCCCGGCATCAAGATAGTGGCCCCCGCGCCTGTGTTGACGACGGGGGTCCGGTCCACGTCGTCCGTGTGGTCCACGTGGGTGCAGGCCGTGGCCATGGCGACCACGAGCACGAGCGAAGCGCGCGAGAGCCGAAGGGGTGTCGACACGTCGATTTCTCCCGAGCCTGGGCGGTGCGGCGGAAAGGGCCGGATTCCAGTGCTGCAAGAAACGTGCATCCTGGAGCGGAATCCCCGCGGAAGCCGAATTCGCCTGCGGGACCGCGGCTTCGAGGCGAATGGCTGCCGGCCGCCTGCCGGCGGGTGAGGACGCGGTTGGGGGGTAGTCGACTACCCAGATTGGGCAGGAGCGGGTTCGTCGGGGGGCGTCTTCGCACCGAGCCGGCCGATAGCGACCGTGGTGCCCAGGCCGAGCGCGACGAGCGCCAACGAGCCCGCGGCCTGTCCGGGCGTGGGCGTGTGGCGCCGGACAGGCCAGTCCTCCGGTTCCAGCTCGGCGATCTCGGCGGCGGTCCATACTTGCCCCGCGACGGTCTCGCCAGGGGTGGGCTCGACACCGACCTGAAACGGCCACAGTCCAACGACGGCGCCGAACAGCAGCCCGAGCAGCGCACCCAGGGTGGCCTTCTCGTGGTGTTCCAGCAGCCAGCGGACTCCGTTGCTCACCAGCGCCGTACCGATGACGACCCCGAGGCCTACGGGGATCACCACTACTGCGGCCTCTCCCAGCAAGTCGAGGTTGGGGCCTCCGGAGCCCAGGAGGCCCGCCTTGACTTGATCGACGGCGCCCAGGATGCGCTCGTACTGGCCCAGCAGGAGGAGCAGGTAGCCACCGCTGACACCCGGGAGGATCATGGCGGACGCCCCCGCCACCCCGGAGAGGAACAACCAGAACGAGCTGGGCCCCCGACCACCGCCGCCGGCATCGACCCAGGCCATGGCGGCCATCAGACCGAAGGCGGCGAGTCCGCTGATCACCACCGCGGGGTTGGCCGGACGCGCCCGCGTCCACACCAGCGGCACGCCGCCGAAGGTCAGGCCGATGAACAGGCTGTACATGATCCAGCGCTGGGTCTCGACCAGCTCCTTGATGGTGCCGGCGAGGAGCAAGATCGCGAGCGCGGCCGAACCCGCGATCGAGGCGAACAGCAGGAGCGAGCGGCGGCGGAAGCGCAGGGTCGAGAGTTCGGCGACGGCCTGCAGGAAGCCGGGGTAGACGCCGGCGGCCAGCAGCATGGTGCCGCCGCTGATGCCCGGCACCAGATTGGCGAGGCCCATCAGCACGCCACCGACGGTGCCGCGCACGACGAGCAGTGACTCTTGGCCCGCGGTCTCGTCGGAGTCGTGGGACGCGTGGGCCATGCGGCCGCAACGTAGCATCCCCGTTGCCGACGCCGCGCACGATTTGGAACACCGAGGTCCGAATGGAACGCCGTTCGGATTGCGTGCGAAGGGAAAGGCCGGCGGCGTCGACAGGCGCCGGTCGCGCGGGGCGAAGTGGACAACAACTGCCCGGCCGGGGACTTGAACGAAAGCGACCGGAGCGACTCGCAACTCGGGAGTTCTTGGCACATGGGCTGCAGCTGGGCCCCACTCTCAGCAAAGGGGGCGGCGCATGATTCCCAGGGTCGATTGTTTCGAGCAGGGCGAGGACCTGGTCGTCGAGACGGAACTTCCTGGAGTCGCCCCTGGGGACATCCAGATTCTCGTCGACGCCGACGTCTTGTGTCTGCGGGGACGCAAGCCGGGCGCGCGCAAAGATGTGAGTCGGCTCTACCACCGCCAGGAACGGACGTTGGGGGGATTCGCGCGCGAGGTTCCCCTGCCGGGGCGGGTGCGGCGCGAGGGTGTCGAGGCGACCTTGCGCGACGGCGTTCTGACGGTCAGGATGCGGATGGAGAAAGTGGAAATCGATGTGCTGCCGTTGCGGGTCCCCATCGGCCGAGGTCTCGGATCCGAGCACGAAGCCGCGACGGAGGGGGGATAGGAACACTGTCGCCCCGAGGTGCGGTCCTCGGCCCGCCTCGCCCAGTCCGCGCCCTTTGACGTTCGATGTGTGCGAGATCATGCGTTCAGTTCTTCAGTCGGTGGATTTCGGTAGGCGTGCAACCCAGCACGCGGCGGCCGACTGCATTTGCATCGCGAGCAAGCGGAGTCTCGAATTGACAGCGAGGTGCCCGTGGTTCAGCATGAATGCCGGGGCGGAGGTCCGGTGACCGGTCGCATCCTGATCGTCGATGACGAGCCGAAGATCGGGGCGCTGTTGAAGCGCGCTCTCGAGGCCGATGGCCTCGAGGTCGTTTCGCTGGACGATCCCGAACGCGGCCTGCAGACGCTCAAGGAAGAATCGTTCGACATCGTCGTCACGGATCTGCGGATGCCGCGGATCGACGGCCTCGAGCTGCTGCGGCGGGCGAAGGCGATTCGCCCGGGCTGCGAGATCGTGCTGATGACGGCCCACGCCACCGTAGCGACCGCCCGCGAGGCCCTGAAGCGCGGCGCGGTGGACTACATCACCAAACCCTTCTCCGTGGAGGGCGAACTCAAGCCGTTGATCTCTAGCATCCTGTCGTCGGCCGGCGCCGACGAAGGGGAGCCCCTCGACTCGACGCGCCCGCGTCGGAGCGCCGACGAACTGCGCGTCGAGGAGTTGGAGGGCGTGGTGGGCGCCAGCGGCGCGATGCGCGCTCTCATCGACAAGGTGCGGAAGGTGGCGCGCTCCGAGGCGCCGGTGTTGCTGCGCGGCGAGTCCGGCACCGGCAAGGAGGTCTTCGCCAGCCTGATCCACCGGCTCGGTCCGCGCAACGACCGGCCCCTGGTGAAGATCAACTGTGCGGCACTGCCCGAAACCCTGCTCGAGAGCGAGCTGTTCGGCTACGTGAAGGGCGCCTTCACGGGGGCCAACCAGGACCGGGAAGGCTTGTTTCAGGCGGCGCACGGGGGCACGATTTTTCTGGACGAGATCGGAGAGATCTCGGCGTCGTTCCAACCCAAACTGCTGCGGGTCCTGCAGGACGGCGAGTTCCATCGCATCGGGGAGTCGCGCCGCACCGTTCGCGTCGACGTGCGGGTGATCGCGGCGACGAACCGGGACTTGGAGGAGGCGGTGCGCTCGGGGCACTTCCGCAAGGATTTGTACTACCGGCTGAGCGTCGTGCCGCTGCTGCTGCCGCCGCTGCGGGAACGGATGGAAGACTTGCCCGAGCTGCTGGCGCACTTCGCGCAGGAGCTGGGGAAGGACCGCACGGTGCGCTTCTCGGACGAGGCCATGCGCGCCATGTCCCGCTACGACTGGCCCGGCAACATCCGCGAGGT
>JAKSBN010000462.1 GCA_022361175.1 Pseudomonadota bacterium | reverse complement strand
TCAGCGTCTCCTCGATCTTCCCCACACCTTCCGTGTCCCGCGCGGTATCGAGAATGAGGGCGCGGATCTGCAGTAGCTTGCGGCGACACTGCGGCGGATAGGTCTTGAAGACCGCCGCCACCTGAGGATTCCGAACAGCTCTCATCTCGACCTCGGTGCGAATCAAGCAGACCGGTTCAGCGCCACGAGACTAGCGTGTCCGATGTCGGAACGGTGTAGACAGGTCAGCGGTCATCGATGGCTCCTTTGAGGATCGAGGCGGGCGTCCGTCCTCGGGTCCGATACCCACGATGAGGCCGGTCGCGATTGTAGAGCCGCAGGAAGCTCTGCAGCGACCGCTCGATCTGATGCAGTCGGGTGAAGTAGCGACGCCGGAACTCGACGCGCCAGTGCTCGTGCAGGATGGTGCCCTGCAGCCGCTCGACGAAGCCGTTGGTGAAGGCGTGGCGCGGCTTCGTGCGGGTGTGGCGCACGTCGAGCTCCTTGCAGGCGCGATCGAAGTCTCCCTTGAACTCGCTGCCGCGGTCGGTGAGGACGCGTTGCAGCGGCCATCCGAGGCGGTCGAGGTCCTGGGCGACGGAGCGCAGGAAGCGCGCCGATATGGCGGCGCGGGGGTCGCCAACGAAGACGGTTGCCCAGGCGTAGGACGAGGCGGCATCGCAGGCCGTGATCTGCCAGACCTTGCCGACGCCCTTGAGCTTGCCGATGTAGAAGCAGTCGATGCAGACGAGCTGGCCGGGCTTGGAGGCCTCGACATGGCGTCGCGAGGGCACCGGGCGCGCCTTCTCGAGTTCGCGCCGCGTGCGCTCGGTGAGCAGTCCGGCGTGCTTCGCGCTGTGCTGCTCGACGATCCCGAAGCGCTGGCGCCGGGTTCCGAGGCCGTTGCGGCGCAGGGCCCGGTAGACGGTGCTGGCGGCGACAACGATGCCCCGCATCGCCAGCTGATCGCTGATGCGCTGTGGGCCCCAGGCCGGCTGCGCCAGGGCCTCGGCCACGATGCGCCGTTCGACCTGGGCATCGAGCAGGGGCGGCCGTCCCGGCCGCCCCTGGCGGTGCTTGGGGTGGAGCCCGTCGGGGCCGTAGCGCCGGAACCGGCCCTGGAGCCGGTAGTAGTACGAGCGGGCGACGCCGGCCTCGCGGCAGGCGGCGCTGACGTTGCCGAGCTCCTCGGCGCGGCGGAACAGACGAAGGCGCTGAAGGTGTACCTTGTCCTCGAGGGTCACCGATCCCCCTCCTTGTTGGGTGTGTTGCAACGCCAACTCTGGAGGAAGGGCCGGCTGACCCTCAACTCTTTGTTTTCAGAGGTGTCTACACCTTTGAGACACAGCTCACTCTAGGGGTGCATGGGCAGCGACGGGAGTGGCAGAAAGCACATGAACCCGAGCTCGCACGAGGTGGCCAGGTCGAGGTTGATGCGCGGAATCGAGTAGGTCGTGCCGGGAACCGGCAGAGACGTGCCCGTGTAGCGCAGGTGTCCGAGCAGGGCCTCGACGGATGCGTCCGGATACTTCTGCTTCAGGATGGCGAACGCCGCGGTCACGTGGGCGGCGGCCACGGAGGTGCCGCTGTGTTGGGCTCCGTTGCCGGTGCCCGTCCCGCCCGGAATCGAGGAGCAGATGCCCCAGTGGTGGTCCTCGTCCGCGTTGCACGAATCGGTGTAGCCGTCGGGTTCGGGCACGGTCGGCGTGGCCGCCGGGTACCCCATGCCGGGGGCCAGGAGATCGACCCAGTCGGCGCTGTTCGTGAAGTTCGCGACCGTGTCGTCGAGCGTGCTGGCCCCCACCGAGACCACGTCCGGCAGGCAGGCCGGGTACTGAGCCTGTCCCTCGAGCCCGTTGTTCCCCGCGGCGGCCACCACGGCCACACCCACCCCCTTCAGGTTCTGCACGGCGGTGGCCAGGGCGCCGGTGTCGGGGCACGGCGACGACGACAGCGTCAGCGGTGCGAACGGCAGGTTGTGCGTGTCGCGGCCGAAGCTCAGGTTCACGGCCGCGAGGTCCAGGGACTCGTGCTCCAGGTAGAGCCACTCGAGGGCACTGGTCACGTTGTCCTCGGTGAGGTTCGGCCCGATGCTGGTGTAGAAGCCGGATGCGATCACGACCGGCTCGGCCGCCTGAACGGCCACGATGTTGGCGAGCGGAGCGATGCCGAGGATGCCCGAGGCGCCGAGCCCGGCCGCCACCCCCGCGGTGTGGGTGCCGTGCTCGCACGTCCACAGATACTCGCACGGCGGTGCGGCGCCGGGCCCCACCTGCTGGAGACTGCCGTCCGGACACGTGAACCAGTCGTCGTCGACGGCGTCCGGGTTGAGCTCCCAGCCGGGCGGCAGGTCGTCCTGCAGATCGCGCCAGCCGCTGGCAAAGCAGGCCTCGGCGATCACCCGCCCCCCCAAGAACGGGTGGTCGACGTCCACGCCGGTGTCCACGATCGCCACTGCCTTGCCCTCGCCCGTCCAGCCGCGGTTCCAGGCCGGCAGCGCCTGGACCGTCCAGAGGCTCTTGAAGAGGCTCGGCTGGAAGCGCTCGACCGGACGCCAGCCACCGACCTGCCCGGACGCCACCAGCGCGTCGAGCGCCGACGGCGTCCCGCGCAGCGAGACGAAGGGCAGCGTGCGGTACCGGTGCACCAGCTCGACTTCGGTGCCCGGCAGCCGCTGGGCCAGAGCCTCGCTGGCCGTGGCGATGGCGCGGCGCTGCGCAGCGATCCCGGCGGCGTCCAGCGCGGACTCCGGCGAGGTCGCGACGAGCAGACGGACGAACGCCCGTCCGGCCTGCTCGGTCGCCGGCGCCACAACAGGCGGCCCGGAGTCACCGTCGTTCACCGCCTGGAACGCGGAGAAAGAACCCGTCAGCACCGCCCCCAGCAGCGCGAACGACAGCGATAAACGGCGAACCTTCACGGCACTTCCTCCCGGTGAGAGCCCGTTCGAGAGCACGGGGACAGTAGAGTGGGAGCGGCCGAG
>JAKSBN010000397.1 GCA_022361175.1 Pseudomonadota bacterium | reverse complement strand
GGCAGGGTCGTCGGTGCGGGACCGTTGTCGGGCAGCACGGAAGGCGGCAGCGGCTCGTCGATCCCGAGCCAGGTAACGAGGCCATTCACCTCGGGCCCCGGCGCGCCCAGCGACGTGGCGATGAAGGCCGCGGCCTGGCTGACGCCGCCGTCGTCGTCGAGAAACGATCCGATCGCCCCTCGCCCCGTCGCGTCGGGCAGGACGAGCACGAGCAGGCCCAGGCCGGGCACCTGCTGCAGCGCGGAGTTGCCCGGGATTCCGTTCTGGTCCTGCGCCAGGATGAGTTGCGTCGAATCGCCTTCGAGATCCGCCTGCAGCGCTGCCGGCTCGACGGCCGCGAAGGTCTCGGCCCCCAGCAGGCCGAAGAGCTGCGAGTACGCCGTGGTGGAGGGCGTGCACTTCGTGTTGGCGAAGGCGGCGCAGTCCACGTCTTCGCTGGCCACGGCACAGGGAGTCGCGCCGTCGATGCAGCGGGGCGCCCCGTCGCGCACCGCGCCGAAGAGCCCGCCGTCGAAGCGCGCCTCGATGCGGTCCAGATCGTCGTCCGTGGGCGGCGCTCCGATCGAGCCGCCCCCGCCCTCGAACAGCACGAGCCCCCGGACCTTGGCGTATCCGGGCTCCGCGGGACCGACCCCCGACAGGTCGAAGTCCGTGGCGGCGTACCGCGCCAGGAAGCCGGTCCCCGCGGAGTGCCCGCCCAGGAACACGTTGCCGTTCTTCGCTTCCGCCAGAGCCGCCTCGATGACGGCGTCCACGTCCTGCGAGTGAACCAGGGGAGTCCAGTTGGCGAAGAACGGGATGTCGTCGGTGGGATTGTAGAAGACGACCCGACGGTTCGGGCCGGCCGCCAGCTCCGGCGACAGCGTCAACCCCAACTCGCTGCCGAACAGCCAGTCCAGACCGATCTGGGGATCGGCGGCCACCTCCGCGATGTTCAAGCCCTCCAAGTCCTCCAGTTGATTGGAACGGCGGTCGAAGGCCCAGACCTCCAGGACGAGGCCCTGCTCGTCGCGCATGCGGCGGATGGCGTTCTCCGCGAGGATCTCGAAGCCGGCCGCACCCCCCTGAAAGCCCGGAATCGTCACGAGAATCGCGTCGGGCTGCTCCAGCATCCCGTCCGAGAGCAGGTAGCGGGTGTAGGTCGCCTGGTTCAGGTCCGCATCGGGACCGAACTGCGCCAACAACTTCGGGTTCGTCACCACGACGCCGTCGGTGCCGGGCGTCTCGGCCGGCGTCGCCGCACTCGGCAGTCGCTCGGTGACCTGCACCAAGATCGGCTGTGCGGGCGTGAAGCAGCGCATGCCGAGACTCGCACCCGCGCACAGCACGAGCGCGGCGGTGATGGCTCTCTTCATGATTCTGTCTCCTCGGGAGGATCGCCTTCGTCTTCGACGAGGCGCTGGAGAGTGGGCAGCAGAAGCTTGCGTCGGAGCAGCACCACGAGCTCTTCACTCAAGCTGGTGGCCACTTCGGTGAGCGCGGCGACGTCATCGCCCGCAGCGGGCAGAACGCCGGCGCGGAAGAGCTCGAGCTCCACCTCCACCAGGTTGGCGATGGCGGCGCGATAGGTGCGCAGGATCTCGCGCGGGAGCATCTCGTTGGCGAGCCCGGCACGCCGCGCGTGCCGCAGCAGCCGCAACATCGCCAGGTCGTCGCCGGCGTAGCGCTCGTCGTCCGCTTCCCGGGACGGAGTCAGGACCTCGAGCTCCACGAGCTCGTCCAGAGCGCGCCCGTCGACCCCGGCCTCCAGCAGCTCGGCGCGGGTGCGCGATTCCGCCGATTGGAGCCGCTCCAGCACGCGCCGGATGCTCGACTCCATGGCCAGCTCGGCGGCACCGGCCCCCTCGTCGAGCACCTGGCGAATCACCCGCAAAGGCAGGAAGCAAGTTCGCTGCAGCTCCTTGATGGCCCGCACCCGGGGAATCCAGGCCACGTCGTAGCGGGCCATGTTGCGGCTGGTCCGCACGGGCTCCGGCAGCAGCCCCTCGCGCAGGTAGTGCTTGATCGTCGGCGCCGGCACCCCGCTGCGGCGGGCGAACTCGGAGATCTTGACGAGCTCGGCGGGGGGAGCCATTCAAATCCTCTACATAGTAGGAAGTGCTACTTTCTACTTTTATTCCGAGGATCGACCCCGCGTCAAGCGTCAAAATCGACTAGAACATCGTTCTAAAACTCGTTCAAGGGCGGTGACTTGGGCTGGGAGCCGGCCCAGAGTGGAGGAAACCGCCACCCACGGCAGAGCGACTACAATGGCATGGCCATGCCCCGCGAGCCCGGAGAGATCACCCAGCTCCTGAACCGCCCCAGCGCCACCACCCAGGGTGCCGATCGGCTGTGGGAATTGGTGTATCCCGAGCTGCGGCGCCGGGCCGGAGCCCTGTTTCGGGGCGAGCGGGCGGATCACACCCTGTCGGCGACCGCGGTCGTCAACGAGGCCTTCGTGCGCCTGGCGACCCAGGAGCCGCGGGAGTGGCAGGATCGGTCGCACTTCTACGCCGCCGCTTCGGGAATCATGCGGCACGTGCTGATCGACCACGCGCGCTCCCGACTGGCGGAGAAGCGCGGTGGCGGAGCGTTTCGCGAGACCCTCGACGAAGCCGTGTTTCCCGCCGTGACCAACGACGAGGCCGGCTTGGCCGCCGCCGAGGAAGCGCTGGAGCGCTTGGCGGCGACCCACGAGCGCGCGGCCCTGGTCGTGGCGTTCCGGGTCTTCGGGGGCCTGTCGGTCGCCGAGGTGGCGAGCGAGCTCGATGTCTCCCCTCGCACGGTGAAGGCGGACTGGATGATCGCCCGCTTGAAGCTCCAGGAGCTGCTTTAGCAGTAGGGCCCCGGGCCGGGGCCCTCCGTCGACCTTACGCGGCGCTCAGCGGCAGGTTGTGCGCCTTGGCGCGCTGCTGGAGGGCGCGCCGGGCGCGGAACAGGCTGATCTTCACGGCCTGACTGGACTTCCCCATCTCGCGCGCGATGGCGCGGGTCGACCGGTTCTCGCGGTACCGCAGGTGGAAGGCCTGGCGCTGCGTGGGCGGAAGCTCGGTGTCCACCACGTCCTCGAAGCGGTGGAGCAGTCTCGCGGCGTCCACCGCGCGATCCACCGGCACGTCGCCGCTCGCCAGCTCCATGTCGATGTGGTCCATGGAGACGTGCGTGGGCGTCTTGCGCCGGAAGCGCCGGCACACCTGGTTGTGGGTGATGCCGAACATCCAGGTCAGCAGCGTCGAGCGGCCCTCGAAGGCCCCGATGCAGCGGAACACCTGGAGGAACACCTCCTGGGTGACGTCCTCGGCCTCGCAGGGGTCGCCCAAGCGCTTCAGAGCGAAGCGGTAGACCCGATCCCGGTAGCGCCCGTGGAGCGCGTCGAAGCTGTCCCCGTCGCCGGCGCGGACGCCTGCGATGAGTTCCTGGTCGGTGCGGTCCTGGTCGATGCTGCGGGTCATCTTCGAGAGCTCCTCGCCCCTCCACGGGGCCCTGGGATTTGCTGCGTTCGCGCCGTTCATGGGGAGAAGCGAGAGGCCCACTTGCGAGGGGCAGAAAACTTTCCAGGCAGGTTCGATTTTTCTCCCCGGGTCTCGGGCCGCATCGGGCGCGGTTCCGAAAAGCGCAGGCCACGTCTCAAGTTGAGTCCCTCTCCTGCCGAGAGAAGGCGCATGAGGGATGGGAATCCGCGGGGCGTGGCCCCGACCTCGAGTGACGGCGGGCCCGGTCTGCCCGAGGAGGACGTCTTTGCCGAGCACGTGGCGGCGCTCGAGGCGACGCTCTGCCATCCCGACGGGCCCGAGCCGCTGGTCCTGGTGTTGGAGGGAGGAGCTCTCCGCCCCGCGGGATCCGAGAAGCCCTGAGCCCCTCTCACTCGGTGCTTTGAAGGAGCAACGCCTCCCGAAGACCCCTCAATCTGCAAACGCGTTCCGCCGAAAAGCGAAGGGTTCCACCGCGGCGGACCCCGGCTCCCGCCGTCTCGCCGCGGGACCAGGGGGGAACGGCGCGATGGCCAAATCCAGCCAGAAATCCAACTCGCGGAAGACCGGACTGCTGACCCTGTTGCTGGCCAGCGCCGTGTTTCTGGGGACCAACATGGAGTTGTTGCCGGCCGAGCTCTTCTGGGTAGGGATCGTGCTGTATCCCATCGGCGGCGTGATGTTCCTGATCGGCAACCGCGCCGCCATGGAGCAGTCGGACGCGCGGCACGCCGCAGCGCTGAATCCGAAGGTGCGAAATCAGAGGATGGAGGCGTACGCCGAGCAGCAGGCCCAGGGACCGCGCAAGCCGAGCCCCGGAGGCCAGCAGGCGGTGGCCCGCAAGGCCGCCCTCGACTTGCCGCGCCACGCCGAGGCCGACGACACCGTGCCGCTGGTGGCGGAACGTCCCGAGGAAGTCGAGCTCGAGGACAGCGACGACTCCATCGAGATCTCCACCGACGTTTCCTTTCCCGTCGAGATCCAGGAGCGCAACGCGCTGGCGGAGCAGCTGGACAAGCTCCACAAGCTGCACGAGGACGGCATCCTGAGCGAGCAGGAGCTCGCCGCCGCCAAGGCCAAGCTGTTGGGCTGATCGCTCGGCGTCGTCCGAGGAGGCGCGTCAGCGGCTTCCTGCGTGGAGCGACGCCCTCGACACGCTTCGGACTTCCTGCAGATACTCTCGACTCGCCGGCGAGCCGGGCCTCGTACGTATATCGGTATGGGATGCGCAGGCGAGGCCGACGCGGCGCCTTGGGGCGCGGCGACTACCCGATCGTCGATCCGATGCGCCGGCTGTGGCAGGAGCCCCAGAACGGGAAGGGGCCACGACTATCGAGAATAGCCGTGGCCCCTTGGCGCGACGGGGGGGCAACATCCGCGTCGCGCGAAAACCTACTTCTCGGGCGTGATCAGCTCGAGTTGGTCGAGGATCAAGCGCCCCTGGTGCTCGACCGCCGAGTAGCGAACGGTCGCTTCCGCCATGCTCAGCAGGCGTCCGTCGGCGTCCCGGGCCACCGGGATCGCGAGCATCGACAGCCGCTCACCGTGACGACCGTAGAGCGCGGTGCGCGCCGACACGACGTAGACCTGGTCACCGATCGTGACGGTGTGTCGGTTCAGATTCTTGGCGAAGACGACTCCGATGCCCTCCAGCGGATTGCTCCGGGCGCCGGCCGTACCGGCCGCGCCGCACACCAGGGCCAGGCTGAGAGTGGCGACGGCCGCTACTCGCATGGTGATCTCCCCCACAGCTGCTACCTCCCGCGTCGAGTCCGCGTTGGGTCCCTTCCAAAAGCAACCCACGTGCCAAGAGCGGCGCGACAAAACCGAACAGACACAACAACTTGCGAGTTCCGTTCCGAGTCGAATCCGAGCCGCAGTGGAAGCGGTGGATACGAATTGTCCGCAAGTGGCAGTCCCGGTGCGTCCTTGCAAAGAGCTGCGGAGTGTAGAAATGCCAGAGGGCCGGAAGCGGCGACGCCGCCCCCGGCCCTCTTTTCCGCGCCTCCCCTCATCGCCCGCTCGCGGGACCGCCGCCTCGGCTCGCGCGCTGCGCGACCGGGCGGGCGGTGCGGCTCGCGGACCTAGAGGACGCCTCTGGCTCGATCGAGGTTCACGACATGGCCTCTAGCGCTGGCGCCAACTCCGCAGCTTCACCCCGGCGCCCCCGAAGTCCGCGCCGCAGCTGTTGTCGACGACGCCGTTGCTGGTGAGGATCAGCACGCGGTTGCCGCACGGACCGGGTGTGTCCTGAGGCGGCCCCACCGAGAATCGCGGCGGTGTCGGCAGACCGGCTCCAATGGCCTTGTGGCGGGATTCCTCGGGCGTGGTGCCGTCGGCCTCGCCCACCGCGAAGGATCCCTCCCCGCACTGCAGATTGAAGCGGTAGAGGAAGGCCTGGCCCGACTCGGAACAGCGATCGCCGCCCGAGGTCGGAATGAAGGAACCCGTGAAGAGATCCCCCAGCAGGATGCCGCTGGCCGTGATGAACTTCTCGCCGTCCGCGCCCACGAGGTAGTAGCCCTCGTTGTTCGTGGAGTCGAAGCAAGACGCGGAGTTCGTGATGTCCACCAAGTCGGCGAGCGCGATCTGCGGCGCGGTTCCACTCGGCACCGTGAAAGGCGTCCGGTCGATCAGAACGAAGTAGCGGTTGTTGTCCCCCGCGTCTCCGCTGATGCCCTCCGCCAGGAGGTTGTTGCGCTCCCCGGCGCCCAGCGCGAGCCACAGGTCGCCGTGCTTCAGGATGCCCGTGGGCGGGTTGAAGAAGCTCTGGTAGTGCGTGGTCCCGCCGCTGGTGTAGGAGGGGTGCTGGAAGAAGAGCTTGAAGGGCCAGTTCGGCTGGTCCGTCGTGTCGTCGGAGCCGGCGCCGTTCACCGGGTCTCCGCCGATGTCCTCCACCACCCATTTGAAGACCTGGCCGCCCAGGTCGCCCACGTAGATGACGTCCGCGAAGCCGTCGAAGTCCAGGTCGAAGACGGCCGGACGGCTGGCGATGGCGTAGCTCATCTGCGACTCGGGATTCGTCGAGGGAGCCGAGCTGTTGAACTTCTTCTCCGCCAGGATCTCGCCGGTCTTGACGTCCAGCAGGAAGATGCCCCGCCCGGCCGTCGCGTTGGCGTCGTAGCTGGCGTGGTTCGGGTCGCCGGTCACGTCGTAGCCGCCCGTCACGACGGCCACGTAGCGCTCGAAGCCCCGGCCCCCGTTGTCGTTGCCGGTCACTTCCACGCGAACGCGGGTGATCACCGCTTCGCCCCAGGTCTGGCCCATGTGCGCCCGCGCTGCGTTGCAGACCGCCGTGTTGGCCTCGCACGGGAACTCCCACAAGGCCGCGGGATAGGCGGGCACCCCGGAGTTGCGCCCGTCCGGGTTCGTGACGTCCAGCGCGTAGTACTGGGACCCTCCCTCGCGCAGACCGCCCACCAGGATCGTGCGCCACTCCTGCCAGGTCTTGTCGGCGTCGAGCGCCCCGCTGTAGAACCAGACGTCCGCCGCCTGGGCAGAGCCGTCCACGTAGTAGGTGTCGCGCGGCTCCGTATCGATGGGGAGCCGGCGGATGTTGTTCCGCACCTGCCAGGGCATGAAGCCGAAGAGCTCGACGCCGTCTCCCTGGTTGTAGCCGGTCGTTGGCGTGGTTACGTGGACGCCGGCGTTGAAGCCGTGGAGAAAGCCGTCGTTCGCTCCCGCGTAAAGAACCCGCTTCCGCGTGCCGTACTCCCGCGCGTACTCGCGGTAGCTGGGTTCGCTGCGGGCCGCGTTGGGCGGGCCGACCACGATCGGGTTCGAGTGGAAGACGTCGCCCAGCCGCACGTCCCGGCCCGTGGTGCACGAGACCTCACCGAACGGGCAGCCGCGCACGTAGGAGACGATCTCGTCGGCGAGGCCCTCCGCCTCCGTGGCCTGCGTCCCCGGGTAGAGGCTGACGTCGGCGTCCACGACTCCCAGATCGGCGGCGGTCACGTTGCCGACCGTGAAGAGCTCGTGCAGGGAGCCCGCGCTGGTGCCGGAGTCGGACATGTAGAGCGTCCGCCCGGGCGGTTGCGGAATCCCGTCCGCCGCGTCCCACCACGGATCGGCGTCCGGGTCCAGGACGCCGCTGCCGCAGCTCGTGCCGCCGCCCGGATCGATGACGGCGCAGTCGCCGTCCCGGTCGCGGATCTCGCCGGCACCCGTGAAGGTGAAGTTGGAGATGTGCCCCTCCCAGAACGGACCCGAGTTGGGCAGGAAGAAGCTCATGTAGATGTTGTTGCCGTCGGTGGTCCGGCTGGCCGGAACCGTCGCCGCCGTAAAGGCCTGGGTCTTCTGGATGATCGACGCCAAGGCGTCCGAGATGGCCCGGGCGAGTTCTTCCGGACTGTCACTGGTGTAGAACTCGCCGCCGCCGACTTCCGCGGTGCGCTTCAGGAGCTCGTTGGCGTCGCCGGAGGTGGTGAAGCCGACCGTGTAGACGTCGATCGTCTGCGACCCGTCCAGATCCGGCCGGAAGTCCCGCTCGTGCATGAACTTGGCGATGTCGTTCAGGTACGAGTCGATGGCGAGATCGCCGTCGCCGGAATCGAAGTTCCCGATCAGCTCGTCGATGTCGTCGTAGCCCGGCTCGTTGTTGGAGAAGTCGTCACTCGAGGGCTCGCCGTCCGTGATCAGAATCAAGAACTGCTTCTGGCACGCGGCGGTCACCGGGTCGTCCGTATCCGACGGATCATCGTGACTGCCGCCCAGCGTGTAGTCGTAGATCGGGAACGTCTCGTCGTCGTCCGCGCCCTCCGGCAGGTCGGCGCTGCGGCGGCTCATGAAGTAGCTGTAGTGCTGAAAGAGCGACTCGGCCAAGGGAGTGCCTCCCTTGGCCTCGAGGTTGCGAATGGCGGCCTCGAGGTCGTCGTCGTGGTCGTCGTCGTAACTCTTGGCTTCCACGGTGACGTAGCCGCCCTTCGTCCCCCGAAAGCGCCCCAACCCGAAGCGCACGTCGCCGGTCTGGTTCACCCGGCAGATCACCTCGCGCAGAATGTGACGCGCCGCCGTGATCTTGGTGCGGCCGTAGTTCAGGTAGCTCTCGTTCAGACACGGGAGCACGGCCCGATCGGTCCGAATCGAGTTCACGTGCGAGTCTGCCGCGGGCGAGAAGTACCAGTCCAGGTACTTGTGCTCCCACTCGAGAATGGTGTCGTTGGTGGTCTCGAAGGGGATCGTCCGGGTCTTCACGCAGCCCGTCGGGACCGGGTCCGGAATGGTCTCGGTCGTCTCCTCGTCGTACTGCTCCCAGCGATAACCGCCCTGGTCTCGGAAGTAGCTGCAAGTGGTCTCGGACTCGTCGAACTCCGGATGAAAGACCTGCTCGACCATGGATCCGGAGGTATCCACGAGGATCACCACGTTGGGCGGCACGGCAGTCGAGAAGAGCACCGTGTCGTCCGCCCCGGCGGAGCTCGCCAGGCCGAAAGCGGCCCAGAGGATCGGGCCGCAAAGCAGTCGTTTCGTCGCGTCATGGAAGGCTCTCATGGCGTTCCCTTTCGCTCTCGCCGCGGGCGGCGACTAGCTGTCGTAGGCGTAGCAGCGGGTGGCGCTGGCCTGGATGCGGCGCACGGCGCCCAGCTGTTCTCCCTGCATGCGCACGTCCCAGATGGAGTAGAGGTACTGAGGCCCGCCGGCCTCGATGCTCATCTCCCACTCCTCGCACGGCCCGCCGACACCCAGGTACCGGATCGGGTCGGGCACGGTGTCGTCTCCGCGGAAGGACGGCGCGTTGCTGCCGTAGACGCCGCCGGCGCCCAGGTCGGCACCCGTCACGTCGGGGGTCGTCGCCTCCAGGGCTGCCACACCCGCCGGCAGGTTGGCGGTGGCCAGAGTGCGCATGGCCGCGGCGATGCCCGACTCCGCCGCGTAGAGCGCCGACTGCGAGCGGGCTTCGTAGCCGCCCACCTGGCGATCGGTGGAGACGCTCCGGAGCGCGGCGAGACCCATGAGCCCCATCAGCGCCATGACCAGCATGCACACAATCAGCGCCATGCCGGCTTCTCGTCGTCGTGCGTTGGTTCGCATCACGCCTCCACTCCGTTTCGCAGCCGCACGCGCGTGGTGACCGTACGCCGGCGGAAGCCGTCGGGGGTGTTCACGACGGTTCGGTTCTCGGTCGCCTGGGGCTGGCCGCTCTGGTACTCGTTCGACGGATCCGGAGTCGAGGTGACGACCACCACGTTGACGCGCACCTCGCGCAGGGCCGCGCCCGTGATCGAGGGGCTGGACGCGGCGTAGTCCGTGCCGATCCCGTCGCCGAAGTACTCGCCGGCTTCCACCTGGCGGTTGTCGTTCAGGTCGAAGAAGTAGGCGACCTGGAAGTCCTCGACGTTGTCCGCCACCACCTGCCCGTTGCGGGTGAAGCGGCCGTTTCCATCGACGGCGTAGACGTGCGCCGGCACGGCGACCACGTCGGCCCCCGCTCCCGGCGCGAAGCCCGACACGAGGTTCGCCGTGATCTGAAGACCGGTGATGTCTTCGATGACACCACAAGTCGTGTTGCCGAACGCCGCCGCGGCATCGATCAGGATGACGCCCGCCCCCTCCACGAAGTCGCCGCCGTCGGCCGCGATGTCGAGGGCGAGGCTGTCGACGGTGAACTGGCGCGAACCGGCCGCGACCGGAAACGCGAGTCCGCTGACGTCGGCGCCCAGGTCGGCGTCCAGCAGGTTCTCGGTCAGCTGGTCGACGGTGCGCAGCCGGTCGACGGCGCTGACGAACAGCACGTCCGGCGCCGTGGTCTCGTCCAGCCCGCAGGCGGTGGCGCCGGGAGGCATCATGTACCCGGACTGGCGCAGGTCGCTCTCCAGGAGGCCCACCAACACGCGGGCGTTCTGCTGGGCCTGGAGGCTCTCGTCCACCACCAGGAAGGCGCGCTGATTGTCGCCCAGGGCGCGGACGGCCATGGCCAGCACCACCCCCAGGAGCCCGACCGCCACCATCAGCTCGATCAAGGTGAGGCCGCGCTGAGATCGGTCTCGGAACGCCATGGCTAGGACTCCTGGATGCGCATGGTCGACAGCGTGTAGGTGCGGTTGCCGCGATGCGGATCGTTCCAGCTCACCTGCACGTCGACGTTGCGGGAGGTGGCACCGGCGTCGCGGTTCACCACCCGCCAGCGCACCCGATAGACCTGCTCCACGGTGGCGCCCTCGCCCGGCCGACGGACCGTGACGGGGATGTCGCCCGGCGGGAAGCCGGCAATGGTGATCCAGCCCGGCGCCACGAAACCCGGAGTCGGGGCGACCTGGGCATAGGGCAGCATCTGCACCATCTCGATCTGGTCCTTGCAGAGCTTCACCGCCTGCCCGAACTGCCGGCCCTGGTGCCCCTGGCGCAGGGCGTGCACCTGCATGGCGGCCAGGGTCAGCAGGCCAAACGCGAGGATGCCGAGCGAGATCGTCACCTCGATGAGCGAGAGGCCACCTTCCCGTGTGCGCCGCCGTCGTATTCCTTCGGTCATGCTCAAATCCCCCATCGCCTTTGCGATCGGTGGGGAACGAGCAAACCCCGTGCCATCCGAAGAACATCCGTTTTATTAAAGAAAATCAGATACTTACAGGGACACTGGAGCCGTTCCACAGGCGTGCTGACGGTGAAGTGACTCCCAGTCCCAGCCGCACTGTGCACAGAAGTGCGCGGAGAGAGACGAATTCCGTCTCCAGGGCGGCGGGCGAGCCAGGGCCAGAACGAAAGCGGCCCGAAACACCAGTGATGTCTCGGGCCTCCCTGGGAAGGGGATATTTGGCTTTCTGCCTAGGATGTGGCGGCCGCCCAGCGAAAGTGTCAGGCAGAATCGCGAAAGTGGGGAAATCCCCGGCGGGACGCCCCTACTGCATCTCCAGGGAGATCACGAGCTTGCCGTCCTTGTGGCTGTGGGCCCCGATCACCACCAGATGGCGCGGGCGAACCCGCACGTCGGTCTGGAGCGCTCCTTCCACGTCGACGGCCACCAGGGCGCCGCGCTTGTCCCGCACCAACGGGCGTACCCGCAGCCGGCGGCCGTTGGGCAGCTGGAGCTCCCCCACGTCGTTCAGGGCCAGCTTGAGGCGCTTCGACTCGAGCACCCGCAGGCTCTCGTAGCGGAACTGCTTGCGGAGCTTGGCGTGCAGCCGCTTCGCGCGGGGATCCACCTTGCCCTGTGCGTCGGAGATGTGGACGACCTGGACCGCCAGCACCAGGCCGCCGGGAGACTGCGCCGCCGCGGGCGCGGCCAGGGCCAGACTGAGCCCGGCGACGAGCACGCCCAAGAGGCCGACTCCGACGGCGCGCACGTTTTGCTTCGGTCTCACGTCATCCCCTTCGCGCATCGCGTTCATCCGGCCCCGTCCATCAGCCAGATGATCGTGGTATCCGGGTCTTCCTGCAGCACCATGACCGACGCGCCCTCGGCCGACAAGAAACGCACGGGCGCGGATGCGTCCGCGGGCCCGGTCGGCCCGACCGCGTAGAAGAAGAACACAGCCAGACTGGCCGCGGCAACCGCGGCCGCCAGCGAGCCGGGAAATAGCCAGGCCCGCAGGCGCTCGGCCCAGCCGGGATCGGGGGCCTCACGCGCGCTCGGTGCGGTGCCGGTGGCCGGCAGCCGGGCCGCGATCCCGGACCAGAGCTCGGGCACGGGCGCCTCGGCGTCCCATTCTCGCAGCAGTCCCCGGGCCTGTTCGAGCGCGGCCAGCTCGGCGGCCAGCTCGGGATCCCGCGCCAGCTCGGCCTCCACCCGGGCCCGTTCCGCCTCCGAAAGCTCGCCGTCGTGGTAGGCCTGCAGCCGCTCGTCGCGAAGCGTGCGACTCATGTCGGATCCTCCCCCGCATCCGGTTCCGGAACGGCACCGTTCGCCTCCAAGACCTCGCGGACGCGCCGCCGGGCGTGGTGCAGGCGGCTCATGACGGTGCCCTTCGGGATCTCCAGGACCTCCGCGATCTCGGCGTAGGACAGCCCGTCCACCTCGCGCAGCAGCAGCGTGGCGCGCGCCTCCTCGGGCAGCTCCGAGACGGCAGCCGCCAGGGCGGCCCGCAGCTCTGCCCGCTCCAGCTCCTGGCCGGGCCCGGGCGGCCCCGAGGCGCGCAACATCCCAGCGGAGGTCGGCTCGTGGGCGCTGTCCGGGCCGAGGCGCTCCTCCTTCCACTCGACGTGCCGGTCGGAGCGGTCCTTGCGCTTCAGGTCCAGGCACAGGTTCATCACGAGCCGGTAGAGCCAGGTGTAGAAGCTCGACCGCCCTTCGAACCGCGACAGCGACGCGTAGACCTTGAGAAAGGCGTCCTGGGACGCGTCGCGAGCCTGGTCCTCGTCGCGCAGAATCCGGAGGGCCAGCCGATAGACGCGGCCCTGATAGCGCTCCACCAGTACGCGAAAGGCGTCATGGTCTCCGTCCTGCGCCCGCGCGATGGCGGTCGCGTCGTCGAGGTCGGGGGTGGAAACGGCGGCTCCTCCATCGGGACGTCCGACGGCCCGTGCCGTGCCCGTTGGACGCAGGCGGCCCGGAGAGAATTCACTCCGCCCGGGCGCGGAGCGGGCCCTCAGTGGGCCTCCCTCCAGTTGGCCCCGTGGCCCACGTCCACCACCAGGGGGACGCGCAGGGCCATCACGGACGCCATCTCCCGCCGGGCCAGGTCCGTCACGGCCTGGATCTCAGCAGCCGGCAACTCGAAGACCAGCTCGTCGTGCACCTGCAGGATGACGCGGGCCTGGTGCCCCTCGGCCTGCAGGGCGGCGTCGACGGCCACCATGGCGCTCTTGATGAGATCGGCCGCGGTGCCCTGGATGACCGTGTTCACCGCCATGCGCTCGGCGGCCTGGCGCAGCACCCGGTTGCGCGAGCGCAGGTCCGGCAGGTAGCGCCGGCGGCCCAGCAGGGTCGTGACGAAGCCCCGCTCGGAAGCCGTGGCCACGGTCTCGTCGAGAAAGCGGCGCACACCCTCGTAGCGGGCGAAGTAGGCCTTGATGGTCTCCTGCGCCTCGCCCGTGGCGATGCCGAGCTGGTTGGCCAGCCCGAAGGCCGACGAGCCGTAGATGATCCCGAAGTTCACCGCCTTGGCGCGGGCGCGCAGCTCGTCGTCCACGTCTTCGGGAGTCACGCCGGCCACTTCGGCCGCCGTACGGCGGTGGATGTCTTCGCCCTTCTCGAACGCGTCGATCAGGCTCGCATCCTCCGAGTAGTGCGCCAGGATCCGCAGCTCCACCTGGGAGTAGTCGGCCGAGAGCAACGCACGGCCCTCGGCCGGCACGAAGGCCTCGCGGATGCGGATCCCCTGCTCGGTCCGGATCGGGATGTTCTGGACGTTCGGATGGTTCGCCGCCAGACGGCCGGTGGCCGCTCCGGTCTGCAGGAAGGTGGGGTGGATGCGCCCACTGCTGGCGTTCACCAACGGCGGCAGGGCGTCGATGTAGGTGCTCTTCAGCTTCGACAGGCGGCGAAAGGCCAGGATCCGCTCGGGCAGCGGGTGGTGGGCGGCCAGCTGTTCCAGCACCCCCTCGTCGGTCGAGTAGCCGGTCTTGGTCTTCTTCAGCACCGGCAGCTTGAGCTTCTCGAACAGGATCCGCTGCAGCTGCTTGGGCGAGCTCACCAGGAACTCTTCACCCGCCGAGTCGTAGATCTCGCGCTCGATCTGCCGGAGCTCGTCCTCGTACTCGCGGGAAAGCTCCACCAGGCGTTCCTCGTCGACCCGCACGCCCGCCCGCTCCATACGCGAGAGCACCGCCGTCAGGGGCAGTTCCACGTCGAGGTAGAGCGGCTCCAGACCGTCTCTCTCGAGCGCCTCCGCCAGGGGCGCCCGCAGCGCCGCCGCAACACACGCCTCGGCGCCGCTCCAGGCGGCCACGTCGGCCACCGGCAGCGTCTCCAGCGGCACGGCCTTGGCCCCCCGCCCGGCGACGTCCTGCTGCGATGCCACGCGCCGCCCGAGCTCGCGCGAGGCCACGGCCGCCACGTCGTGAGCGGCCGCGGGATCGAGCAGGAAGGCCGCCACCTCCACGTCGTAGCCCGGCGCCGGAAGCGAACCGCCGCGTTCGGCCACCAGCGACTGGAGGGCCTTGGTGGCCTTGCCGCCCCAGCTCCAGGCGTCGTCCCGCCCGAAGGTCGCGGTCAGCACTTCGGCCACCGCCTCGGGCGCACAGGTCGGCTCGCCAGCGGGATCGCAGAGCGGGACGTAGGCCGCGCGCTCGGGCCCTTCGGCGAAGGCCAGGCCGATCCAGGCGGCCACCGCCGGATTGCCCTCGCCGAAGACGGGCACCAGGCAGGCCGGGGCGTCGGCCGGCAGGGCGTCCAGGCGCCGGCCCAGCTCCTTTGCGTCGCGCACGACGTCGACGGCGATCTCGGCCGCCGCGGACGCAGGCGCGCCGGCGTCGTCCTCCAACGCCTCCAGCAAGCGCGTAAAGCCCAGCCGCTCGTAGAGGCGGCGCAGAGCCGCGAGGTCCGGCTCCCCGATCGCGAGCGCGGCCAGCTCCAGCGGCAGCTCGACGTCGCTCCGAAGGGTCGCGAGCTGCTTCGAGAGCCGGGCTTCGTCGGCCTGCTCCTGGAGCGCCTCGCGCGCGCGCTTCGCCTTCACTTGGGCGGCGTGGGCCAGCAGGTTCTCCAGGTCGCGCCACTCGCCGATCAGCTTCGCCGCACCCTTCTCGCCGATGCCCTTCACGCCGGGGATGTTGTCGCTCGAGTCGCCCACCAACGCGCGGAGATCGAGCATCTGAGCGGGCGGAACCCCGAAGCGCTCTTCCACCTCGGCCGGGCCGTAGCGCCGGTTCTTGGTGGAATCCAGCAGCGTCACCCTCTCGCTGGCCAGCTGCATCAGGTCCTTGTCGGTGGACACGATGACGACCGACGTGGTCTCGGGGGTTTGCGCCACCAGGGTGGCGATGACGTCGTCGGCCTCGACCCCGGGCACTTCGATGCGCGCCAGGCAGAGGGTGTCCACCAGCTCCCGCACCACGGGGAACTGCTTCGACAGGTCCTCGGGCTGGGCGTCGCGCCCGGCCTTGTACTCGGGGTACGCCTGGTGGCGGAAGGTCTTGCCCGGAGCGTCGAACACGACGGCAACCGCGTCGGGCGCCTCCTCCCGAATCACCTTCTGCAGCATCGTGGCGAAGCCGTGCACCGCGTTGGTGGGCGAACCGTCGGGAGCCCGCAGGTGCGGGATGGCGAAGAACGCTCGGTAGACGGTGTTGGCGCCGTCGATTACCAGCAGGCGCTTGGGCGCCGCGGCAGCGGTCTTGGACGCTGATTTCGGCACCCGGGCACGCTAGCAGGTTGCGCATTGGCGCTCCCGTTGCCCGGAAACGGGTCGGATTGACCGCCCCCGTGAGCCTGCGTACGCTGAGCGAATGGACTCCCCGCCCCCCGTCTCGTCACCGCGCCGGCGCGCGGCGCCGTTCCGACCGCGCTTCACCCTGGGCCTCCTGTATCTCGCGGGCTTCACGCTGCTGTTCGCTCTCGTCGCCATCGCCCCCGAGCTGGTGGCACTGGCGCGGCCGGCCGCCGAGACGGACGTGGAGCTCGAGCGGCAGGCGGCCGAGGCGGGTCGCCAGGCGGCGCAGGGCCGGCTCTTGCCGGCGCTTCTGGCGGCGGTCTTGGCGGTGCTTGCGGGGAGCCACTGGGGCTGGCTGCCGGGCCTGCGCGAGGATCGCCCTCGCGTCTGATTCCCCGGCCGCGGCAGGCTGGGGGGCCTTCAGGCCGCGACGCGCTCCGTCACGTAGCGTTCCACGTCGCCGATGGTGCGCATGGACTCCACGTCTTCGTCCGGGATCTCCAGGTCGAACTGCTCTTCGATGGCCATGACCAGCTCGACCACGTCGAGACTGTCGGCCCCGAGGTCGTCGAGGATGTTCGCGTCGGACTTCACTTCGGCCAGGTCGATCCCCAGCTGCTCGGATACCAGGGCGTGAAGCCTTTGGAGCGTGCCGCCGCTCATCAACGTCTCCCTTCGAACCCCGGACATCCGGCCACCGCGGTCCCACCCCCCGGCAAGACGCGTGGTCGGTAAAAATGACTCAGGGTCACTTCTCAGACGCCGGAAAGCTCTCCGATCTGTCCAAGCCTGTCAAGCGCCGGTGGGATGGGGCTGCAGTCCCTTCAGCACCAGTGCGATGGCATCGTCGAAGACCTCGGTCAGCGGCCGCTGCCGCAAGGCCCTGCGGGCGGCGGCCCCCTCGGACTGCAGAATGCCGTTCGCCAGCGTCCACAGGATGTTGGCCACCTCCCAGGTGTCGTGCTCGACGAAGGTCCCCTCTTCGACCCCGCGGGCCAGCACATCGTTCAGGACCTTCAGACTTCCCTCCCACAACCGCGTCACGTGGTCCACCACTGTGGGCGGAAGCTCTCCGATCACCCGCTGGTTGTCGATGGCCCAGAAGATCTGGAAGTAGTCCTGGTGGCGTGTCCAGTGCTCCAGATAGAAGCGCGAGATGCGCTGGACCTGCTCGAGCACCGGAAGCTCAGGCGCGGCCGCCTC
>JAKSBN010000505.1 GCA_022361175.1 Pseudomonadota bacterium | reverse complement strand
CGCGCTGCGCCGCGATCCCGAGCTCCGGGCCATCGCGCAGCGGCTGCCCGGCCTGCAGGCCCGGCTGCTCGCGCTCCAAGCGGACGCGCCGCCGCGGGCCGAGCCGTGACTCCCGTCGTCGCCCTGGCGGGCGGTGTCGGCGCCGCCCGCTTCCTGCGCGGAGCGATTCGCGCGCTGCCGACCGACTCGCTGTGCGCCGTCGTCAACACCGGCGACGACCGCGAGTTCTACGGCGTCCACGTGTCTCCGGACCTGGACATCGTGACCTACACCCTGGCGGGTCGGGTCGATCCCGCGAAGGGCTACGGCCTGCGCGACGACACCTACGCGCTGGTAGATCGCCTGGCCGCCCTCGGCCACGAGACCTGGTTCCGGCTGGGCGACCGCGACTACGCGAACGCGCTTCACCGCACGCTGCGGCTGCGCGCCGGGGCGGGACTGGCCCAGGTGACCGACGAGCTGCGGCGCTCCCTGGACGTTCCGATCCGGATCCTCCCCATGTCCGAAGATCCGTGTCCGACCTACGTCGAGCTGTCGGGTGGGCGCCGCGTGCACTTCGAGGAATACCTGGCGCGGGACGGCGCGCCCGACGACGTGCGCGGCGTCGATCTCTCCGCGGCCCGATCCGCGGCCCCGGCTCCCGGCGTCGTGGAGGCGCTCGGCGAGGCCGACGCGGTCCTCGTGTGCCCCAGCAACCCGGTGGTCTCCATCGGACCGATCCTGGCCGTCCCGGGCGTCGCCGAGGCGCTGGCAGAGCGGCGGGCGCCGGTGGTCGCGGTGTCGCCCATCGTGGGGGGCGCGCCGATCAAGGGGCCGGCCGACCGGCTGATGCGCGGGATCGGAGTCGAGGTGTCCGCACTCGGGGTCGCCCGCCTGTATCGCGGGGTGGTCGACGGCATCGTGTTGGACGAGCGCGACGCCGCGCTGGCCACCGAGATCGAGTCGCTGGGGCTGCGCGTGGCGGTGACCGACACCCTGATGACGGACGTCGACGCCTCCGTCCGGGTGGCGCGCGCCGCACTCGAACTGGTGGACGAACTCCGATGACGACCGCCGTGGTTCCCGTGAAGTCCCTGGCCCAGAGCAAGAGCCGACTCCTCCCCACTTTCGCGGCCGCGGAGCGGGAGGCCCTGTGCCTGGCGATGTTGGAGGACATCCTGGCCGCCCTCGCCGAGGTCGAGCCGGTGACGCGCCGAGCCGTCGTCACGCCGGACCGCACCGTGGCGCGTGCCGCCCGCGCCGCCGGCGCCGACGCTTTGCTCCTGGACGACGACGGCCTGAATCCCTCGCTCGAGGCCGCCGCCCGCGAACTCGCGCTGTCGGGCGACGACGCCCTGCTGGTGGTGTTGGGCGACGTGGCCGCCGCGCGCCCGGAAGACCTGGCCGCCCTCATCGCCGCCCGCTCCGAACTGGGAGACAAGGCCGTGCTGCTGGCCCCCGCCAGCGACGGAGGCACGGCGGCGCTGCTGCGCGCGCCGTTCGACGCGATTCCGGCTCAGTTCGGCGCCGACAGCGCGCGCCGCCACGCCGCGGCGGCGCGCGAGCTAGGCGTGCCGTTCCGCAGCGTGCCCCTGCCCTCGCTGGCCCTCGACATCGACTCGGGGGAAGACCTCGAACGCTTCTTCCAGATGGAAGGGGCCGGCCGCAACACGCGCGCGCTGCTCGAGCGGCTGCGCCGAACCGTGCCGGCGTGACGGCACGCCCCCTCGAGTTCCATCCAGTGTCCGGCCTGCCCGAGATTCGGGCCGGCGACGACCTGGCCGCTCTCGTCGCCGAGGCGGTGCGCACGAGCGCGCTCGACCTGGCCGACGCCGTCGTCGTCGTGTGCCAGAAGGTCGTCTCCAAGGCCGAAGGACGCAGTGTTCGCCTGGCGGACGTCGAGCCCAGCTCGGAGGCCCTGCGCATCGCGCACGAAGACGACAAGGACGCGCGCCAGGTCGAGCTGGTCCTGCGCGAGAGCCGGCGCGTCGTGCGTCACAGCCGCGGCATCCTGATCTGCGAGACCCACCACGGCTTCGTGTGCGCCAACGCCGGCGTCGATCTCTCCAACACCGCGGGCCCGGACGAAGCCGTCCTGCTGCCGCTCGACCCCGACGCCTCCGCGGCCCGGCTGCGGGCGGGCCTGCGCGAACAGCTGGGGCTCGAGGTGGCCGTCGTGGTGAGCGACACCTTCGGCCGACCGTGGCGCGAAGGCCTGGTGGACGTGGCCCTGGGCTCGGCGGGCATCTCGCCGCTCGACGATCAGCGCGGGCGCCGCGACCGCCAGGGGCGCGAGCTGGTGGTGACGAACATGGCCACCGTCGACCAGCTGGCCGCCGCCGCCGGGCTGCTGATGGACAAAGGCTCCGGCGTCCCGGTGGTGGTGGTGCGCGGCTGGTCTCCGGCCGGCGACGGGCGCGTCCGCGATCTCGTCCGCCATCCCGACGAAGACCTCTTCCGCTGAGGGAACGCGACCGTCCCGTGCGACCTCGCGCGCTGCCAGCCGGCGCGGCGAGCGAAGGCGAAACCAAGCGCGAGACGATCCCGTCGGCCGCGAGCCATTCGCCGGAGCCCCTCGCCGCCCGCGCCATCCGAGCTCGGAGTTCCGCTTCCCGGTTCCCGTGTCTAGGACACCGCCTCGAAGATGCGCCGCCACAGGTCGTCGATGCCGAGGCCCTTCTCGGCCGACGTCACCACCAGCCCCGAGTTCGTCCGCCCGAATCCAACGGCCAGCTCGCGCACGCGCGCGCTTCGCCGCATGGGCTTCAGCTTGTCGGCCTTGGTGAGCGCGACCAGGCTGGCCACCCCCCGCTCGGCCAGCCACTCCAAGAGCAGCGTCTCGTCCTCGGAGACGTCGCGCCGCAGGTCCTGCAGCAGCACCGCCAGCCGCAGCGGCGGACGGTCCTCCAGATAGCCCTCCACCAGCCGCTGCCAGCCGTGGCGCTCGCTTCGCGAGACCTTGGCGTAGCCGTAGCCGGGCAGGTCGACGAAGCGCACCTCGGTGTCGCGCACCGCCAGTTCGTAGAAGTGGATCAGTCGCGTCTTGCCCGGCGTCGCGCTGGTGCGGGCCAGCTGTCGGCGGCCGGCCAGGCGGTTCAGGA
The DNA here is from genome assembly GCA_022361175.1 of Pseudomonadota bacterium. Classification (GTDB taxonomy): domain Bacteria; phylum Myxococcota_A; class UBA9160; order UBA9160; family UBA4427; genus JAKSBN01. Next base: position 9,388 of record JAKSBN010000505.1, on the reverse strand, counting down.
GGCTCGACTTCCCCACGTTCGAACGCCCGAGAAAGGCCACCTCGGGCAGCGTCGGGGCGGGCAGATCGCGCGGCTGGCTGCACGCCGCCACGTGCTCGGCGCGGGTCACCTTGGGCTTCACCGCGCGCACTCCGCCAGGGCGGGCCGCAGCCGCTCGAGGGCGGCTTCGATGCGGTCGTCGTCGACGGCGTAGCAGAAGCGCAGGTGCCCCTCGGCCGCCGGCCCGAAGTCGATCCCGGGCGTCGTCCCCACGTGGGCCCCCTCCAGCAGCCGCGACGCCAGCCGCCGCGAGTCGGCGTCGAAGCGGGTGGCGTCCGCCAGCACGTAGAACGCCCCGGGCGGCGGCGCCGGCACCCCGAAGCCCAGCTCGCGCAGGCCCGCCACCAGCCGGTCGCGCCGGCGCGCGTACGCCTCGCACATGGCCCGGCGCGTGTCCTCGCCCCGTTCCAGTGCGGCGAGACCGGCGTGCTGGACGAAGCGATTGGCGGAGATGAAGAGATTCTGCTGCAGGATCTGCAGCGCGCGCACGGCGTCGGGCGGCGCCACCACGTAGCCCAGCCGAAAGCCCGTCATGGCGTAGCGCTTGGAGAAGCCGTCCAGCACGAAGGCCCCGTCCGCCACCTGGGCGGCCGAGGTCACACGCGCGCCGTCGTACACCAGGCCGTCGTAGATCTCGTCGGACACCAGCGGCAGTCCCAGCTCGGCCAGCGCCGCCAGCGTCTCGCGGCTCTGGATCGACCCGGTCGGATTCGCCGGCGACCCCACCACGATGGCCCGGGTGCGGTCGGTGCGGGCCGCCGCCACGGCGTCCGGATCCAGCCGGTACCCGTCCTCCGGCCGCGTGGGCACGAACACGGGTTCGCCCCCGCAGTACCGGATGAAGTTCGGGTAGCAGGGGTAGTGGGGCGTCCCCAGGATCACCTGGTCCCCCGCCTCCACCAGCAGCGAGAAAACCAGCAAGAGCCCGGGCGACGTGCCCTGGGTCACGAGCACCTGGTCCGGCGAGACCGACACACCAAAGCGACGCTCGCGGTCGGCCGCGATGGCCTCCCGCAGCGGGGCGAGGCCGCGGCTGTCGGTGTAGCGGGTCTCGCCTGCGGCCAGCGCCTCGGCGCAGGCCGCGACGGCCGCGGGCGGCGGGTCGAAGTCCGGCTCGCCGATCTCCAGGTGAATCACGTCCGCCCCTTCGCGCTCGAGCGCGAAGGCCCGCTCCATCACCTCCATGGCCAGAAAGGGCTGGAGCAGCGCGATCCGGCCCGCCGCCTTGGGCGGGGGGTGCAGCGACCTGTTGCGGTGTGCCATCGGGGCCGCAAGTTAGCGAATTTGGGATGTTTTCGAGCTTCGCCGCGTTTGACGCCCAGGAGCGCCGCCGGTACCCTACCGGCTCATCCGAGAGGGTTTCATGTCCAAGGGAGCGCAGATCGCAGTCGGCGCGGGGGCCATCGCCCTGCTGCTCGTCTGGTTCGCCGTCACGAACCTCGGCAGCGACGGGGCGTACCGCTACTACCAGACCCTCGCCGAGTTCCAGGCGGCCGGCGACGAGGTGCTGGGCGAGTCGCTGCGGGTTCACGGTTACGTGGCGGCGGAGTCGATCCAACGCGACGTGCCCGGCAAGCGCGTGCACTTCGCGGTCCAGAACGATCCCCCGCACCGGGCGGGAGCCGCCGGCCCCACCTTGAAGGTGGTCTACGAGAGCCTCGAGACGCCGGATCTCTTCAAGGACGGCGCCGAGGTGGTGGTGGAAGGCCAGATGGAGCGGCGCGACGCCGAGGCCGTCTTCGTGGCGCACAACGTGCTGGCCAAGTGCCCGTCCAAGTTCGAAGCGGAGAAGCCGGACTCGGCCGAGCTCTAGCTCCCGCAGGAGATCTCCGTGTCCGACATTGGTGACCTGGCTCTCGACGTCGCGCTCTTGCTGGCCTTCGTCGGTCTCGGGACCGGCGTGGCCGCCGGTGTGCGGAGGCGACCGGACTGGACGCAGATGGCCGAGCGCTGCCTGTGGGCGGTGTTCGGCTTCACGACGCTGGCCATGGTGGCCCTCTTCTACGCCTTCGCGAACCACGACTTCCAGCTGGCCTACGTGGCGCAGCACTCGGCGCGCAGCATGACCCTGTCGTACCGGCTGGCCGCGCTCTGGGGCGGTCAGTCGGGTTCGCTGCTGCTGTGGCTGTGGATGCTGACGGCCTACGGCGTGGGGGCGCTGGTGGCCCACCGGCGCAGCTCGCGGAGCCTGATGCCGTGGGTGACGGCCATGCTGCTGGCCAACTGCATCTTCTTCCTGGTGCTCCTGAACTTCTCCACCAACCCGTTCGAGAAGCTGCCCCCCAGCCACGTGCTCTCGGACGGCAACGGCCTGAACCCGCTGCTGCAGCACCCGGTCATGCTGATCCATCCGCTCATGCTGTACGTCGGCTTCGTCGGCTTCGCGGTGCCGTTCGCGTTCGCCTTCGCCGCCCTGGTGACGGGCGAGCTCGACACCACCTGGTTCCGCACCACGCGGCGCTGGACGCTCTTCGCGTGGTCGTTCCTGGGGGTCGGCATCCTGCTGGGCGGTCGCTGGGCCTACGAGGTGCTCGGCTGGGGCGGCTACTGGGCCTGGGATCCGGTGGAGAACGCCTCGCTCATGCCGTGGCTCGTGGGCACGGCCTACATCCACTCGGTCATGATCCAGGAAAAGCGCGACATGCTGAAGATCTGGAACCTGGTCCTGATCGGTCTCACCTACACGCTCTGCCTCTTCGGCACGTTCCTGACGCGCAGCGGGGTGGTGCAGTCGGTGCACTCGTTCACCAACTCGGGCTGGTTCGGCTACATCTTCCTGGCCTACGTGGTGGCGATCGCGCTGGTCTTCTTCACGGCGCTCTATCTCCGAAGAGGACGGCTGCGCGCGCGCAACCGCCTCGAATCGGTGGTCTCGCGCGAGGCCAGCTTCCTCCTCAACAACTGGGCCTTCATGGTGCTGCTGGTGGCGGTCTTCGTCGGCACGCTCTTCCCCGTCTTCTCGGAGACGCTCACCAGCGAGCGCATCACGGTGGGGCCCAAGTTCTTCAACACCCTGGCCGGCCCCCTGGCGCTGATGCTCTTGTTCCTGACCGGTGTGGGACCGCTGATCGCGTGGCGCCGGGCCAGCCCGGCCAGCCTGCAGCGCCAGTTCCTGTGGCCCGCGCTGGTGGGCGGCGCGACGGCCCTCGGCCTGGTGGTCCTCCTCTGGGGCACGGGCGCCTTCTGGTCGATCGCGTGCTGGAGCCTGTCGGCGTTCGTGGTGGCAACGGTGGTCCAGGAGTTCGCCCAGGCCGTGCGGGCGCGAACGCGGCGCGGCGAAGGCGCGGCCACGGCACTGGCCACCCTCTTCCGCAAGAACCAGCGGCGCTACGGCGGCTACGTGGTGCACCTGGGCATCGTCTTCATCCTGGTCGGCGTGGCCGGCGCCGCCTTCGAGGAAGAGCGGCTCGAGAACATCCGGCCCGGGGACTCGCTCCGCATCCACACCTACCGGCTGGAGTACCTGACCGCCGAAGCCATCCCGGCCCAGCACTACGGGGGCGCCAAGGCCCGCATCGCCCTCTACCAGGGGGACGAGGGGGTGGCCATCATGGCGCCGGAGAAGCGCCAGTACTGGCTGGAGGACCAGCCCGCTTCCATCCCGTCCATCTACTCGACACTGCAGGAAGACCTGTACGTCATCTTGACGGAGCTCGAGGCCGATGGCTCCGCCACGCTCAAGCTCTACCGCAACCCGCTGGTGAACTGGATCTGGCTCGGGGGCTACGTCTTCGTGCTGGGGAGCCTGCTGGTGATGTGGCCCCATCCGGAGCGGCCGCGCGAGAGCCCGACCGAATGACGCACACCCGGTTCGCAGCCGCTCTCGCCGTCGCGCTGACGGCCGGGACGGCGCTCGCCCAGAACCCGCCCGAGGGCGTCCCCGACGTCCCCACCGGAGAGGGCCGCATCGAGGGCCGGGTGGCCTTCGAAGGCGAGGTGGAGCGCACGGCGGGACTCACCGTGCTCCTGTACGCGCTGCGGCCGAGCGGCGTGCCCGGCCTGCGACGGACCCAGACGGATGCGTCGGGCGGGTTCCGCTTCGACGGCATCTCGGCGGCGCCGGAAACGCGGTACCTGGTGGGCACCCAGTTCGAGGGCATCCCCTTCGGCACCGGTCTCCAGTTCGCTCCGCAGCAGACGACCGCCAGCGTGACTCTCGCGGTGGTCGAGGCCACGCGCTCGACCGCGTCTCTCGAGCGCGAAGCCGTCGAGTTGAGGCTCGACTGGGTCGGATCGCAGCTCGCCGTGGAGGAGACGCACCGCTTTCACAACCGCGGCGACCGGGTGGTCTTCTGGCGCGAGGGCCAGCGCGGCGAGAGCGCGCCTTTCGCGACGCGACTGCCGGCGGACGCCACCGACTTCTCGCCGGGCCGGGGCGGCTTCCAGGAAGGCCTCGAGAAGAGCGGCGATCGCGTGACGTACTGGGGTCCCTTCTACGTCGGGCAGCAGGCCCTGACCTTCCGCTACCGCGTCCCCACGGCGGCGTCGGGCCGCGTCTCGCTAGAGCGACCGCTGGCCACCGGCGTCGGCCAGGTCCGGGTGCTGGCGCCGGAGTCGGCGCCGCCGATCGCGGCACCCGGTCTGGCCCCCGGGCCCGCGGTCGAACGCGACGGCCAGAGCTATCGCGTCCTGGAGACGCAGTCGCCGGGTGCGGTGCTCGCCGTGTCCGCGGAGCCGCCGGAGACGCGCATGGACCCGACCGCCGTCTCCGTGGCGCGGATCGACCTGCGCCTGGAGCTGGACGACGTGCTGCTGCAGGTCGAGCAGGACGTGTACGTCGAAGTGACGGGCACCCGCGCCGTGGTGGGAGATGGCGAGACGCCCCTGGTGAAGATCGCGCTGCCGGAGGGCGCCGAGTTCCGCGGCGTCTCCACCGCGGCCCAGCGTTTCGGCCTGGTGCCCGAAGCCGGCAGCCTGCTCTTTCACGGCCCTCTGCCGCCGGGCCGAACGCCCATCGGGGTGGCGTACCGCCTGCCGGTGGCGGACGGGCGCGCGGCCTTCCGCTGGGACCCGGGCGCCGAAGTGCCGTGGCTGAACGTGCTGCTGGCCGACACCGGCGTGGTGTTGGAGACGACGCGCCTCCACCGCCGGCGCCCGTTCCGCTCGGGCACCCGCAACTACCTCCACTACGAAGGTTTCTACCTGGCGCCCGAGCCCCTGCAGCTGGTCGTGGCGTCGTTGGCGGGCCATGCGGCCCCGAGCTTCCGTACGGCAGCGGCCGTGGTGCTGCTGGCCGCACTGGGGGCCGCGTGGTTCGTCGCCGGCCCGCTGCGCTCCCGCGGCGAGACGTTGGCGGATCCCGACGAGGATCCGGTTGCGCGCGAGCGCGACGCGATCTACGCCGCCATCCGCGACCTGGACCACGACCACGAGACCGGGAAGATCTCCGACTCGGATCACGAACTGCTGCGCCGCGACCTGCGCGGACGCGCCATTGCGCTGGCGCAACGCGAGCGGTCCTCGGGGGCGGCCGAGGCGGACGCCGCCCCCCTCGACGAAGAGCGCCCGCCGGCCGCGTGTCCGGACTGCGGCCAGCACCTGGAGGCGGGCTGGCGCTTCTGCGTCGGCTGCGGTCGCCCCCTGGAATCGGGCGCCGGGGCGGAGCGGACCGGGTGAGCGCAACCGCGCTCCTCTGCGCCCGCGGCCTGGAGAAGCGGTTCGGCACGGTGGCGGCCCTGCGAGGCGTCGATCTCGAGATCACCGAGGGGCGCTCGCTGGCGATCCTGGGGGCGAACGGTGCCGGCAAGTCCACGTTGCTGCGCATCCTGGCCGGACTGGCGCGCGCGACCCGCGGCGAGCTGCGGATCGCCGGCGGCAGCGGAACGCGCGCGGCGCTGCGGGCGCAGGTGGGCTTCGTGGGCCACGCCACCGGGCTCTACGGCGACTTGACCGCGCGCGAGAACCTGATCTTCGCGGCGCGGCTCCAGGACGTTCCCCGGCCCGGAGAAGTGGCCGACCGGCTGTTGGACGAGGAGGGACTGGCGGCGTTGGCCGAACGCCGGGCCGGCACGTTCTCCCGGGGCATGGCGCAGCGCCTGGCCCTGGCGCGCGCCCGGGTACACCAGCCGCCGCTGCTGCTCCTGGACGAGCCCTACACCGGCCTCGACCACCGCGCGGCGGAACGCCTCACCGGGCGCCTGCAAGCGCTGCGCGACGAAGGCCGGACGCTGGTCTTCGTCACCCACGACCCCGCGCGCGCGGAGCCGTTGGCGGACGCCGCAGTGCTCCTGGTCCAGGGCCGCCTCTCCCACCGCGCCGCGGGTGCGGACGAGCTGGCCGCGGGCGCCCTGGAACGCGCCTTGGCCGAGGCCGCTGCCTCGTGAAGATCGTGTGGGCCATCCTGTGGAAGGACCTGGTCACCGAGTGGCGGCGGCGCGATCGGGTGGTCGCCATGGCGCTCTTCACACTGCTGGTCGTCGTCGTGTTCCACTTCTCGCTGCCCGAGGGCGCCACGGCCAAGAGCCGGGAAGTGGCGCCCGGCCTGCTCTGGGTGGCCTACGTGTTCGCGGCCGTGCTGGGGCTCAACCGGGCCTTCGCACTGGAGCTGGAGAACGACGCGCTGTCGGGGCTCGCCATGGCTCCGGGCGACCGGGGCTTCGTCTTCCTCGGCAAGGCGGTTGCCAACTTCGTCCTGATCGGACTGGTCCAGGCGGCCACGGCGGCCGTTTTCGCCGTGGTGTTCGAGCTTCCGCTCTGGCCGGTGGCGCTGCCGCTGGCGGGCGTCATCGCGCTCGGATCGGTGGGGCTCTGCTCCGTCGGCACCCTCTTCTCGGCCATGGCCGCCCGGACGCGCTTTCGCGAGGTGCTCCTGCCCGTGCTGCTGCTGCCGACCCTGTTTCCCGTGCTGGCCGGCGCGGTTCGGGCGACCGCCGGCTTGCTCGAGAGCGGCGAGGCCTCGTTTCAGGCGATCCAGCTCTTGATCGTGGTGGACGGCATCTATCTGATAGTCTCGTTTCTCACCTTCGAAGCGGTCCTCGACGAGTAGCGTGTCCGTCCACCCGCCGGATCCACCCCTGCACAGAAAGCACCGTCGATGACCGACCGCCTTCCGCAAACCGAACTCGAACGCTGGGCCGCACGGATCCGCCTGCCGGCCGGGATCGCCCTGGCGCTCCTCACCGCCATCTACGCCTGGTCGGTCGCAAACGCGCCGATCGATTCCGTCCAGGGGGTCATCCAGAAGATCCTCTACGTGCACCCCCCCTTGGCCTACGGCACCTACCTGGGCTTCGTGATCACCGCGCTGGCCGGCGGCGTCTACCTGTGGCGGGAGCGGCCGGAGTGGGATCGCCTGGCGGTGGCCGCTGCCGAGGTGGGCGTGCTGTTCTGCACGCTGATGATGATCACGGGCCCCATCTGGGCCCGGGGCACCTGGGGCAAGTGGTGGTCGTGGGATCCGCGCCTGACGGTGACCCTGCTGCTGTGGTTCCTGTACCTGGCGTACCTGCTGCTCCGCAGCTTCAGCGACGGCGGCACCCGCACGGCGCGCTTCGCCGCCGTCTACGGGATCGTGGGCGTGGCGCTCATCCCGCTCAACTACTACGTGATCGAGATCTTCGACGATCGCTCGATCCACCCCGACAACCTGAAGCGCGGCAGTCTGGGCGACGGCATGGGTTGGCCGTTCCTGCTGGGCAACGTCACGCTGTTCGCTGCGTTCGTCTACCTGTTGTCCCTGCGCGTCGAGGTGGAAGGGCTGCGGGCGGCGATCGCTCACCAAGACAACGGGGAATCCCACGGGGAGGAACTCGGGTGAATTATGTGATCGCCGCTTACGGAGTGACCGTTCTCAGCCTGGTGGTCTACGGCATTCACTGGACTCGAGTACGTCGCCAGCTGGCCCGGGCAGGGAAATGAGATCGTGGTTGACAACCGGGAGACGGGCGCAGTATAAGGCGCTAAGCTGCTTCGATAGTTCGGTTTTTCCTCGTCCTGACAACGTGTACCCCCACTCCCTGCCCGGGATGGGTGCGCGCGAAAGGCGGGGCGTCCAGCGGGCAGGTGTTCCGCTGCGATGAAAATTGCGGAGTCGGCAGCGGATCTCGAAGAGTTCGGTAGTCGCTTTCTCAATAACGGTCTCCGAACGGCTTTGGGATCCCATCGGACCCGGAGGCAGAATCGCTCCACAGGGGAGCAGCCAGAACGTCAAACCCCCCGTCGGTTCGGCGGATCCGACGTTCGCCCGCCCGCCTGGCACGCGGATTGCTCTCTCTTCCCATGGGCCCGGGAAGAAGGGCCAAGGGCAACAATCACAACACGCGATATACGAGGGCCCTGGAGGCGGTCCGGAGAGGGATGGCCAGCATGAAACGCGGCGTCGGTTACTGCGAGAACACCGACTGTGAGGACTACGCCAAGGGCGTCTTCCTCCTGAATCACGGCGACACCTTCTACTGCCCCCGCTGCCGGCAGCTCGGCAAGGTCGAGAAGGAGCGGGGCTTCTACACGGGGAACTCGGACATCTTCAAGGAGGTCCGGGTCGAGTACAACTTCGACCCCATCAACGGCGTCTACCGCGAGATCGCGATCGTGCGGGACGAGAGCCTCTGGGGCCGGAACAACGTGTACACGCTGCAGTCGCCGCTGATCAAGACGGAGAAGCGCGCGCTCAAGGTGGCCGAGGCGATCCTCGCCAACTTGAACCGCTACCGCGGTCTCCTGAACGGGGACGACATCCCGCGCACGACGGAGATCATCCTGTCGTTCGACGACAGCTTCGAAGAGTTCTCGCGCAAGCTGAAGCAGCTCTCGAAGGAGTGGGAAGCCAGCGGCCTGCGGGAGCAGCGGCGCTAGAAAAGACCTGCCGGAGACGTCTCGCTCGAATCGACGCGGCGCTTCGTCTCCCATGAAACCAGAGCCCCGGTGCGGCCACGCCGGGGCTCTCGTTGTTTCTGGCCGACCTCTCTCTCAAACGAGCCGGTTCGAACCCAGAGCCTTCTCACCGCCGGCGGGGGAAGGGAACTCCGGCGAATGGCTCGCCGCGGGCGCTGAGTCTCGCTCCGGGGCTTGAGTCGAGGGAAGATCCTGCCACGAACGCAACTCGGTGGGGGGCTGCGCTTGATTTCGCCTGCGCTCCCTTCCCCCGCCGGCTCGCGCGGTGGTAGATCGGGTTTGGGGCGGGGACAGGTCGTAGGAGGGAGAACGCCTAGAGGCCGGCGCGGTCGTCGGTGGCGCGCATGCGGAGGTCGATCCACATGGCGCGGGCGATGGACTGGAGGCCCAGGCGCTCGTGGCGCTCGATGGGAGCCCCTGCCGCGAAGGCGTCGGTGAGGGGCCCGCGGTACCAAGGCAGCAGCGTGGCCGGCAGGCGATCGCGTTCGAACCAGCGCACCACGGGGGTCTCGTGGCT
>JAKSBN010000417.1 GCA_022361175.1 Pseudomonadota bacterium | reverse complement strand
TCCAGGACCATCGCCGACACTCCTCTCGCACGGCGCCAGCCGCGCACGGAGTGTTCTTATATGGCGAGCCCGGCCGCGGCGCAAGCGCCGCGGGCGCTAGAAGCGCTGGATGAGATCGTCGTCCGGGGCCGCGTTGTCCTCGGAGAGCAGGTCCTCCGGCTTCGCATCCTCTTCCGCCGACTCGTCCTCCTCGAAGTCTTCCCAGGTGCCGTCGGAGGTCGAGCCGATGCCGCGGAAGCGCAGCGCGAAGTCGTCCGGGTTGGACACGTGCTTCAGCGCCTCGTCGTAGGTCACCAGCTCCTGCTTCACCAGCTGCATCAGCGACTGGTCGAAGGTCTGCATACCGTACGTTGTGAAGCCCTTGGCGATGGCGTCGTGGAGCTCCTTGGTGCGGTCCTTGTCGCCCACGCACTCGCGGATGCGGGCCGTCGAGACCATCAACCGCATCATCTCCGTGTTCCCGCCCTACCAGCAGAAGCAGGTGCGCCTGCAGCTGTCGACCATCCTGAAGGCCGTCATTTCGCAGCGCCTGGTGCCCCGGGCCGACGGCAAGGGCCGCGTGCCGGCGCTGGAGATCCTGCGCTCGACCGCCCGGGTGCGCGAGTGCATCGGCGACAAGGACCGGACCAAGGAGATCCCGGACGCCATCATGAAGGGCTTCACCACCTACGGCATGCAGACCTTCGACCAGTCGCTGATGCACCTGGTGAAGAGCAATCTCGTGTCGTACGAGGAAGCCCTGAAGCACGTGTCCAACCCCGACGACTTCGCACTGCGCTACCGGGGCATCGGCTCCACGTCGGACACCGCCTGGAGCGACTTCGAGGGCGATGGCGAGAAGCCCGAAGAGCCCGAGGCCGAGCCCGAGGCCACCCACTCGGACGACGACGACTTCAACATCGACCGCTTCTAGCCTCCTCCCTCCCCTCGCGCCCGCCCGCTTCCGGCGGCTCTCCCGGTCTCCGGGGGCTTCGCCACGGCCGGCCTCCCGGGCTATCTTCACCCGCCGCCCCGCACACTTACCGGCGATCTGGAGGCTCGGATGCCGCTCGCGGCCCGCGACATACGGCAGCGATTCCTGCGCTTCTTCGAGGAGCGCGGGCACCAGGTGGTGCCCAGCGCCTCTCTGGTGCCGGATTCGGATCCGACCCTGCTGTTCGTCAACGCGGGCATGGTGCCCTTCAAACGAACGTTCACGGGCGAAGAGCCGCGGCCCTACTCGCGGGCGGCCAGCTCGCAGAAGTGCATGCGCGTCTCGGGCAAGCACAACGACCTGGAGAACGTGGGGCGCACGCCGCGTCACCAGACCTTCTTCGAGATGCTCGGCAACTTCTCGTTCGGCGACTACTTCAAGCGCGACGCCATCGAGTACGCCTGGGAGCTCATCACCGGCCCGTTCGGGCTGCCCGCCGACAAACTCGTGGTGAGCGTCTTTCGCGAGGACGACGAGGCCTTCGAGCTCTGGCGCGATGGCATCGGGCTGCCCGAGAGCAAGATCTTCCGCCTGGACGAGGAGGAGAACTTCTGGTCCATGGGCGAGACGGGCCCGTGTGGGCCCTGCACCGAGATCCACTGGGACTACGGTCCGGTGCCGGGCTTCGATCGCGACGATCCGTCCAGCGAGAGCGGACGCTACCTGGAGATCTGGAACCTGGTCTTCATGCAGTTCAACCGCGATGCCAGCGGCGCCATGGAGCCGCTGCCCAAGCCCTGCGTGGACACCGGCGCCGGTCTCGAGCGCATGTCGACCGTGATCCAGGGCGTCGAGTCGAACTACGAGACCGATCTCTTCACGCCGATCCTGGCGCGGGCGCAGGACGTCTCGGGCGTGCAGCTCGGCCAGGACCCGGAGCACGACGTCTCGCTGCGGGTGGTGGCGGACCACGCTCGCGCGCTCACGTTTCTGATCGGCGACGGCGTGCTGCCGAGCAACGAGGGGCGGGGCTACGTGCTGCGCCGAATCCTGCGCCGCGGCGCCCGGCACGGCGTCCTGCTGGGGGTGGAGCGGCCGTTCCTGCACGAGGTGGCGGACGCGGTCATCGACGAAATGGCCGTGGCCTACCCCGAGCTGGCGGAGCGGCGGGCCTTCATCCGGGATCGCATCCAGCGCGACGAGGAGCGCTTCCTGAAGACCCTGTCCAAGGGGCTCGCGCTGTTGGAGGACGAGATCGCCACCGCCAAGGCCAAGGGAGCGGCGTCGCTGGCGGGCCAGGTGGTGTTCAAGCTCTACGACACCTTCGGCTTCCCGGTCGACCTGACCGCGGACATCCTGCGCGGGCACGACATGTCTCTCGACCAGGGCGGCTTCGAGACCGAGATGAACGCCCAGCGCCAGCGCGCCCGGGCGGCCTGGAAGGGCAGCGGCCAGAGCGCCGTCTCCGAGGTCTACAGCCGCATGGCGGCGGACCTGCAGACCGAGTTCCGCGGCTACGAGAGCCTGGAGGCCGAGTCGCGGGTGGCCGCGATCCTGGTGGACGGCGAGCCGGTGGATGCGGCGGAGGCCGGGCAGGCCGTCGAGGTGGTGGTGCCCGAAACGCCCTTCTACGCCGAGAGCGGCGGCCAGGTGGGCGACCGCGGCACCATCGTGGGCGACGGCTTGTGCGTGGAGATCGAAGACACCCAGCGGCCCGTCGAGGGACTGGTGGTGCACCGCGGACGCGTGGCCGAGGGAGCCCTGGCGCTCGACCAGATCGTGCGTCTGCAGGTGGACGCGGAGGCGCGGCAGGCGACGGTGCGCAACCACTCCGGCACCCACCTGCTGCACGCGGCGCTGCGCCAGGTGCTGGGCCCCCAGGCCATGCAGAAGGGCTCGCTGGTGGCGCCCGACCGCCTGCGCTTCGACTTCACCCACGACGCTCCCCTCTCCGACGAAGAGCTGGAGCAGATCGAGGACCTCACGAACGAGTGGATCGAGCGCAACGCCTCGGCCAACACCCGGGTGATGCCCTACGCCGATGCGATCGAGTCGGGAGCCGTCGCCATCTTCGAGGAGAAGTACGGCGACGAGGTGCGGGTGCAGCAGTTCGGCGACTTCTCCACCGAGCTCTGCGGCGGCACCCACGCCAAGGCGACGGGAGAGATCGGCCTCTTGCGCATCACCGGAGAGTCGGGCATCGCGGCGGGGGTCCGGCGCATCGAGGCGCTGACGGGGCTGGCCGCCATCCGCCATGCGCGCGAGCAGGAGCGACAGTTCCGGCGCGCGGCGGCGCTCCTGCGCGCCAAGCCCGAGGAAGTGCCCGAGCGCTTGGAGCGACTGCTGGACGAACGCAAGCGCCAGCAGCGCGAGATCGACGAGCTCAAGGCCTCGAAACGCGGCGCGGCCGCCGGCGACTTGACCGAGTCTGCGCGCGACTGCCAGGACTTCAAGGTGCTGGGTGCGCGCGTGGACGGCGTTGCCGCCAAGGACCTGCGCACCATGATCGACGACCTGCGCAATCGGCTGGGCTCCTCCGTGGTGCTGCTGACGGGCGAGAGCGGCGGCAAGGTGCTGCTGGCGGTGGGCGTGACCAAGGACCTGACGTCCCGCTTGAAGGCCGGCGACCTGGTGCGCGAGGTGGCCCAGGTCGTGGGCGGCGGCGGAGGCGGGCGGCCCGACTTCGCCCAGGCCGGCGGCAAGGACGCCTCGAAGATCGAAGCCGCCATCGAGAAGTTCCACGCGCTCGTGGAGGCGGCGTAGGCCATGGCCGCGAAGGACACGCTGGGATTCCGGCGCCGGACGCGGGAGGTCCGGGTCGGGAACGTGGGCGTCGGCGGGGCGAACCCCATTCGCGTCCAGTCGATGACGACCACCGACACGCAGGACGCCGCCGCGACGGCCGATCAGGCGGAGCGCCTGGCGGCGGCCGGCTGCGAGATCGTGCGGATCACCGCGCCCTCCATCCGCGACGCCGAGAGCCTGGGCGAGATCGCGGCTCTGTTGCGCGCCCGCCGCGTCGACGTGCCGCTGGTGGCCGACATCCACTTCACGCCCAACGCGGCCATGATCGCCGCGGAGCACGTGGAGAAGGTGCGCGTCAACCCGGGCAACTACGCCGACAAGAAGCGGTTCGAGGTCCGGGAGTACACGGACGCGGAGTACCGCGACGAGGTGGAGCGCGTGGGCGACCGCTTCCGCCCGCTGGTGCGGCGCCTGAAAGAGCTCGGCCGCGGCCTCCGCATCGGCACGAACCACGGCTCGCTCTCGGACCGCATCCTGAACCGCTACGGCGATACGCCGCGGGGCATGGTCGAGAGCGCCATCGAGTTCCTGGACGTCTGCGAATCCGAGAGCTTCTACGACGTGGTCTTCAGCATGAAGGCCAGCAATCCCCAGGTGGCGATCCAGGCCTACCGCGCTCTGGTCGAGCGGTTGGAGGAGCGCGCGCCCGGCGAGCCCTCCTATCCGATCCACCTGGGGGTGACGGAGGCCGGTGACGGCGAGGACGGGCGGATCAAGAGCGCCATCGGCATCGGTTCGCTGCTGGAAGACGGCATCGGCGACACCATCCGCGTCTCTCTCACCGAGGACCCGGTGAAGGAGGTGCCGGTGGCGCAGGCGCTGGCGCGCCTCGCGAGCGCGCGCTGGGAGCTGGACGCGGGCCGCGGCGTGACGCCGCTGGCCGCCTCCGAGGTCGTGGCTCCCACGACCTACACACGTCGGGCGACGGCGGCGGCCGCGATTGGCGAGCTTGAGTTCGGGGGCACCCACGCCGTCCGCGTCGAGCTGGACCTGGGGCCCGTCCCCGAGGCGCCGGAAACGCTGGCCGCGCAGGTCGCCACCCAACTGGCGCTCTTGCCGGACGAACTTCCGTGCGAGGCGCTGCGGCTCGAGGCGGCGGACGCGACGGCGCTTCAGCGCACGGCGGTCTTCCGCAAGGCCTGCCACGAGCTGTCGCTGGCGCTGCCGCTGACGCTGGAGGTGCCTCCGGCCCAGGCCGCCGCAGCGGCCACCCAGGCCGAGCGTGTGGCCGTGCGTCTCACCTCCACCGATTCGCTCGCCGATCTGGACGCCACCGGCGTCGCGAACCTGGAGTGGGCGCTTTCGGGTTGGCCGGACGAGATCCCGGCCCTGGTGGATCGGGCGCTGGCCGCCGAGTCCGCGGCGGCTCCCACGTGGTCGCTCCACTCCCCCCGGCTGCCGCACGCCGTGCGTGCGCTGGCCGCGCAGCTGGCCGCGCGGGGAGCGGAGGACGGACCGGTGACGCTGCGCGCCTTCGCGACGCCCGAGACCGATGCCGAGACGTCGGTGCTGGCCGCGGCGGTCGATCTGGGCGCTCCGCTCTGCGACGGTCTGGGCGACGCGGTCAGCCTGCGCGGGTTCGAGAACCTGGGCACCGCCGTCGACCGCGCCTATCGCATCCTGCAGGGCGCGCGCCTGCGCACCGTGCGCACCGAGTTCATCTCCTGCCCCTCGTGCGGCCGGACGCTCTTCGACCTGGAGGAGACCACCGCCCGCATCAAGGCGCGCACCGAGCACCTGCCCGGCGTCAAGATCGCGGTCATGGGCTGCATCGTGAACGGCCCCGGCGAAATGGCCGACGCGGACTTCGGCTACGTGGGCTCGGGACCCGGCCGCGTGAATCTCTACGTCGGCAAGGAAGTCGTGGTTCGCGCCGTGGCCGAAGACGAGGCGCCCGATCGGCTCGTGGATCTCATCCGCGATCACAACCGATGGGTCGACCCTTAGCTACCTAGAGGCTGCCGAGCCATCGCCGCGAGCGGCGTTGCACTCCCCTCGCTGTAGCGCTGCTACAGCTTCGGGTCGTGCGCCTTGCTCTCGGCGCGTCTCGGCAGCCTCCCGGGATGGGATTGCTTCGCGTTCTGATTCGGCGATGGCTACTCGAGGGGTTTGAGTTCGAAGGC
This sequence comes from Pseudomonadota bacterium, assembly GCA_022361175.1. GTDB lineage: Bacteria > Myxococcota_A > UBA9160 > UBA9160 > UBA4427 > JAKSBN01. The sequence continues at coordinate 16,904 of JAKSBN010000417.1, read as the reverse complement.
GGGGTAGTGATCGGTGAGGGGGGTGAAGTCTTCGAGGGGGGAGCCGGCCTTTACGGGGAAGAAGGATTGGACTTCGCGGCGGAAGCGGTCGAGGTAGTCCTTGAGGATCGGCGGTTTCTCGGCGTCGGCGAGTGGGCGGACTTGGTAGCGGGTGGCGTGGCGGCCGCGGCGGAGGGTGACTTCGCCCTGGGCTTCGGCGTTTCGAACCCATTGGGTGTGGCCCCGCGGCGCCACCAGGAAGAGCTGCGAGTCGTGGTCCAGAAGGTCGACGGGGAGCGCGTAGATCCGGCCGCTCTTGCGGCCGCGCACCTCCAAGACGCGCATGTGGGAAGGACCGATGCCGACCCGCACCAGGGCGCCCATGATGGAGTTCAGGATGCGGTCGAGGCGGCTCAATTCCACCAGGTGAGGGGAGGAAGCATCCACGGCAGGGCTCCTCTGTCGGAGGCGTCCGGAGTTCGGCCCGAGAACCCGCGATCGCGGCCCAGAAACCTCAGGCCCGTCCGACTCTACCAGGGGCAGCCGGTACCGTGAACGCCTTCGCCACGGGGCCCGGACGTCGGGCCCGGGATCGTCGGCCCTTCGTCAGAACCGGCCTCAGTTGGGGGCCTGGGGCGGCCGATACGGGGCCATGGGTGCCTTCCTGGACGAGATCGATCTGCTGGTGCGCTCGCGGCACGCGGTGCTGTACGTGGTGACCCACGAGGAAGGTCGGCTCGAGGATCTTCTCTTCGGGCAGGCCCACGACCAGGGCAAGAAGCTCTTCGGCTGGACCGCGGACCGGGGCCTGTACGAGTACCTGGGCCACCACGAGCCCGGGAAGGGCATCGCCGACATGAAGCCGCCGACCGAGGTCCTGCGCGAGATCCAGCGCACGGGCACGCCGGCCATCTACCTGCTGAAGGACTTCCCGGCCTTCTTCGACGACCCCGCGGTGGTTCGCCAGCTGCGCGATCTGGCCCAGGACCTGCGGCACAAGTACCAGACCGTCATCCTGAGTTCGCCCAAGCTCGCGCTTCCCGCGGAGCTCGACAAGGACGTCGCGGTGGTCGACCTCCCGCTGCCCGACGCCGGCGAGCTGTTGGAGCTCTTGCGCGCGGTGTGCGTGGAGCTCCGCCGCTCGGACAAGGAGGCCGTCGCGCTCTCGAAGGGCGACGCCGACGCGCTGGTGCAGGCGGCCCAGGGCCTGACGCTGTCCGAGGCCGAGAACGCCTTCGCCAAGGCGGCGGTCACGCGCGGAGTGCTCGACCGCAAGGACGTCGAGCTGGTGCTGTCGGAAAAGCAGCAGGTGATTCGCAAGTCGGGACTGTTGGAGTTCCATCCGCCCGACACGTCCATGCAGGACGTCGGCGGGCTCGAAGCCTTGAAACAGTGGCTCCTGCGGCGCGGCAAGGCGTGGGAGCCCAAGGCCCGCGCCTTCGGCCTGCCCGCGCCGCGCGGCGTGCTGCTGCTGGGGGTGCCGGGCTGCGGCAAGAGCCTGACCGCCCGCGCGGTGGCGCAGGCGTGGAAGCTGCCGCTCCTCCATCTCGACCTGGGCCGCGTCTTCGGAGGACTCCTGGGAAGCTCCGAGGAGAACATGCGCAAGGCGTTGCGCGTGGCCGACGGCGTGGCGCCCGCGGTCTTGTGGATCGACGAGATCGAGAAGGGGCTGGCCGGCGGCATGTCCAGCGGCCAGTCCGACAGCGGTACGGCGATTCGCGTCTTCGGCACGCTGCTCACTTGGATGCAGGAGCGCGCGGGCGAGGTCTTCGTGGTGGCGACGGCCAACCGTATCGAGCAGCTTCCACCCGAGCTGCTGCGGCGAGGGCGCTTCGACGAGATCTTCTTCGTCGACCTGCCGGACGCGTGCGCCCGGGCGGAGATTCTCGGCATCCATCTGCGCAAGCGGCGGCGCGAACCCTCGGGCTTCGACCTCGGTGGCCTGGCCAAGGCGTCCGAGGGCTACAGCGGCGCCGAGCTCGAAAGCTGCGTCCAGGAGGCGCTGTTCGCGGCCTACGACAACGGGCGCGACCTGGAGAACGAGGACTTGTTGGCCGCGATCGACGAGGTGACGCCGCTGTCCGTGACCTCGGCCGAGGACATCGCGCGCTTGCGTGCCTGGGCGTCGACGCGCGCCCGCTCGGCCGATCCGTCGCCCGAGGAGGTCGGGGAAGCGCGTGGCTAGGTGGCGCTTTCGCATGCTGGAGCGGCCGGAGGGCGACGACTCCGATTCCGAGGAGGCCGACCGCGGCCCTCTCCACAAGCGCCGTCGGCGCTTCCGCCGCAAGCTCGAGCGCGACGAGCCGCTGCGCGTGGACTACAGCTCGCGTACCGGCACCCACTTCTGCCGCGCCTGCGAGGCCGAGAACAGCGCGGGCGCGAAGCGCTGCGCCAACTGCAGCGCCGCTCTCACGGGCCCGGATCAGGCGTCGTTCGACGCCGCGATGCGGGCCGAGCGCGCCGTGGCCAGCGAGCCTGCTCCCGTGCCGGAGGTCGTCGAAGCGACCCCGGAGATCGCGCCGGAGGCGATGGTGCCGGCGCCCGCCGAGTCCTCTGCGCTGCGTTCGGCAATGGCTGCGCTGGTGTTGCTGGGCTGCGTCTTCGGCATCGTGGTGGCGGGTCTGCACGTGCTGATGACGGGGCTGACCGGGATGCCCGTGGCCGGGGTGCCGCTGGCGCTCTTGTTGAGTGCGGTCGGCATCACTTACGCGTTCTACCGCGTACTCTCTCCCTTGCTTTGACGCGGACCGAGGACGGCGGCCCGCGCTAGCGACTCTTCGGACGAGCGGACGCCGAATCCCGCTGCGGTGGCGACGCTACTTGCGGCAGCGGCGGGGCGTTCTCGCGGACGGCGGTTTGCAGGCGTTGGAAGGCGGGGTAGCTGCGGGAGGCGGACAGGCTGGGGTGGTCGGGGCCGACGAGCCAGCTGGCGCCCACCAGCAGGACGGCGGCCACCAGCGCTCCCTCGGCGGCGCCCAGCGCGCCGCCCCCGAGACGGTCCACGAGGCCGAGCCCGGCCTGGCGGGCTCCGCGGCGCAGCAGGCGCGCCCCGAACCCGGCGACGGCGATGGTGGTGACGACCAGCAGGAAGCCCGCGAGCCACGGGGCGACGGCGTCTCCGACCGCGCCGTCGCTCTTTGCCAGCAGCCAGTCGGCGACCGGGCGGTTCCACAGTCGGACGACCACGACCGCACCGGCCAGGGCGGCCAGTGAAACCGCTTCGCGAATGAGGCCCCGGAGCAGGCCGCGTGCCATGGCGGCAAGGAGCACGACCCCGACAGCACCGTCGAGCGGCGTGAAGCCGTCCAATCCACCCCCCTCCCGTCGCCGCCCAGTTTACCCGATCATGGGGCCGCCATGTGGGACGCCATCATCGTGGGAGCGGGGCACAACGGCCTGACGGCGGCGGCCTATCTGGCGCGCGCGGGCCGTCGCGTGCTGGTGTTGGAGCGGCGCGGCCTGGTGGGCGGGGCCTGCGTCACCGAAGAACTGTGGCCCGGCTACCGGGTTTCGCGGGCCGCCTACGTGGCCGGGCTCCTCCGGCCTCGGATCGTGCGCGAGCTCGGTCTGCGACGCCACGGCCTCGAGCTTCTGCAGCGAGACCCGGCGTCCTACACCCCGCTGCCGGACGGTCGCGGGCTGCTGCTGGGATCCGACGATCGGGCCAACGCGCGTGCGATCGCCGCCTTTTCGAGCCGGGACGCCGAGCGCTACGCGGCCTACGAGCGCTTCCTGGACCGCACCGCCCGCGCCCTCGAGCCGATGTTGGACGCGGCGCCTCCGAATCTGCCGCGTCCGCGCCTGCACGACCTTTCCGCACTTTTGCGCAGTGCGGGCCGCGCCTGGCGCCTGGGCGCGGAGCTGCCCAAGGCCGTCTCGCTGCTGCTGGGCGCGGCGCGTCCCACGCTCGAGTCCTGGTTCGAGAGCGAACCGCTGCGAGCCACGCTCGGCACCGATGCCGTCATCGGGGCCTGGGCGTCGCCGTCCACTCCCGGCACCGGATACGTGCTGTTTCACCACGTGATGGGCGAGACGGGAGGACGACGCGGGGTGTGGGCCTACGTGCGCGGCGGTATGGGCGCTCTCTCGGAAGCCCTGGCGGCTGCGGCCCGGGAAGCCGGCGCCGAGATTCGCTGCGACGCCCCCGTGGCGTCCATCGCCGTTCGCGACGGGTGCGCGGTGGGGGTCGTCCTCGAGGACGGCACGGCGCTCGACTCGCGCTGCGTCGTATCGGGGGCCGACCCCGCCCGCACGTTTCTCGGGCTGCTGGCGCCGAAAGATCTCCCCGAGGCGTTTCGCCGCGAGGTGGCGGCCCTCGACTTCCGCAGCCCCAGCCTCAAGATCAACTTGGCGCTCGATCGGCTGCCGGCGTTTCACGGGCGTGAGGGCTCGGCACCGGCGCCAGAGCACGTGGGCACGATCCACGTGGGAAGCGAGAACCTCGACGCCATCGACGCGGCGTTCGCCGACGCCTGCCGCGGCCGGGTGGCCGAGCGGCCGGTGGTCGAGTTGACGCTGCCCTCGGCCCTCGACGACAGCCTGGCGCCCCCCGGCCAGCACGTGGCCTCCATGTTCGTCCAGTACGCGCCCTACGCGCTGGCGGACGGATCGTGGGACGACGAACGCGAGCGCGTGGCGGATCGCGCGCTGGCGCTGGTCGACGAAGTGGCCCCCGGCTTCACGGCCAGCGTGCTCCACCGCGAGGTCCTGGCGCCGCCCGACCTGGAGCGCGTGTTCGGACTCACGGGGGGGAACATCTTCCACGGCGCCATGGGCCTCGACCGCCTGCTGTTTCTGCGGCCGCTGCCCGGTTGGGCGCAGTACGCGACGCCGGTTCGCGGTCTCTACCTGTGCGGGGCCGGGACCCACCCCGGCGGCGGGGTGATGGGCGCCTGTGGCCGCAACGCCGCCCGGGCCATGCTGGCGGATCGAAGCGTCTAGGCGGCGGGTCGTCGTCGGCTAGAGCGGGCCTTCCTGATGGAGGTACGCGCGCAGGTTCACGATCTCGGCGTGCTGCTCCTCGATCTCGTCGGTCAGGATGTCGCGCATGGAGAGCATGGCGATCACGCGTCCGTCGGCGAGAATCGGCAGGTGCCGACAGCCCGCCAGGCGCATCTTGTCGAGGCAGGGTCCGGTGCGGTCCTCGATGTCGGCGGTGACCACGTCGCGCGTCATGACCTGTCCCACCGGCGTCTCCTTGGGATCGAGCTCCGGCACGACCACGCGCGCCATCAGATCCCGCTCCGAGAAGACGCCGACCAGCTGTTCCGCTTCGAGGATGGGCAGGGCTCCGCACTTCGATCGCACCATCAGGAGCGCCACGTCGTAGACGCAGGCGGAAGGCGGCGCCGAGACCAGGTTGCGGTTCCGGAGAACGTGGTGAAGGGTGTGCATCAGGCCTCCCTGACGCCCGCGAGAGGTCTCGCGAGACCCGGAGGCGGGCCGGCAGTCGCACGCCCGGCGTGCCGCCCGTCTCCTGACGCGGGCGATCTAACGGACATCGAACCACGAACGGATCCGAAAGAAAAGTGGGTGAAACACGGGTGTGTCCCTCGGGGGCGAGGGCGTCAGCGCAACGTGTTCCCCTGCACCAGTCGCACGTACATGCGGGCGTCGTCGCGCGACGGGTCCCGCTGCAGCACGGCGTCCCACTCGCGCAGCGCGTCCTGGCTACGTCCCATGGTGTAGTAGGTGAGACCCAGCTGGATGGAGGCGTCGTGGAAGTCGGCGTTGCCGCGCAGCACCCGCTTCAGCTGGGTCGCCGCCTGGTGCGGAAGACCCATGTCGCGCAGCGCGATGGCCAGGCGATAGCGGATGTCGTGGTAGTCCGGGCAGCGGTCGAGCGCCTTGCGATAGGCCTCCACGGCCTCCTTGGGCTCGCCGGCCTCGGCGTAGGCGTCGCCCACCGCCGCCTGCAGGTTCGCGAGTTTGCCCCGGGTGGTGGGATCCAGGTGGCCCGGGGCCGGTCGCGCCACCTGTGAGGCGCGCTCGGCCAACTCGCGCGAGCGGTCGAAGTCGCCCTGGCGCTCGACCACGCTGGCCAGGGCCAGGAGTGCCTCCGCATAGGAGGGATTCAAGCGCACGGCGCGGCGCAGGCTGCGCGCCGCGGAGTCCAGGTCGCCGCGTCGGTCGTGAAGGATCCCCACCATGTAGTGGACGTCCGCGAAGCTGTCGCGACTCTGGAGCAGACGACGAAAGTCGGCCAGCGCGGCCTCGGTCTCGCCGCTCTCGTAGTGCTGGCGACCGCGCATGTAGGCCGCTCGCTCGCCGACCGTCATGCGCCCTGCATGGATCATGGGTCCCCCTCCCCGAATCCGTCTCAGTCCGCGGCCGCGATCTCCTCGAGTGCGCGTTCCGCCACTTCGGTGTCGCGGTAGTTGTCGAGCACGACCTGGAAGATCCGCTTGGCCTCGTCCCGCCGCTTCATGTGAGACAGGCAGACGCCGAGCTTGAACAGAGCCACGGCGTCGAGACCCAACCCCGGGTACGTATCGAGCACCGCCCGGAAGCGATCGGCGGCGGCCTGGTACTCGTCGCGCTCGTGGTAGAAGTCTCCGATGCGCATCTCGTAGCGGGCCAAGCGCGTGCGCAGGGCGCGCAGCTGTTCCTCGCCCTCGCGGGCCTCTTCCGCGTAGGGGTGTTCCGCCAAGAGCCGGTCCAGGTGGATCAGCGCCTCACGCGTCGCCGTCTGGTCGCGCTCGATGCTGGCGACCTGCTCGATGTAGCACTTGGCCGAGCGCAGGATCGCGTAGGGCACCTTCTCGTGCTGCGGGTGGAGCTCCGAGAAGTCGCGGTAGTACGACAGCGCCTCGTCGTAGCGTCCGTCGTCGAAGTAGGCGTCGGCGATCGCGAGTTCGGCCTTCACGGCCGTGTCGCTGTACGGGTAGTTGTCGATGATCGTCTGGAACGTGTCGATGGCGCGGTCCGTATCGACCAGGCGCAGCACCCCGAACCACAGTCGACCCTCGAGCACCTGTTGGCCCTCGGCATACAGGTCTTCGGCGGGAGGGACGTCTTCGAAACTGGGCGCGGGCGTGCGACAGCCCACGACCAGGAGTGCCAGGCCCAGCAGCAAGGGGAGGAAACGGAGCGGGAAAGCCGGCCAACCCGCGCCGCGGGGCCGCACGGAGCCGACGTTCATGTGGAACACGCGGACCTCGGATGTCGTCTCGGGGCTGCGCGAGCAGCCTACCGGTCCGTCGTAATCGTGTCAATTTGCTAAGGTTTTCCCTCTTTTCCCGAGACCTCCGGAGGATCCCGAAAGACGATGGACCAGGAATCCATGAAGCGGCTTCGCCTCGACCGGCGCCTGCAGCGCCGGCGGGGCTGGATCGACGACCAGCGGCTGCAGGAAGAGATCGGCTCCCTGCCCGACGTCGCCGACAAGATCGACGACCGGCCCGAGCCCGAGCCGGCCGAGGCGCCCGCGCCGGCCGAGCCGGCCCCCCCGGCGCCGGAGACCACCGGGTACTAGCGTGATCAAGGCGGCTTTCGGCGACCGCATCGACGGGTGGGTACAGACGCTGTTCCCCTTCCTGTTCTCCCGGTCGCTGGATCCCAACGTGCTGACCGTCGCGGGTGCCGTCGTGTGTACGGCCGCCGCGGTGGCTTTCGCGTTCGGTGCCTTCGCGGCGGGGGCGCTGCTGCTGGCCGCCGGGGGCTTCTTCGATCTCGTGGACGGGGTCGTGGCGCGGCACCGCGGCGTCGCCACACCGTTCGGGGGCTTCCTCGACTCGACGCTGGACCGACTCGTGGACATGGTGGTCCTGTTCGGCCTGGTCGTGCACTACGCCGCCACCGGGTCCGTGGCCACCGTCGTTTTGACGGGCGTGGTGCTGGTGGCCAGCGTGTTGACCTCGTACAGCAAGGCCCGGGCCGAGTTGGTACTCGGCCACTTCGACGGGGGCTTTCTGGAGCGGGGCGAGCGTTTCGGCCTGCTGATCGCGGGCGGGCTGTTCGGCATCATGGTTCCCGTGCTGTGGCTGTTGGCCGTGGGCACGACCTTCACGGCCGTCCAGCGCTTTGTGTTGGCCCACCGCCTGATGGCGCCGCTGGCCGAGTCCGGGGAGCGCGCTCCGATCCACCCGGTCGGCGAAGGAGAGTCCTCGTGAGCGAGTCCGATCCGCAAGAGCTGCCGTCGATCGACTTCTCGACCTTCGTGCTGTCGCTGTCGACGACCGCCCTCTACCAGCTGGGGCTCGTGCCCGATCCCGAGACGGGAGCCGCCGTCACCCCCAACCGCGTGCTGGCGCGCCAGACCATCGAGACCCTCGAGATGCTGCGCGACAAGACGCGGGGCAACCTGGACGAAGACGAGAGCAAGCTCGTGGACAGCCTGCTCTACGAACTCCACATGCGATTCGTCGAAGCTGGGAAGTAGTTGGCCACCCGCCGCGAGTTCGCCCCGGCCAAGGTCAACTTCGGCCTGCGCATCGTGGGCCGCCGCCCGAGCGGATACCACGAGTTGGAAAGCGTGTTCGCCCCCCTCGACTGGGGCGACGACGTGGAGGTGGAGTGGCGGCCGGGCGCGGCTTCGAGCTTTCGTTTCGAGCTGACCGGCCCGGGCGCGACGCCCGACGTCCCCTCCGACGAGCGAAATCTGGCGGCCCGCGCGGCGCGCGATTACCTGGACCGGGCGGGTGAGACGGGTGCGGTCTCGATCCGGCTCCACAAGCGCCTGCCGGCGGCGGCGGGCCTGGGCGGCGGCTCGAGCGACGCGGCCGCCGTCCTGCGCGCCCTCGATCGACTCGCACCGAAGTCCCTCCCCCCTGGGGGTCTGGCGGAGCTGGCCGTGGCGTTGGGGGCGGACGTGCCGTTCTTCCTCGGCTCCGGACCGGCCTGGGTGCGCGGCATCGGCGAGCGCGTGGAGCCGCTGGCGGGGTTGCCGGACGTCTGGCTGGTGCTGGCGCATCCGGGCTCCCGCCTGGAGACGGCGCGGGTCTTCGCCGGCTACGCCCAGGCGGGCCGCCGCCCCGGCCCCGCCCTGGGAGCGCCCCCCGAGCTGCCCCCCGCGTCGAACGCGACGGCCGGCGTCTGGCGCGAGGCGCTTCGCAACGACCTGGAGCCCGCTGCCCGCGAACTCTGCCCCGCCATCGAGACGCTTCAAGCTCGGCTTCAGGCCCTGGGGGCGCTGGCCACGGGGCTGTCCGGAAGTGGGCCCACGGTCTACGGGCTCTTCGCCTCCCGGCCGGCGGCCGAGGCTGCTGCGGAGGCCGGCGTCGGCCTCGGCCCGGCCTGGACACGGGTCGCGCAAGCTCTCGGATCCGGGTAGTTTCTGGGCGCCGCGCGACCTGCGCGGCGGGGGACGGGCCAGCCGGCGCGGTTGCGCCCTGGCGCGATCTGTTCTTGGGGCGTCGCCAAATGGTAAGGCAGCGGCCTTTGGAGCCGCCATTTGCAGGTTCGAGTCCTGCCGCCCCAACCAGGTCGCGTGTTGTGAAACGGGCCCGTGAGGGATCCGAGAGGATGGCATGCAGCAGATGAAGCTATTCGCCGGCAACTCCAACGTCGGCCTGGCGAGCGACATTGCCGCCTATCTGGACGTGGATCTCGGCAAGGCCGACGTGGGCACGTTCAGCGACGGCGAGTGCTGCGTGGAGATCCAGGAGAACGTCCGCGGGATGGACTGCTTCGTCGTGCAGTCCACCAGCGCACCGGCCAACACGCACCTGATGGAACTGCTCATCATGGTGGACGCCCTGAAGCGGTCTTCGGCCCGTCGGGTCACCACCGTGATTCCGTACTACGGCTACTCCCGCCAGGACCGCAAGGTGCAGCCGCGCGCGCCGATCACGGCCAAGCTGGTGGCGGACCTGATCTCGGTGGGCGGGACGGACCGGGTGCTGTGCCTCGACCTGCACGCCGGCCAGATCCAGGGCTTCTTCAACATCCCCGTGGACAACCTGTTCGCGACGCCCGTGCTTTTGGACGCCATCACGCGGCGCTTTCAGTCCGACAACCTCTCGATCATCTCCCCCGACGCGGGCGGCGTGGAGCGGGCCCGGGCCTACGCCAAGCGGCTCTCCGCCTTGCTGGCCATCGTGGACAAGCGCCGCGAGCGCGCCAACGTGTCGGAGGTCATGAACATCATCGGCGACGTGAAGGGTCGCGACTGCGTGATCGTGGACGACATCGTCGACACCGCCGGGACCCTGACCCAGGCGGCGCGGGCGCTCCGCGACGCCGGGGCGGCCTCCGTGTCGGCGGCCATCACGCATCCAGTGCTCTCGGGGCCCGCGATCAAGCGCATCAACGAGTCGTCGTTGGACGAGATCATCGTGACGGACAGCATTCCGCTGCGCGACGAAGCGCGCGAGAGCGAGAAGCTGACCGTCGTCACCGTCGCCCAGCTGCTGGGCGAGGCCATTCGCCGCATCAACAACGAAGAGAGCGTCAGCTCGCTCTTCGTCTAGTGGGGCATTCGATTCGCCGGTGCGACCGGCAAGGAGAGAGAAGTGTCTGATTCCGCACTCAACGTGGAACTTCGCGACCGGGGTGGCAAAGGCTTCGCGCGCCGCCTGCGCGCCGTCGGCCGCGTGCCCGCCGTCGTCTACGGACGCAGCCAGGGCGCCATCGCCGTCTCGTTCGACGCGCGTGAGCTGGGGCGCCTGATCGAGACCAGCCACGCCGGCCTGAACACCCTGTTCGACCTGCGCGGAGACAAGGTGATCGAAGGCAAGACCGTGATGGTGAAGGAGCTGCAGCGCGATCCCGTGAAGGGGACCATGCTGCACGCCGACCTCTACCAGGTCGACGCGACCCAGACCATCACCGTCTCGGTGCCGCTGCACATCGAGGGCACGGCCACGGGCGTGTCGCTGGGCGGGGGCATCCTCGACCACGCGCTGCGCGAGGTGGACGTGGACTGCCTGCCGAACGCGATCCCCGACGAGATTCTCGTGGACGTCCGCGAGCTCGAGTTGGGCGAGTCCCTGCACGTGCGCGACCTCTCGCTGCCCGAGGGCGTGGCGCTGCGCACGGACGGCGACCTCTCGGTGGTGTCGGTGGTGGCCCCGCAGAAGGGCGACGAAGAGGTGGCCGAGACTCCGGTCGAAGGGGCCGAGGCGGCCGAAGGCGAGGCCGCCGCTGCGCCGGCCGCGACGGACGGAGAACCGGAAGCCACCTAGTCGGGAAGCCAGATGCGGCTGGTGGTAGGGCTCGGGAATCCCGGGCCCGAATACTCCGATACGCGCCACAACGCCGGCGTCCTCGTGTTGGAAGAGCTGGCGCGCAGCCACGGGATCGAGCTCGACCAGCAGCGCTACGGCTCGCGCTTGGGGCGCGGCTACGTGGTGGGGCAGGATACCGTCCTGCTGGCGCCCCAGACCTTCATGAACGCGTCGGGCACCGCGGTCGCGGCCGCTCTCTCAGACCTGTGCATCGAACCTCGGCCCGAGACGCTGCTCGTGATTCTCGACGACCTGGACCTGCCTTTCGGGCAGATCCGGCTCCGCCCGCGCGGTGGCGCCGGGGGGCACCGGGGCTTGGCCGACATCCTGGAGGCCATCGGCCACAGGGACGTCGGCCGCCTGCGCTTCGGCATCGGTCGACCTCCGGAGGGCGAGGACCCGGTGGAATACGTGCTGGAGGCCTTCAGCCCGGACGAGCGGCGGGAGTTGCCCGCGCGCGTGCGCCACGCCGCCCAGGCGATCGCATGCGCGTTCGAGGAGGGCTTCGGCGTCGCGATGAACCACTTCAATTGAAGCCCTACGGGAATCGCACCAGTTCGACCCGAGGCTTCGCCGGCGCGCATCGAACCGGGTAAAGTGGTCGGGATCCAAGGACGATAGTTCGTCCGCGCCCGAGGGTCGGAGATGCGCCCACGCTTCCGCTGGGGCGCGAGTTCGGACACCCCGGGGCTCGTGGTCGACAAGACGGCGGGAACGCATCGGGACGCGAGAGACGAGACACGCCAGCCGGAACACTTGAAGGATCGAACCGTGACCACTCCCCCCAAGAACGGCTTCGTCAATCTGCTCCAGGAATTCTCCATCCCGCTGTTGGGCGGCGTGGCGATTGCGCTGGTGGCGGCCAACGTGTTCCCCGAGTGGTACGCGCACGCGCTCCACTGGAAGCCTTTCGGCGACGTGGCGGTCCTGGGCCACCCGTTGGATCTGCACTTCCTGGTGAACGACATCTTCATGGTCTTCTTCTTCGGGATCGCCGCGAAGGAGATCACCGAGGCGGCACTTCCCGGCGGCGATCTCAATCCGATCCGCAAGGCCATCAATCCGCTGATCGCCACCATCGGGGGGATCGCTGGCCCGGTGGGCGCGTTCTTCCTGGGCCTGTGGGCCTGCTTCGCCTTCGGCATCTACGGCGCGGGCGACGACTGGGCCCTCCTGCAGCGCGGCTGGGGCATCCCGACCGCCACCGACATCGCCCTGGCCTGGCTGGTGGCGCGGGCGGTCTTCGGCCGCGGGCACCCGGCGATCAATTTCCTGCTGCTCCTGGCCGTGGCCGACGACGCCATCGGGCTGGTCATCATCGCGGTCTTCTACGGCGACCCCACGGTGCCGGCCGAGCCCGTCTACTTGGGGTTGGTGCTGGCCGGCATGGCCGTGGCGTACGGGCTGCGGCGGTTCCACGTCTCCCACTGGCTGCCCTACATCGCGCTGGCGGGGCCCCTGGCGTGGCTGGGCCTCCTGCTCGCCCACCTGCACGTGGCCCTGGCACTGGTGGCGATCGTGCCCTTCCTGCCCGGGCCGAAGCGCGACACGGGGCTGTTCCGGGTGGAGGACGAGGTCGACGAGATGGGCGAGGAGATGGCCGAAGCGCTGCACGTCGAGCACTCGGCGCTGCACGACTTCGAGCACCAGCTGAAGCTCCCCGTCGACTTCGGTCTGTTCTTCTTCGCGTTCGCCAACGCCGGCGTGGCGTTCTCTGAGATCGGCACGCTCACGTGGTTGATCCTGGGCGGCTTGATCGTCGGGAAGACCGTGGGGATCGGCTTCTTCGGCTGGCTGGCCGTGCGGCTGGGCTTCCCGCTGCCCGATCGGATGACGCTCGGCGACCTGGTGATGGCCGGGTTCGTCGCGGCCCTCGGCCTGACGGTGGCGCTGTTCGTGGCCACCGCGGCCTTCGTCGACCCCTCGCTCCAGGGCCAGGCCAAGATGGGCGCGCTCTTCTCCGGCCTCGTCGGGGTCGCGGCCCTCGTGCTCGGGCGACTGCTGGGCTTCGGGCGACCGCGCGAGCAGAGCTCGTCCCAGGCCCCGGCGACTCAATTGTCAGGTAATCAGTCGCAAGAATCAACCTGACAATAGGCATTGACTGGCGATTGTCAGGCGGCTAAGTTGCCGCCCGATGTCCCGTCCCTCCGTCGACATCACGGACGCCCCGACCCCGGTCTATCGCCAGATCGCCGACCAGTTGCGCGACCACGTGGCGGCCGGCCGGCTCGCCGCCGGCGAGCGGCTGCCACCCATTCGCGCGCTGGCCCAGGAGCTGGGCGTCCATCGCGACACGGTGGCCCTGGCCTACGACGCCCTGGCCGAAGACGGCCTGGTGGAGTCGACCGTGGGCCGAGGCACTTTCGTGCGCGAGCGGTCGGCCCCGAGCCCCGAACCGACGCAGCGACCCTTCGCGGCCGTGTTGACGAACCCCGTCGAACGCCTGCTGGCCTTCGAGCGCACGCGCACCCGCGTGCCGCTGCGCGAGGGAGTCGTGCCGCTCCACGCGCTGGTCCCCGATCCGGCGCTCTACCCGATTCAGGAGTTTCGGCGTGCCTTCAACCGCGTCGTCAACGAGGGCGGTCCGGAGCTCTTCCTCTACGGCGGGCCCCAGGGCTACGGGGAGCTGCGCCGGGTGCTGGCCGCCCGTTTCGCGGATGCGGACCTGTCCGTCGACGCCGACGACCTGGTGCTGTGCCACGGGGCGAGCCAGGGCATCTCGCTGGCCGTGCGGCTGTTCGCCGAGCCCGGCGATGCCATCGCCGTGGAGACGCCCACCTACCACAACACGCTGGGCACGCTCTACGCGCTGGGGATGCGGCCCGAGCCCATCTTCATGGATTCCGAAGGGCCGGATCTGGACTCGCTCGAGCGAGCCCTGGCGCGCCCCGAGGTGAAGGCCTTCTACACGATTCCGAGCTTTCACAATCCCCTCGGCACCACCGCGGGCCTGGCGCGGCGGCGGGGCGTGCTCGAAGTGGCGTCGCGCTGCGGCAAGCCCGTGATCGAGGACGCCTTCGAGATGGACCTGCGCTACACGGGCCGCCGCGTGCCGGCGCTCTACGCGCTCGACGAGTCGGGCCTGGTGGTCCACCTGTTCTCGTTCTCGAAGTCGCTGTTTCCCGGGGTTCGGGTCGGTTCCGTGTGCGCGCGGGGGCGCCTGGTGGAGGCGCTGCTGGCCCTCAAGCACGCCACCGACCTCTCGGACGCCATGCCGATCCAGGCCGCGCTGGCGGCCTTCATCGAGGGCGGGCACTACGACCGGCACTTGGGCCGCCTGCGCAAGGTGTTGCGCTCGCGCGCGGCGGCGCTCCGAGAGGCGCTGGCCGAGCACATGCCGGAGGGGGCGCGCTGGACCGAGCCCGAAGGGGGGTACCAGGTCTGGGTGGATCTCCCCGGCGACGTGGACACGCGCGACCTCTTGCCGGAGGCGGAGCGCGCGGGCGTGCTGTTCGCCCCCGGCGCCCAGTTCATGCCGGACGGGCGTGCATCGTCGGGGCTGCGCCTGACCGTGGCCCAGCCGGATGAGGAAGCGATTCGCCGCGGCGTGGCCGCGCTCGGCCAGGTGATCCGGGACCACGCCGACCGGATGCCGCGCCGGCGCGCCAACGCCGTACACATCTAGCCCGGATGATTCATGAACGATCATCCGGGCTAGGACGCGGAAGCGTCGAACCCGAGGCACCGACAGGAGGAAGCCATGTCCCAACAGCAAGCCAACGAACGCAGCGACGCCCAGTCCTTCGAGATCAAGGTCGGCCTGGCCGAGATGCTGAAGAACGGCGTCATCATGGACGTGACGACGCCCGAGCAGGCCAAGATCGCCGAGGATGCGGGCGCCGCAGCCGTGATGGCGCTGGAGCGCGTGCCGGCGGACATCCGGCGCGACGGGGGCGTGGCGCGCATGTCGGCCATCGACGTGATCGAGCAGATCCAGAAGACGGTCTCGATTCCGGTCATGGCCAAGGTGCGCATCGGCCACTTCCTGGAGGCGCGGGTGTTGGAGGCGCTGGGGGTCGACTTCATCGACGAGAGCGAGGTCCTGACCCCGGCGGACGACGAGCACCACGTCGCCAAGCACGACTTCAAGTCTCCCTTCGTGTGCGGTGCCCGCAATCTGGGCGAGGCCCTGCGGCGCATCTCCGAGGGCGCGGCCATGATCCGCACCAAGGGCGAGGCCGGCAGCGGGAACATCGTGGAGGCGGTGCGGCACCTGCGCTCGGTGTGCGGCGAGATGCGGGCCGTCCAGGCTCTGTCGCCCGAAGAGCTCGCGACCCGCGCCAAGGAGCTGCAGGCCCCCGCGGCCCTGGTGGAGTTCGTCCACGCGCACGGTCGGCTGCCGGTTCCGAACTTTGCGGCGGGCGGCATCGCCACGCCGGCGGACGCGGCGCTCTGCCGCGCGCTCGGGGCCGAGGCGGTCTTCGTGGGGTCGGGCATCTTCAAGAGCGACGACCCGGAGGCGCGGGCGCGGGCCATCGTGCACGCGAACACGCACTGGGAGGATCCGGCCGAGGTCCTGTCCGCGAGCCGCGGGCTCCAGGCGCCCATGAAGGGCATCGAGATGAGCACGCTCTCGGAGGACGAGCGCCTGGCCAACCGGGGCTGGTAGCCGCATGGCGCGAATCGGGGTCCTGGCCATCCAGGGAGACGTGGAAGCGCACCTGGCGGCCCTGGGCCGGCTGGGGGCCGACGGGCGGCGCGTCTTGTGGGAGCGCGACCTGAAGGACCTGGACGGCTTGGTGCTGCCCGGGGGCGAGAGCACGACGATCGCCAAGGGATTGGCCCGCCAGGGGCTCGTCCAGCCCCTGCGGGCCTTCGCCGAGGCGGGCAAGCCCGTGCTGGGCACCTGCGCGGGCGCCATCCTGCTGGCCCGGGAGAGTCGCAACCACCCCGTGGAGACACTCGACCTGCTGGACGCCGTGGCCCTGCGCAACGCCTACGGCACCCAGGTGGACTCGTTCTCGGCCGCGGTCGACCCGGGGGCGGCGCCCGGGCTCGAGGGCCTGCGCTGTGTGTTCATCCGCGCGCCGCAGCTCGAGGACCTCGGTCCCCAGGTGGACGTCCTGGCCCGGGTGGACGACCGCCCCGTGCTGGTGCGGCAGCGCAACGTGCTGGCCTGCACCTTCCATCCCGAGCTCACTCCCGACGCGCGGGTCCACGAGCTGCTGCTCTGCCGCTGAGGGGAGGCCGTCCCCGGGGGCCATGAGGTCGCGGGCCCTCGCTCGGGTGTCGGCGGTGTGGTATCCCTTCCGGCCTTCGGAGGGCCGGTTGGCGGTTCTCCCTCACCCTCAGTCTTCGTTGGCCCCGCGAGCGACCCGCGCTCAGGGGCAGAGAAGCGAAGGCTCGGGCGCGCGAGCGTCCGTCCACGAGGAGGTCCAGTGCGGGAATACGAAACCTCGTTCATCGTTCAGCCCGAGATCTCGGAAGAGGGCAACGCCGCGCTCCTGGCCAAGGTCGATGGCGTGCTCGAGAAGGGCACGGCCGTGCGGCTCCTGGTCGACGACTGGGGCAAGCGCAAGCTCGCCTACGAGATCAACAAGTTCCACAAGGGCCACTACTACGTGCTGTCCTACCTGGACGACGGCAAGGTGGTGCCGGATCTGGAGCGCACCCTGCGCCTCGAGGATTCCGTGCTGCGCTTCATGACCGTCCAGGTCGCCGAGGAAGTGGCGGACATCGAGGGTCGCAAGGCCGAGGCGGCTGAGCTCGAGAAGCAGTGGGCCGCCAAGGCGGCCGAGCGCGCTGCCCGCGAGGCGGAGG
>JAKSBN010000528.1 GCA_022361175.1 Pseudomonadota bacterium | reverse complement strand
CGGCCCCCGCCAGCTGGTCGCCGTACTCCGCCGCCGTCACGATGCAGACGAAACCGCCCATGCTGTGGCCCACAACGATGGGGGGCTCGGCGATGCCCGCGTCGGCGACCACCGCCATGATCTCCTTGGCCCAGACCTCGCGCGGGTACTCCTGACGGCGGCCGCTGTCGCCGTGGCCCGACAGATCGAGCGCCACCACCTGGTACTCGTGGGTGAGCTGCGGCGCGATGAAGCTCCACCAGTGGGCGTGCGCCGCACCCCCGTGCACCAGCACGATGCCGGGCTTGTCGCGCTCACCCCAGTGGAGGTAGTGGATGGGGCAGCCGTCCACCGCGACGACCCGGTCGTCACACGGTGCCTCGATCGCTTCCCAGAACCAACGCGGTGCACGTGTCATGCCGTCCCCTCCATTCCGGAACGCCCCCGGCTCACGGAGACCGTCCCAGCGAGAAGTCGAAGCGGATCCCGAAGACGATCGCGTCGTCGCCGTCCTCCGCATCGACGCGACCTTGGACGTAGACGAAGGTCTGGTCGTTGAAGAACCAATCGAGACCCAGGTAGTAGTCTTCCACGTCCGCCTCGTCGTCCAGCCCCGAGTCCGCCGCGCTGCGCCAGTTGCCGCCCCCGAACAGACCCAAGCGTCGGCCCCAGCCGTAGCGCAGGTAGGCCTCGTAGCCAGAGGCATCGAAGAGCCTCAAGACGCCCCCACGGCGGCCGGCGTCGTTCTGACGCTGGTCGGCGTAGACGAGCGCGGCCAGCAACCCCCAACGCTCGAGGCGGAGCCCGGCCGCGATCGTGCGCGGGTCGTCCGAGCCGCGGAGCCCGTCACCCAGGTCGTTCCGCTCCGCGCGGTTGAAGGCGGCCCCCACCTGCAGCCACTCGGTGAGACGGAGGCGAAGGGAGGCGCCGAAAGTCTCGGCCGACTGATCGTTCAGCCCGCTGGGCTGGTACTGCGCGCCCAGACTCAGACGGCCGAAGTCCCCGCGCCAGGCGATGGACGCGCTGGCGCGGCCCGTTCCGATCTGCCCCCCGTCGGTGCCGGCGTTGAAGACGCCCAGCGAGGTGGCGCCGAAGACGTAGAACTCATCCGTCCAACCGGCGACGTCGTAGTACGTACTCCACTGTTTGCCCAACGTGAGCCGGCCCCAGCGACCTCCGTCGACCCCGAGCCAGCCGAGCCGGGTCTCGAAGGCGTCTGCGTTGTCGACCTCGGTGAGCTCGGAGCTGGTGCTGTCGCCGACGGTCAAGATCGTCGGGTTGTCCACCAGGTTGACCTGCCACTCCACCTGCCCCACGACGGCGAAGGTCGACGAGAAGTCGCGCCGCAGGCGCAGGCCCAGGCGAGAGGCGCCGTTCTGCACCTCCTCGCCCCCGTCCGCTGCGACGAACCGGACGCGGAGACTGCCGTAGGCGTTGAGGGTCTCGCGAACCGTCTCCACCACGTCGGAGAGCCGGTCCTCCCCGACGTCGCCCGACGGCTCTTCACGGGGGGGCTCTTCGGCTGCGTCCGCGGGTTCGGCCGCGGTGGGTCCGGCCGCCAGAGCCACCCCAGCCATCGTCAACGCGAGCAGTCTCATGACGCCGTCCCCGCGAGCAGGGGCCGCAGTCACACGGCCGACGCCCGGGGCTCTCGTCCCGGCGTCCACCGATCCTAACGCGGAGCCTACGCGCGCTGCCCGGTTTCTTGGCTCGGGCGCGGCCAACTCCCCGCAGCCTTGGGTCAAGCTCCTAGCTCGCCGCGGGTGTGGCTACGTTCTCCTGCAGGAACTGCATCAGCAGCTGCACCAGCTCCTGGGGCGGCTGCGGCTCCGGCTCCTCGACGGAGTCCTTCAGGTTCTCGAACCGCAGCAGGTCCATCTTGGCGTACGCCTCGCGCACGCGCGGGGTCAGCAGGCCCAGCCGCTTCAGGTTGGGCACGATCTTGGAGAAGGTCATCTGCCGGAAGCCGCGCATGAAGGGCGTCTCCTGCGCCCACTCCGTCCACAGCTTCACGTCCCACCCGAGTCGCTCGAAGACCTGCTCCATCAGCAGGCGCTCGCGCAGGAGGTGGGTGGCCTCGATCACGAAGTCCTCGCGCTCGCGCAGCTCGGCCGCCGACATCTCCTCGGCGTAGAGCTTCTCGAGGGATACGACGCCGAAGGCCACGTGGCGGCTCTCGTCCTGCATGATGCGGGTGGTGATGTCCTGGATCAGGGGTTCCCCCGCCATCATCATGCGCTGCATGCCGAAGGCCGCCAGCGCCAGTCCCTCGACCATGATCTGCATGCCGAGAAACGTGACGTCCCAACGGCTGTCCTCGATGATCTGGTCCAGCAGGGTCTGCAGGCTCGGATTGACCCCGTAGCTGATGCCCAGCTTCTCGGTCAAATACCGGTGATACACCTCTACGTGTCGCGCCTCGTCCATAGTCTGGCTGGCGGCGTAGAACTTCGACTCCTCGTCCGGCACCGTCTGCACGATCTTCGCCGTCGCCAGCAGGGCTCCCTGCTCGCCGTGCAGGAACTGGGAGAGCATGAAGGCGTTCATGTGGAGGTTCAGGCGGATGACCTCGTCCTGGGGCAGTTCCTTCGGCGGGTTCAACAGCTGGTTCATGAGGTTGCCGCCGCCCACGGCCGCGCGGTCGGCCATCATGCGCTCGATGCTGACGTCGACGTCCCAGTCGAGCTCGGTGGCGTTCCAGTTCTGGGCCTTGCCCTTCTCGTACAGAGCCAGCATGCCCTGCTCGCGCAGCGCGTACTCCCAGTCGAAGACCGTGTCGATGGTCGCCCGCACCTTGGCGTGGGCGCCGGATTCGGGGATCGGCAGCGGGTTGTGTTGCGTGTACTTCATGGGTCTCTCCTGGGTGAAGGGGCGCTCGAAGCGAGATCCGAGGCCGACTCGACGCCGGCGTAGGCGAGCACGTTGCGCGAGATCTCGCGCACCAGTTCCGCGTCGCCGAGCGTGCGGCCGGCGGCCCGGGTCTCGCCGTAGATCGTGTTCTGGAGCATCAGCCCGAAGGCGAACTGGACGCTCAAGTCGACGGCCAGGGCCGGATCGGGGTGCGTGAAGCGTTCCCCGCGTCCGACCACCAGCTCGGTCACGCGCTCCGACACCTGGCGCCGAAAGCCCAGCGCTTCGGCGCGGAACTCCGGGTCCTGGGCGGCGCGGGTCAGAAACGCGGTCAGCATGTTGTGGCGCGTCCGGGTCAGCGACACCAACTCGTGTACAAGCCCGGCGACGATCTGCTGCACGCTGGCCCCGGGCCACGCGTCGGGGTCGGCCACGCGCTCCAAGAGGTCGATCAGTTGCCGAAAGAAGCGCTCTTCCAGCGCCCTCAGGAGCGCGGTCTTGTCCTTGAAGCGGGCGTAGAAGCCGCCCACCGACGATCCCGCCCGCGCGACGATCTCCGGAATCGAGAGATCGGCCACGCCCTTCTCCTCGATCAGCGCTTCGGCGGCGGCGAGGATCCGCTGCAGGGTCTGCTCGCTGCGGGCCTGTTTGGGCGGAGCGACGCTGGAGAGCTGAGGCGGCGGCATGGGAGTTCTCACTCGAAAAAGAATCCGAATCGGATTCGCATCCTAGCGAGCTGCCAGGACTCCGTCGAGGCCTCGGTGGGGCCGCCCCGGGCGCGTCAGCCGTTGGGGAAGATCTCGTTTTCCAGTGCATTCCCGGCGCAGTAGGCGGCCAGGTTGCGCAGGAAGACCTCGGCGGAGCGGTGCACGTTGCCGGGGTTCGCCCCGGAGCAGTGAGGCGTGAGAATCACGTTGGGGCAGGTCCAGAGCGGGTGGTCCGGCGGCAGCGGCTCGGTGGCGAAGACATCCAGCGCCGCCCCCGCCAGGTGGCCGGACTCGAGGGCCTTCACCAGGGCGCCCTCGTCCACCAGCTCCCCGCGGCCCACGTTGATGAGCCGCGCGCCGGGCTTCATGGCGGCCAGGGCGGCGGCGTCCACCAGGCCGCGGGTCTCGTCGGTGAGCGGCGCGGCCAGCACCCAGTGGTCGGCCCGCGACCAGAGCTCCGGCAGCTCTTGGAAAGGGTGCGTCTCGAACAGCTCGTCGCCGCGAGGGGTGCGCCGCACCGCCAGCACCTTCATGCCGAAAGCCCGCGCCAGCCGTGCGACTTCGGCGCCGATGGGCCCCAACCCGATCACGCCCAGCACCTGCCCCTGGACGTCCTCGATCTCGCGCGGCTCCCAGGCGCGCCGCGCCTGGGCGTCGAGAAAGCGCGGCAGATCGCGGGTGAGGGCCAGGATGTAGAGCCAGACCGTGTGCGCGATCGGCACGGCCTGGGCCCCGGACGAATTGCTGAGGCGCACGCCCCGATCCAACAGCCCCTGGAAGAAGGGGTTGTCGACGCCCGCGCTCGACGTGTGCAGCCATCGCAGGCCCTTGGCCCGCACGACCTGACGCACGAAGGGGCCCACGCGCTCCATGAAGAGATCGCCCGAGAGAAAGGCCACCTCGCCCGTGGCCGGGTCGCCCGCCGGCCCTTCCGGCCCGATGACGACCCGCGGCACGCCGGGCGCGGCGGCTTCCAGCCGCTCGCCGTAGCGCCCCTCGATCCAGTCGCTCACCAGGATGGAGCCCTGCACGGCTTCGGGGGTATCGCAGACGCCCCGGCGCGTAAAGGCCGCGGAGGCCGCACGCAGCCGTGTAACATGACGTCCGAAACCACACCCCTTCCAACCCCCTTCCAACCGACGCCCAAGAGGACGCCCGAGAGGAGCCCCCCGTGACCACCGTCGCCACCATCGCCGAGAATCACCCCGACCGCCCGGCCATCATCTACGGCGACGGAGAACACATCGAGACCTACGGCGAGTTGGAGGCGCGGTCGCGGCGGCTCGGTCAGCTCTTCCGCCAAGCGGGCCTCGAGCCCGGGGATGGCGTAGCCGTCTACCTCGGCAACGATGACTCGTTCTTCGACCTCTTCTGGGCCTGCCACCGAACCGGCCTCTACTTCATCCCGGTCAATTGGCACCTGCAGGAGGACGAGGTCGCCTACATCGTCGACAACTGCGATGCCAAGGCCCTGGTGGCCAACGCCGACTTCGGCGACGTGGCCGCCCGGGTCGCCCTCCAGGTCCCGAAGCTGACGCTGCGGCTGGCGGTGGGAGGCGCCATCGCGGGCTTCGAAGACCTCGAAGCGCAGCTCTCCGCAGTTCCCGAAGACGCGCCCCTCGAGAACCAGCTCGAAGGCTCGGTCATGCTCTACTCCTCCGGCACCACGGGGCGCCCGAAAGGCGTGCGGCGTCCGCTGCCGCGCGTGCCGGCCGGCGACATGCGGGGCGCCATCGGCGCACTCGGGATGGCGGGCATCTTCGGGATGCAGGAGAGCGACGTGTACCTGTCGCCCGCGCCTCTCTACCACGCCGCGCCGCTGGTCTTCACTTCCGCCCAGCACCGGCTGGGCGCCACCACGGTCGTAATGCGCCGCTTCGATCCGAGCCTGGCCCTCGACCTGATCGAGAAGTACCGCGTGACTTCGTCGCAGTGGGTGCCGACCCACTTCCGGCGCCTGCTCCAGATCCCCGAAGAGCGTCGCCAGCGGGCCGACGTCTCGAGCCTGCGCATCGCCATCCACGCGGCCGCCCCGTGTCCGGTGCCGGTGAAGCAGGCGATGATCGACTGGTGGGGCGACGCCGTCTACGAGTACTACGCCGGCACCGAGGGAGGCGGCACGCTGATCAAGGCCAGCGAGTGGCTCGAGCACCGCGGCTCCGTCGGGCGGCACTGGACGGGCGGCAAGGTCTACGTGCTGGACGAAGACGGCGGCGAGATCACCGCTCCCGACACCGAGGGCGCCATCTACTTCGAGGCCCCGCCCGATGCCTCGCAGCGCTTCCGTTACTACAAGGACGACGCCAAGACCGACAAGACCTACCGCGGCGACCTCTTCACGCTGGGCGACATCGGCTATCTGGACGGCGACGGCTTCCTGTACCTGACGGACCGTCAGTCCAACATGATCATCTCCGGCGGGGTGAACATCTACCCGCAGGAGACCGAGAACCACCTGATCACCCATCCCAAGGTCGACGAGGTCGCCGTCATCGGCGTCCCCAACGAAGAGATGGGCGAGGAGGTGAAGGCCGTCGTGGTGCCGGCCGCCGGCCAAGAACCCGGGGACGCCCTCGCCCAGGAGCTGATCGACTTCTGCCGCGCCGGCATCGCGCACTACAAGTGCCCGCGCACCATCGACTTCGTCGACGACTTGCCGCGCACGGAAACCGGCAAGATGGCCAAGCGCAGGCTGCGCAGCCGCTACTGGGAAGGCCACGACGGAGCGTTGGTCTAGCGCGCGAGCTGACGCCGAGTCAGCCGAACCCCACGCGATTTCGTCACCGAATCGTTGTGATTTCAACGCCTTTGAGCGTAAGCTGAACACCGGGTCGGTAGCGCCCATCGCGCTCGGAAGCCCCCGAACCGCGCTGACCCGCTCGAGGAGTTCCCATGCGCACACGCTGGCGGTGGGGCTGGTTCGCCTGCCTCTTCCTGGCGCTGGGGCTGCGCTGCCCCCAGCCTCTGTTGCTGATCGTGTCCCCGACCGGGACCGTGACGACGGCGGAGGTCACCGTCTCGGTCAACATCGCCGGCAGCGCCGATCCGAGCACGCTGGCCGCGACGTTGAACGGACAGCCCCTGGCGCTCTCGGACCAGGGCGGCGGCTTCTACGGCGCGACCGTGGTGCCGGGCGCCCCGTTGTTGGACGACAACCTGCTGGTGGTGGCGGTCTCCAACGATCGCGGCGCGACCCGAACCGTCCAGAGCGCGTTCGCCTACGCACCGCCGAAGGCCCGCGCCCGCCAGATCACGACGCCCGACGATCTGATCGAGGGCCCGCTGGCCCACGGCCGCGTGAACGACTTCCTGCTGGAGAACGACGTCGCGCGCTTCATCATCCAGGGCCCCACGCCGCTGGTGAGCGGCATCTCCCAGCGCGATCTCTACAGCGTTGGCGGCTTCGGGGGGAACCTGATCGACGCGGAGCTGGTCTCCCAGCCCGGCCGGGACAACTTCATCGAGATGCAGCCGTCGCTCGCCCTGGAGAGCGTCGTCAACGCGCAGACGGTGGAGGTGGTGAACGACGGCCAGAACGGCACGGCCGCCGTCGTCCGCGCGTGCGGCCCCGACGACCTGCTCGACTTCATCAACCCCTCCACCAACGTTCGCGAGTTCGGCTTCGACCTGCCGCCCGAGGCCGACGATCGGGACTACGACATCACGGCGTGCACCCTCTACAAGCTCGAGCCCGGAAAGTCCTATCTGGAGATCGAGACGCAGGTCCTGAACCACCAGAGCGAGCCCGTGGGTCTCTTCGTGGGCGACTTCCTGAACGCCGCCGGCGAGGTGGACCCGTGGCTTCTGGCGGGGGGCGGACTCGGCGAGATCCTGGCCGGCACGCTGCGCTTCGGCACCCAGCCCACGGGCATCGGCTTCATCGGTTTCGGCGAGGGCACCGGCGTCGACTACCAGTACGCGTACCGGCCGAACCCGGGCTCCTCGATTCCGACCTCGGACTTCATCAGCGTTTCGGGCGTGGCGGTGGTCGCCCACAGCCAGTCGCTGGTGGCGGTCCTGTTGGGGCTCGGCCCGACGTTCTTCGTCCCCGCGGCCGACCCGGGCTCCGGCGTGCCCGGCGAGAACTCGTTCACCCGCTTCTTCGGCGTCGGCGACGGCAGCGGCGCCAACGCCCTGTCGCTGGTGCTGGAGACCAACGAGCTGCCGAGCGGCACGCTGGCGGGCTGCGTCACGGTGGGCGGCGCGCCCGCAGCCGGCGCGCGCGTGGCCGTCGGGCCCGTCGACGGCGCGGCGTTGCAGGGCCTGACGGCCCACTTCGTGACCGGAGCCGACGGCTGCTATTCGGGCGCCCTGCCCCCCGGCGACTACGGCGTCGTCGGTTCGCAGCGCGGCGCGCCCTACGAGGGCGGCGGAACCGCCCCCGCGCTGCACCCGGTGACCGTCGCCGCCGGGGCCACGACCGTGCAGGACGTGAACCTGCCGCCCACGGGCCGACTGCGGGTGACCGTCACGGACGGCGCCGGCGCGCCGCTGCCGAGCCGGGTGAGCGTCGTGGGCTTCGACCCGAGCCCCGACCCCGTCATTCCTTTCGCCGGCATCCCGGGCGTCACCGACGACGAGAACACGGACACCTTCGGCGGACGCGGCGGCCGTCGGATCCCGTTCGGGCTGAGCCACTTCGCCTACACGGGCGCCGACGGCGTCGCCGAGTTCGACCTGGAGCCCGGCAGCTATCAGATCGCGGTCTCGCGGGGCACCGAGTACTCGCTCCACCTGGAGCCGCCCGACGCCGGCGGCCCCTTCGTGGCCATCACGGCGGGCGCCACCCGGGACGTGGCGGCGAGCCTCGTGCGCGTGGTCGATACCACCGGGTTCGTGTCCTCGGATTTCCACGTGCACGCCATCGGCAGCGCCGACTCGACCGTCGCGTTCGCCGACCGTGCGCGCCAGTTCGCCGGCGAAGGGGTCGACAACATCGTCTCCACCGAGCACGGATCCCACAGCGACCTCGACCCGACGATCGCAGACCTGGGGCTCTCCAACTTCGTGGCCTCCACCATCGGCGAGGAGATCACCACCTGGGACTTCGGGCACTTCAACGGCTACCCGTTCACGGTGGACGGGACGCTCCCATCCGGCGGCTCGACCGACTGGGCGGTCAAAGCTCCCCCGGGTCAGGACTTCCCCAGCTTCGGCTCCTACACCGTGACGCCCGAGGGCCTGTGGAACGCCGCTCTCGGCAACCCCACCGCCACCCCGCACACGACGGTGCAGGTGAACCACATCGAAAGCACCTTCGTGCCGCTCAAGGTCGACTCCTCCGAAGTGCCGCCGCGCTCGCGGCTCTCGACCGCCGAGAAGCTCGCCGCGCGCCTCGATCCCGCTCTCGGCAACCTGTACTTCCCCTTCCCGGCCTTCGAGATGTGGAACGGCAGCGATGGCGGGGCCCAGCGGAAGTTCGAGAACGACCTCATGGGCATCTGGTTCAACCACCTGAACCAGGGCCTGCGGGTGACGCACACCTGCGTCACCGACACCCACGGGTTCTTCGACCTGAGCGGAGCGGGCACGCGCACCTGGACGGCCGCGTCCACGGACGCGCCCGCGGCGATCTCGGACGCCGAGATCGCCCAGGCGGTGAACGCGGGGCGCGCCACCTGCGGCCAGGGTCTCTACGTGCAGACGCGGCTCCTGGCCGGCGACGGCTCCGGCGCCGTTGCGGACCTGACACTCGGCGGCTCGGTGGACGTGGCCAGCAGCACCGGTGCTGTTCAACTCGAAGTGCGCGTCCAAGCGCCCGTCTGGGCGGACTTCGACACCATCGAGGTCTACCGGAACGCCGCCACGACGCCGACGGAGTTCGCAGCCGTCGATCCGGAGGTGGCCGAGTTTCCGGGCGAGGAGGTTCCGGTGCTCTTCACGGCCAACCCCAACGAGACTTTCCAGGCGGGCACCGACTTCAGCGTGAGCACCGTCGTGGTCGACCCGAGCGTCCCCGGCGCGGCGCGCCGGGAGGCGACGTTGGTCGTGCCCTACACCCTCACGGAGGACACCTGGTTCGTAGTGATCGCCAAGGGCACCGACGGCGTCTCCCGCCCGCTGTTCCCGGTGTACCCGCGCGAGCTGCGGAGTTCCGACAACCCGACCCTGGCCGATCTCGCCGACGGCAACTTGGGCGAGCGAGGCACCCTCGCATACGGCGTCACCAACGCTCTCTACGCCGACGTGGACGGCAACTCCGGCTTCGACCCGCCCTGGGTGGCGGCAGCAGCCGAATAGGCAACACGCCGAAAACTCCGCAAGCGAACTTGCTGCCTGCCTGCGCACTGGCTGCCGGTCGCGCGAAGCTGCACCACGGGATACACAGTTCTAGGTTCCCTGGAGTGGCGTTGCGCAAAACCACGGTGTAGCGGGGTGCGCGACCGCGAACGGGCTCCGGTATCCTCCGGAGTTGATGTCTGCCGCGGCCCCCGACCGGCCGACCCGACGCGCGCCCCCCTACCTGTCTTGGGTCGACCGCTTCATTCTCGAGACCGACCTCGAGCGGGCGGACCCCGGCGATCTGCAGCGGATCCGCATCCTCGTCGCCACGTCTCTACTCGCCACGGGTACGACCGCGACCAGCCTGCTGCTCACCTGGGACGAACTGCCGCGCCTGATCGCCGCCGTTTCACTCGTCTCTTTCTCGCTCTTCGCCGTCGCGATCCCGCTCTATCGCACAACGGGCCGCCTTGAGTGGGCGGCGCACACGCTCCCGGGCGCGTTGGCCATCTCGTGCGGGCTCTCCGCCCTGTACGTGGGAGGCGCGCTGCCGCTGGCGTTCATCTACGCCTCCGCGATCCCGCTGCTGTCCGTCATGACCTGCCGCCCGCGCGCCGCGATCGCGTGGACGCTCACCACGGTCGCCACCTTCCTGGCGGCGCTGTGGCACGGACCGATCGTGCAGGCCGAGATCGCGCCGCCCGAGATCGCGATCGTCGGCGCGATTCTGGTGTCGGTGCCGACACTGCTTTCGATGTTGGCCCACCGGTCGGTGTGGGAGCAGGCGCTCTCGGCACAGCGCGACGCGGTGAACGCGCTCCAGCGCTCGCATCACGGGCAGCGCGAGATCGACGAGCGGCTGCGGGAAAAGCAACACCTGGAGAGCCTCGGCGCGCTGGCCGGCGGCGTCGCCCACGACTTCAACAACTTCCTCACCAGCATCCAGGGCAACGCCAGCCTGATCGCCGCCACGCTTCCCGAGGACGCCTCCAAGGACCTGCGGGAGGACCTCCAGTCGATCCTCGACGCGGCCGACGGCGCGACGGCGTTGGCAAAGCAGCTCTTGGACTACACCGGAAAGGGACGGCGCACGCTGGAGCGCATCACGCTGGCCGAGCGCGTGGAGAACGCGACGCGGATCGCCCGCACGGCCCTCCCCAGCGCCATCGATCTGCGCCTCCACACGGAGGGCGAGCCGGTGGTCTCGGGGGACCCGATCCAACTCGATCAGCTGCTCTTCAACCTGGTGCAGAACGCCGCGCGGGCGTACGAAGGCAAGCCGGGCGCGGTCGAGGTCGTCCTGGGCGAGCGCGCCTTCAGCGGCATGATCGACGTGGATGCGCCCAAGGGGCAGCTGCCCAGCGGGAACTACGCCGTACTCCAGGTGCGCGACCACGGCTGCGGCATCCCCCACGAGCTCCGCAGTCAGATTTTCGAGCCCTTCTTCACGACCCGCACCGACGGCCGCGGCCTGGGCCTGGCTTCGGCCATGGGCATCGTCAAGGGGCACGGGGGAGGCCTTCGCATCACCGGGGCGGAGGGCGAGGGAACGACGGTCGAGGTCTTGCTGCCGGCCCCGAAGAGCGGCGACGTGCGCGACACCACCCAAGTCCCGCGGCGCCCCGCCAGTCTGGCGGCTCTGCCCGAACCCGCGCGCATCCTGGTCGTCGACGACCTTCCCATGGTGCGCCAGGTGATCGGGCGCTACCTGCAGCGCAGCCACATCCAGGTGTTGGAGGCCGACAGCGCCCTGGATGCTCTGGCCCAGATCCGACGCGAGCCCGACCTCGGCGCCGTGGTGCTGGACGTGCACATGCCCGAGATGGACGGCACCCAAGCCCTCCAAGAGCTGCGCGAGACCCACCCGAGCCTGCCGGTCGTGCTGATCACGGGGCGCAGCGGTACGTCGCTGGCCGATCTGGTGGAGGCGGACCCGGCGCTGGCGCTGCTGCAGAAACCGTTCACCGCCGATGCGCTGCTGGCGGCGCTGGCCGCAGCCTCGCGCGGAGCGGCCGACCGCTAGAGGCGAAGACCGCGCCTCACGCCCGCGTCTCGAGTAGGATGTTCCCACGACGTGGGCACCTGCCCTGCGCTCGCGCCAGCGAGCGGGCCGAGTGCTCCCTGGACGGGTGGAGCCGCCGGCGCACATGTTGGATCACGTCTCCGTTCCGGTGAGCGACTTCGCTCGGGCGACCTCCTTCTACGATGCGGTGTTGGGCACACTCGGCTGGGTGCGCATCAAGGAGCGGGTCGGCGCCGTCGGCTACGGGCCGCCCGGACGGCACGCGCCCGCCTTCTGGATCCTCCAACGAATGGAACCGGGCGGTGCAACAGCGGGTTTCGGGCTCCACATCAGCTTCGAGGCGAAGGACCGCCCGAGCGTGGATGCCTTCTTCGAGACGGCGCTCGGCCAGGGGGCGCGCAACGCGGGCCGCCCGGGCGTGCGGTCCGAATACACCCAGCCCTTCTACGGCGCCTTCGTGATCGATCTCGACGGGTTCAAGATCGAGGCGGTCTGCCGCAGCGAGCCCTAGCCCGCGCGCCCTCCGGCAAGGAAATCGGGCTGGACAGCGCGCCTTTTCTTTATATAATCATGATTATGCCTAAGGTCGTCGACCACGAAGAACAGCGACGACGGATCGCCGACGCCGCCGTGGCCGCGATCGGCGAGAGCGGCCTGGACCGGGTGCGGCTGGTCGACGTGGCGCGGGCGGCGGACGCCACGACCGGCACCCTCACCCACTACTTCGACGGCAAGGACGCGCTGCTCGCCGCGGCACTCGACCGCGTGGCCGAGCGGCTGCTGGAGGGCATGGAGCGCTTCCAGGGCTGTGACCTGATCGAGATGGCGTCCTTCGCGTTGCCGCTGGGCGAACCCGAACGGCGCGAATGGCGGGTGTGGCTGTCGTTCTGGGGCCGGGCGATCTGGAGTCCCGAACTGGCCGCCGTCCACAACCGCTACTACGAGCGCCTGCGCGAGCTCCTGGCGGAAGACGTCCGCCGCGCCCAGAGCCGCGGCGAGATCAACGCTGCCGTCGACCCCGGCGACGCGGCCGACGCCGTGATCGCGGCCGTCGACGGAGTGGGGGTCCGCGCCTCCCTCGACCCGGAGGGCTGGCCGGCCCCCAAGCAGGCGGAGTTGCTCGAGACGCTCCTCGAGCCGCTGCTCGCACCCCCCACCGAGATCACCCCGAGGAGGAAGACCCGATGACCGAACTCGTTCGCCTGGATGCCCGCGCCAGCGCCCGCCAGATTCTGTCCGCGATCGAACGCGACGGGGCCGTCGTCGTCGAGAACGTGCTCTCGCCGGCCGACGTCGATCGGACGCTGGACGAAGTCCAGCCGTACGTCGAGGCCACCAAGCCCGGGGCCGACGCCTTCAGCGGCTTCAAGACCACGCGCACCGGCGCCCTGGTGGCGCGCTCGCCGGCCTGCCGCGAGCTGGTGACGCACAAGACCATCCTCAAGGCCGCCCGCAAGTTCTTGCAGCCGTACTCCAAACGCATCCAGCTGCACCTGACCCAGGTGATCCGCATCCGCCCCGGCCAGAAGGCCCAGCCGCTGCACCGGGACCGCTGGGCCTGGGGCACGCACCTGAGCCACGTCGAGCCGCAGTTCAACACCATCTGGGCGCTGACGGACTTCACGGCGGAGAACGGCGCCACCCAGGTGACTCCGGGCAGCGTCGCCTGGCCCGACAACCGCCAGCCGACCAAAGCGGAGATCGTGCAGGCCGAGATGCCGCGCGGGTCCGTGTTCGTGTACACGGGCTCGGTCTTCCACGGCGGCGGCCACAACCGCTCTCACGAAGACCGCATCGGCATCAACCTGACCTACACGCTCGGCTGGCTGCGGCAGGAGGAGAACCAGTACCTCTCCTGCCCGCCGGAGATCGCGCGCGACCTGGACCCCGAGCTGCAGGAGCTGATCGGTTACTCCATGGGCAGCTACGCGCTCGGCTACTACACGCCGCCGCTGCCGCCGGGAGCGGGGCCGGAGGTGGTGGGGCCCGAGGTGGCTCTGGGACGCGGAAGCGGCGGCGGCCAGTTCGGCTCCGCCGAGCTCCTGGCCGGGCTGCAGTCCGACATCGAGGGCTCGAAGCCCGACGCCTGAGCGTTCACCCGGGAGGTTCGAATGCAGCTCCACGACAACGCCTTCAGTCCGTACGCGCTGAAGGTTCGCATGGTGCTCTACGAGAAGGGCGTCGACTTCGAGCTGTGTGAGGTGTGGACCGACGCCGACCGCGAGCGGCTGCGCACCCTGAACCCGCGCGTCGAGGTACCGGCCCTGGTGGACGACGGCGTGGCCATCGCCGATTCGAGAGTGATCTGCGAGTACCTGGAGGAGCGCTTTCCCGAACCGGCCGTGTATCCCCGGGATGCCCGCGAACGGGCGCGCTGCCGCCGGTTGGAGCTCAAGTCCGACGGCGAGATCGACGCCTGCGCCTACGTGCTCGGCCTGGTGAAGCTCTTCCGCCCGGCGCTCGACAAGGAAAGGCCCGAAATCGCCGAGCGCGCCGGTGAGATCGCCTCGCAGCACCACGCCCGTCTCGAGCAGGAGCTCGGCGATCGCGAGTGGCTCTGCGGCGAGCTCTCGCTGGCCGACCTGGCGCTGGCGCCCCACCTGCGCACCTTGGCCTTCATGGGCCACCCGCCCGGCCCCGAGCACCCGGCGCTGGCCGCCTGGCTCGAGCGGCTCTCCGCCCGCCCCAGCGTGCGGCGCGGCATCCGCGAGATGGCGGCCAATTTCGCCCGGGCCAGCAGCGAGCCGGGCTTCGAGGCGGCGCCCCTTCACTGGCGCGATCACCGCATCGAGTGCGCCGTGCGCTGTGGCCTCGGTTCGTGGCTCGATCAGGAGCTGGCATCCGGCGGCGCCTTTCTGTCGCCGATCGCCTAGCCGCGCCGCGGGGTCACTCGCCGGGATCGCGACCCACGTGGTCCAGGAAGCGGGCCACCACCGCCAGCTCGCGAGGCGAGAAGCCGTCGGTCAACCACGCGTTCAGGCGCGCCAGGTGCGGCCGCAGGCGCCGCAGCGACTGGCGGCCCGCAGGCGTGAGCGAGACGGCCCAGGCGCGGGCGTCGTGTGCCGCCGGCTCGCGAGCCACCAGACCCCGCGCTTCCAGGCGGGCGATCATCTGGGCGGCCGAGGGCTCGCGAATGCGGAGCGTCACGGCCAGCTGCCGCTGCGTCTGGCCCGGTGTGCCCTCGAGGGCGAAAAGCGCCGCCGCCTGGGCAGCCGTCACGCCCACTCGCTCCAGGCTCTCGGCGTCGAATCGAGTGCGCGCGCGATGCGCGGCGCCGACCAGACGGTGGTAGAGGCGTCGCGGCGCCTCGCCCTGGTCTTGCTCTCTCCGGTCTTGCGCCATGCCGCGGCCCGACTTCCTTGCGCTTACCCGGCCCTCGATTATACTTAGGCACCTAAGTAAAAGTCAAAGGGGCCTCCGATGACCCACCTCCCGTCGTCGTCCCTCGAGATCGTCGATGCCTGGGCCCAGCAGCCCACGACGCACTTCATGCAACAACCCTGGCTGGAGACCCTGCTGCGGTGGACGGGCGCGCCCCCCGAGGCGCCTCCACTCGAGCAGACCGTGAAGGTCATGCGCGAGGCCCACGTGTCGACCGCCCTCATCTCGGCCTGGTGCGGCCCGCACGGCTGGCTGCTGACCAACGACGAGGTGGCCGAGACGGTTCACAGCGCGCCGGATCTTCTGCGAGGGGTCGGGTCGGTGGACCTGACGAACCCGATGGCCGCCGTCCGCGAGGTGCGCCGTGCGATCCGGGTGCTGGGCTTCGTGGGCATCCGCGTCGTGCCCTGGCTCTGGGACCTCCCGCCCGACGACCGGCGCTACTACCCCGTCTACGCCGCGTGCGTCGACGCCGGCGTTCCCTTCTGCACCCAGATCGGCCACACCGGGCCGCTGTGCCCGTCGGAACCGGGGCGCCTGATCCCCTACCTGGACCGCGTGCTGCTGGACTTCCCGGAGCTGGTGGTGGTGGGCGGCCACGTGGGCTTCCCGTGGATCGACGAGGTGATCTCCCTGGCCGACAAGTACCCGAACTTCTACGTGGATACGTCCGCCTACGTGGTGCGGCGTCTGCCCCCCGCGTTCGTCGACTGGCTGCGCGGGCGAGGCCGCGATCGGGTCCTCTTCGGCACCAACTGGCCCATGCTCTCCCCCGCCCGCTGCCTGGCGGGCCTGGACGAGCTCGGCCTCGACGACGAGACCCGCGCCCTCTTCCTGGCCGGCAACGCGCGCCGGGTGTTTTCGCTCTAGCCCGAGCCCAAACGGATCGCAGCCGGCAAGCGGGATCGCAGCCGACAATTGACATTATATGTGTCACTATTGCAGGATCGACCCCGACACCGGAGGGCTCTGTGACCCATCCGACCGCGATCCCCACCCCGCTCACGCTGATGGGTGCGCCCGGTTCGCCCTACACCCGGAAGATGCGCGCCGTGCTGCGCTACCGGCACATCCCCTACCGCATGCTGCGGCAGGGGTCGCCGGAGCACGCCGCCCTACCTCGGCCGAAGGTGCCGCTCCTTCCCACCTTCTACCTGCCCGACCAGAACGGCGAGATCGAGGCCGTCACCGACTCGACGCCGCTCATCCGGCGCTTCGAGGCCGCGTTCGAGGGCCGGGAGGTCGTCCCGCCGGATCCGGTCGTGGCCTTCCTGGACGCGCTGCTCGAGGACTACGCCGACGAGTGGCTCACCAAGGCCATGTTCCACTACCGCTGGGCCCACGAAGCAGACGCCCAGAAGGCCGCCGCCATCCTGCCGCTCTGGGGCCGGATCGACGCCCCCGCCGAGGGCCTCGAGCCGATGAGCAAGCTGATCGCCGAGCGGCAGATCGGCCGCCTCTGGGTCGTGGGCTCGAACGAGACGACCGGCCCCGTGATCGAAGCCAGCTACCTCCGCTTCCTGCGCCTCTTCGACGCCCTCCTGCAGGGCCAGCCCTTCCTCATGGGCCACCGCCCGGGCGCCTCCGACTTCGCCGTCTACGGCCAGCTCACCCAGCTGGCCCTCTTCGACCCGACTCCCGCGGCGCTGACGCTCCGCGAAGCACCGCGCGTCTGCGCCTGGGTCGAGGTCACGGAGGATCTCTCGGGCGCCGAGCCCGGGGCGTGGCTGGCTCCGGATACCGTGCCCGACACCCTCCGCGCCCTGCTGGCCGAGCTGGGTCGCGGCTATGCGCCCGTGATGCTCGCCAACGCCGAGGCGCTGGCGCGGGGGGCCGAGCAAGTGGAAACCCGCGTGGACGGCGCGCCCTGGGTCCAGCGCCCCTTCCCCTACCAGGCCAAGTGCTTGCGCTGGTTGCGAGAGGCGCACACGGCCCTGGAGCCCGCAGATCGGGCCCGGGTCGACGCGCTGCTGGCGGGTACGGGCTGTGAGAGGCTCTTCGAGTAGCCCCTCACCAGCCGCTAGCGCGGGTAGTTCGGAATCGGATCGCGGCCCTCGGGATAGGCCCGGAAGTCGCTGCGGCGCGCGATGCGGGCGCGGCGGAGCTCGACCGCGGCGCGCAAGGCATCGCGGCGACTCACCTGGCCCAGCAGTCGGCCGTTCTCCACCACCGGCAGGCGCCGCACGTGCAGCCGCACGAACTCGTGGGCCAGGCCGAAGAGGTCCAGCTCGGGTGAAACCGTATGACAGTCTCGGGTCATCAGGTCGCCCACCACTTCGGCCAGGTCGTGGGCGTCCATCTCGTAGTCGGAGGCCGCCACGGCCCGCAGGCAATCGAACTCCGACAGCAGTCCGAGCAGATTTCCGCTCGAGTCGACCACCGGAGCGCCCGAAATGGCGTTCTTCAGCAGCAGCTCGGCGGCGTCCACGGCGGGCATGTCGGGGCGGAGGGTGGTGAGGGTGCGCGTCATGATGTCGCGCGCAGTGGGGACTTTGGCTCGTTCCATCGGGGATACCTCCCATGGAATCCTGTCTCTCTGCAGCGTATCACGAGTGACCAAAGGGGGCTCAGAGCGCTCGCACGGTCGCTTTTGCCTGTTATCCTCCCGGCCTTCCAAGACGACCTGCTGCGGGTGAGAGGGGAGAGTCGCGGGTTGGCGACACATCGAATACGCCAGGGACTGGATCTGCCGATCGCGGGGGAGCCGGACCAGAAAATCCACGACGGACCGACCATCTCGCGCGTAGCGGTGATGGGAGACGACTCGCCGGGCGTGCGCGCGCGCATGGCGGTGGCCGAGGGAGACCGCGTCAAGCGCGGCCAGCTCCTGTTCGAGGACCGCACCCGGGGCGGCCGCTACGTTTCCCCCGGGGAAGGCCGGGTTGCCGCCGTCTTCCGGGGCGCGCGGCGCATGTTGCGCTCGGTGGTGATCCAGCTGTCCGAGGGCGAGCGCGCGGGGCGGCCCGGCAGCGATGCCCACGCCTCCTTCGAGGCCTTCGCCGGCGGCAATCCCGAGGGCTGGAGGCCCGACGCCGTACGCGCCCTGCTGGTGGAATCCGGGCTCTGGACGGCGCTGCGCGCCCGGCCCTT
Organism: Pseudomonadota bacterium; assembly: GCA_022361175.1. GTDB lineage: Bacteria > Myxococcota_A > UBA9160 > UBA9160 > UBA4427 > JAKSBN01. The sequence continues at coordinate 1,271 of JAKSBN010000528.1, read as the reverse complement.
CAGTCGCGTGCCCGAGCCCGACGCCCAGCCCCACGCCCTCTTCGTCACGGCCGTGGACACCCAGCCCCTCGCCCCCGATCCCCAGGTCGTAATCGCCGAGGCGCGGGACGACTTCCAGCGCGGGCTGCGGCTGCTGGCCAAGCTGCACGAGGGCACCACCTATCTCTGTACGGCAAAGGGCAGCGACGTGGCCTCCGGCCTGGACGCCCCCGTGCAGGTGGAGGAGTTCACCGGCCCCCACCCGGCCGGCAATCCCGGGGTGCACATCCACACCCTGGCACCCGTGTCTCAGAACCGCTCGGCCTGGTACATCGGCTATCAGGACGTGATCGCGGTGGGGCGGCTCTTCGCCAGCGGCCAACTTCCGGTGGAGCGGGTGATCTCGCTGGCCGGGCCGGCCGTGAAGGAGCCGCGCCTGCTGCGCACCCGCTTCGGCGCCTCCATCGACGATCTCACCGAGGGCCAGCTGGTGGACGACGAGCGCGGCATCCGCACCCTCTCGGGCTCGGTGCTCTCGGGCAAGAAGGCGGTCGGTCCGGAGTTCGGGTTCCTGGGCCGCTACCACCTGCAGGTGAGCGCGCTCGCCGAGGGCAACGACCGGCGCATGCTGGGCTGGATGGGTCCGGGCTTCGACACCTTCTCGACGATTCCCATCTTCCTGTCGAAGCTCCTGCGCGGCAAGAAGTTCGCCTTCACCACCGATACCAACGGCTCGCACCGCGCCATGATGCCGATCGGCACCTACGAGCGCGTGATGCCGATGGACATCGTGGCCACCTATCTCCTGCGTTCGCTCGTGGTGGGCGATGCGGAGCAGGCGGTGGCCCTCGGCGCCCTCGAGCTGGACGAGGAAGACATCGCCCTCTGCACCTTCGTGTGCCCCGGCAAGACCGAGTTCGGGCCCTATCTCCGCAAGAACCTCGAACGCATCGAGAAGGAAGGCTGAATGAAGTTCCTCCGCGATGCCATGGACACCGTCGCCCCGCACTTCGAGAAGGGCGGCAAGCTGGAGAAGCTCTACCCGCTGTGGGAGGCGGGAGACACGTTCCTGTTCACGCCCGGCCAGGTGACCCGCACGGGCTCTCACGTGCGCGACGGCCTCAATTACAAGCGCATGATGATCACGGTGGTGGTCGCGCTGCAGCCGCTCTTCCTGATGGCCATGTACAACACGGGGCTGCAGGCGGCGCTGGCCATCGAGGCGGGGGCCGATCCGCTGCTCAACTGGCAGAACATGGCCTTCCTGCGCCTGGGCGGGGAGTACTCCTCCT
>JAKSBN010000175.1 GCA_022361175.1 Pseudomonadota bacterium | reverse complement strand
GTGCGTGGCCGGCTGGATGCTGTCGTCCGTGGGTGACGGAGCCGCCGCCGGAGCCACACATCACCACGAACACGAAGCGCCTCACGGGGGTGCCCTGATCGTGCTCGGTGACGAGTTCGTCCACCTCGAACTCGTGTTGGAGCCGAAAACCGGATCGCTTCGCGCGTACGTCCTCGACGGAGCGGCGGAACGCGGCGTTCCGGTCGCGCAGCGTGCGCTCGCGGTCGATGTCGTGCCGCCTCGCGGCGAGCCGTTCCAGGTGTCCCTTGCCGCCGTGGGCAACGTCCTGACGGGCGAGGTCGTTGGCAAGACGTCCGAGTTCGCCGGCCGAAGCACGCCGCTGGTCGGCCTCGAGCGTTTCGAGGGTGCCATCCGGGAGCTCGCCGTGAAGGGCCAATCGTTCCGCAACGTTCGCTTCCGATATCCGGAGGGGAACGAGAACCCGAGCGACGACAGGGAGGAGCGCGAGGCGCGCTCCTTGCGAGAGGAGCAGGAGCATGCAACGTCGGAAGACGCGGTCCAGTGAGCCCCCGCGAGCGTCCGGGCCTCGCCGCTACGCGAAGTTCGTGTTCATCGGCGTCTACCTCCTCGGACTGGCGACCGTTCCCTATGCGATGACCCTCGGTTTCACCAACAGCCCCTCCAACGTCGACGAGGCCGAGCTCGAGAGCAGCGAGGCGGGTCGCTTTCAGACCATCTCGTGGGAGCAGCTTTCGGGGTTCCCGTACGACTTCGAGATTCCGGGGATGCTCGAGCAGGCCTCGGAAGAGGAGATCGAACGACGCAGCCAAGAGATCATCCCTCCGCGCGTGAGAGCGCTCGATGGCCAGCCCATCGCGCTGCGTGGCTACGTGATTCCGACCCATCTGGAGGGCGACGTCGTCCGCGCGTTCATCCTGGCCGCCAAGAACGAGGCGGGCTGCTGCTTCGGGGCCGGTCTCTCGATGAACCAGTGGGTGGCCGTGGAGGTGCCCCGGGAGCACGAGTTCCGGAGCCAGCCCTTTGCCCTCGCCACGGTACTCGGGAAGCTCGAGGTGGGAGAGAAGGTCAAGAACGGCTACGTGATGAGCTTGTATCGCATGGCGGCGCAGAAGATCCGCGAGGGATGACGCGCCCGCCATGCCCGCCCTCGAGATCCAGGCGCTGACGAAGGCCTATCGCGGGCCGAACGGGACCGTTCAGCCGGTCATCGACGTGCCCTCGCTCACGCTCGAGCAGGGTGAGCAGATGGCGCTCCGCGGGCGCAGCGGGTCGGGCAAGACCACGCTGCTCCATCTCATCGCGGGGATCCTGCGCCCGGATGGCGGGCAGATCCGCATCGCCGGGGAGGACATGGCGGGCGCGTCGGAGTCGGCCCGGGATCGCCTCCGCGGCCGGGCGATCGGCTACGTCTTTCAGACCTTTCATCTGCTCGAGGCGTACTCCGCACTCGAGAACGTGCTCCTTGCGATGCACTTCGGGGCGGGAGAAGACCCGGAACGCGCACGAGAGCTGCTCGCGCGGGTGGGCCTCGAAGAGCGGCTCCAGCATCGTCCCGCGCAGCTCTCCGTGGGCCAGCGACAGCGCGTGGCCGTGGCGCGAGCGCTCGCGAACAGCCCCGCGCTGGTTCTGGCCGACGAACCCACCGGCAATCTCGACCCGGCCAATGCGAGCGATGCGCTCCGCCTGATCCGCGAGATCTGTGCCGAAACAGGCTCGGCACTGCTGTTGGTCAGCCACGACGCCTCGGTGCTCGCCGCGTTCGAGCGCTGTGAGGAACTGGAAGCGCTCAACGCAGCCGCGGGGGGACGATGAGGGCGGGCGTTTCCCTCATCGTCCGGCGCAGCCTGCGCCAACACGCGCTCTCGACGGCGATCACGGCCGGGTCGGTGGGGCTCGCCTGTGGACTCGTGCTCGCGGTGTTCGCGATTCAGGAGCAGAGTTTGCGCGCGTTCACGGCGGGGCCGCTCGGCTTCGACGCCGTCCTGGGTGCGCGCGGCAGCCAGCTACAGCTCGTGCTCAACGCCGTCTTCCACTTGGAGACCTCGCCCGGGAACATCCCGTGGACGCTGTTCGAGGCCGTCTCCGAGAACCCGCAGGTCCGCCGCGCCGTGCCGTACGCCGTGGGAGACAACTACGAGGGCTTCCGAATCGTCGGGACGACACAGGCGCTGTTCACACCGGAAGAAGAGAACGCTTCCACCCTCCGTATCGAAGAGGGGGCGCTCTTCGATGCAAACCGAAAGGAGGCGGTGCTCGGCAGCGTCGTGGCCCGCGAGACGCGACTCGGCATCGGGGATGCGTTCCACCCCCATCACGGCCTCGTCTTCGACGAGTCGGCGCGCCACGCCGACGAATACCGCGTGGTCGGAGTGCTCGCGCCCAGCAACACGCCCACCGACCGCGTCATCTGGATTCCGATCGACGGCATCTACCGCATGGCGGGCCACGTGCTGCGCGGAAACGGCGAGACCTACGAGGCCGCCGAGGGCACTCCCATCCCCGACGCCTACAAGGAGGTGAGCGCCGTCATGCTCGCGCTGCGCTCGCCACAGTCGGGCTTCTTCTTGGATCAGATGATCAACAAGCAGGGCAAGGTCGCCACGCTGGCGTGGCCCATCGGCAAGGTGATGGCCGACCTCTTCGCGAAGCTCGGCTGGGCCACGCGGGTGCTCACGCTGGTGGCGTACATCGTGGTGCTGGTCGCCTCCGCCTCGATCGTCGCGAGCATCACGAACACGATGAACGAGCGACGCCGCGAGCTGGCGATCCTGCGCGCGCTCGGAGCGCGGCGCCGGACCGTGGCGGCCGCGATCGTGCTCGAGGCGGGAACGATCGGCGCGCTCGGCGCGTCGCTGGGATTCCTGGTGTACGCGGCCATCTTCGCCGGAGCGCGCTCGGTCGTGAGGGCACAGACCGGCGTCGT
>JAKSBN010000058.1 GCA_022361175.1 Pseudomonadota bacterium | reverse complement strand
CGATCCCGCGTACCGCGACCGCCCGCTCCGGGTTCTGAAGGACGAGCGCGGGCTCGAGTACGTCGAGATCAACGGCAAGCCCTCCAAGCTCGTCCGAAACGGCATGCCGGCGGGCCTCGGCGCCATGGACGCGTGGGGCGGCATCGTGAAGGAGCGCGAGCCGACCGGGCTCGGCTACGTCGACAACGCCCCCCTCGGTGGCATGGACGCCAAGGAGCGGCTCGAGCGGCTCGACCTCGAGAACATCGAGCGCGTCTTCATCTATCCCACGCTCGGCGTGCTCTGGGTGGCGGAGTGCGACGACGAGGCCGTGACGCAGGCCTATCTCCGGGCCTACAACCGCTGGATCCTCGACTTCTGCGCCGACTCGGGCGGGCGGCTGGTGCCGATCGCCCAGCTCTCGCTCGGTGATCCCGAAGCCGCGGAGCAGGAGCTGCGCCGGGTGGCCCAGGCGGGCGCGAAAGGCGTGTGGGCGCCGCCCTTCACCTGGACTCGCAAGGCACTCGGTCATCCGGACCACCACCGCGTGTTCGCCACGGCCGCGGAGCTCGGGCTGCCGTTCGGCATCCACCCGGCGTTCGAGCCGAAATGGGCCGCCCCGGGCCGTTTCGCCGACATGACGGGCTTCGCCCACACCTTCTTCATCAACGTGACCGCGGGAGACGCGGTTCGTCATGCGTTCACGTCCGTGTTCGAGTTCGGCGTGTTCGATCTCTTCCCGGAGCTGCGCGTCGTGGTGCTCGAGTCGGGCGCGAGCTGGGTCGGCTACTGGATCGATCGCATGGACGCCGTCTTCGCGTCGCCCCAGGGCTCGATGGTGAAGCTGAAGGACAAGCCGAGCGACTACTTCCGGCGTCAGTGCTGGATCTCCGCCGATCCCGACGAGACCACGCTCCCGGGGGTGATCCCCATCGTCGGCGCCGATCGCTTCTTCTGGGCGTCCGACTTCCCGCACCCGGACCACCCGCCGGACTACGTCGACCACCTGACGACTCTGGTAGAGGCGCTGCCGGAGGAGGCGCGGACGGGCGTCTTGGGACGGAACGTGCTTGGGGCATACCGCCTGACGTAGCGTGTCCGGGCCATCGCCCGCCCTCACCGCGCGCGGCGGTTCGCAAGCGCGTGGTAAGTTATCGTTTCTCCAGCGTAGTCTTAGTCTGGGTGGACAGCGCGCGGGCGCCTGTTTAGACTTCAGCACTGAAGTCTTAATTGCCTTGGTGACTATTCAAACTTGTTCGACCTGGGGGGCCAACGATTGAAGCGCGGCGAAAGCGGCCGATACGAGGTGACGACCGTTGGCGGGGAGCGCGTTCGCGCCTTTCTTCCCGACCCCCTTCCGCCGGCTCCGCCCCTCGTGCTCGAAGCGGGTGTGCAGCAGATGCTCGAGGCTGCCGTGCTGGCACTCGGACGGCTCGATGGCGTTGCGACTCTGCTCCCGGACAAGGCGCTATTCCTTTACACCTACGTCCGCAAGGAAGCAGTGCTCTCGTCCAGGATCGAGGGAACGCAATCCTCGCCCTCGGATCTGCTACTCTTCGAGCTCGACGAGGCACCGGGTGTGCCGCTCGACGACGTCGTCGAGGTGTCGAACTACGTGGCCGCGCTCAATCACGGCCTCGCTCGTCTCGAGCAGGGGTTTCCGCTTTCCAACCGTCTGGCTCGCGAGATCCATGGCGTATTGCTTTCACGCGGGCGGGGCAGCGGAAAGGACCCTGGCGCGTTCCGCCGTTCTCAGAACTGGATCGGCGGCACGCGGCCGAGCAACGCCACCTTCGTTCCGCCTCCCCACACTGCGGTACCGGATTGCATGGCTGCGCTCGAGCGCTTCCTGCATGAACAGACCGACGGACTTCCGGTGCTGCTGCGGGCAGGGTTGGCGCACGTTCAGTTCGAGACGATCCATCCTTTTCTCGACGGGAACGGGCGCGTCGGTCGCTTGCTCATCACCCTCGTGCTCTGTGATGCTGCGGTGCTACGCGCTCCGTTGCTCTACCTGAGCCTCCATCTCAAGCAGCACCGCGCCGTCTACTACGATCTCCTCAATCGTGTACGCCACGAGGGCGATTGGGAGGCGTGGTTGTCGTTCTTCCTCGAAGGAGTGAGAGACGTCGCTACCGGTGCGACTGACACCGCAGAACGTCTAGGCGAGATGTTTCGAACGGACCGTGCAAGCGTGCAAGGCGCGGGCCGCCGCGCGGCGTCAGCGCTTCGGGTGCACGAGGCGCTGAAGGCCCGCCCGATTCAATCCATGTCGAGCGCCTGCGAAGCAACGAACCTGTCGTTTCCCGCGGTTTCGTCGGCCATGGAACTCTTGGTCGATCTCGGCATCGCACGCGAGCTGACGGGCAAGCGTCGCAACCGACTCTTCGCCTATGACAGATATCTATGCATTCTCAACGAAGGGACAGAATAGCCGGGTACCTCAGGGCGCCCGGGCAGGCGTGCTCGGCCGAAACGTGATCGACGCCCCTGATCGAGAGGAGAAACACCCCATGGCACTGACTCGCTTCGGATTCATCGTGACGGGTGACGACTTCGAACAGGAGACGGGAACCACGAAGTTCCGGATGAAGGTCATCGGCGTGAGCGCGCCCGAGAAGGGCGTTGCCGTCGCCAAGCAGATGGTCGCCGACGGCGTCCAGCTCATCGAGCTCTGCGGTGGGTTCAGCCCGGTGTGGGCCGGCAGGATCATCGAGGCGATCGACTACGCGGTCCCGGTCGGCGTGGTCGCCTACGGCCCCGAGTCGATCGACGCCATGCACGCCCTGTTCGCCGACTGACGAGACCCGTGCAGACCTACGACAAGCTCTACATCGGCGGCGAGTAGACGGCCCCTAGCTCCGGCGACATGCTCGACGTCATCTCGTCCGCTACAGAAGCGCTACAGTAGCGGCTCGGACGTGCCGTTGCCGCGGGATCG
>JAKSBN010000161.1 GCA_022361175.1 Pseudomonadota bacterium | reverse complement strand
GGGGGTCGGTCCCGGGGACGAAGTCCTGATGCCCTCGTTCGCTTTCGTGAGCCAGGCCAACGCGATCCTGCAGCGCGGCGCGACCCCCGTCTTCTGCGAGATCGATCCCGACACCCTCAACCTGGACCCCGATGACGCCGCGCGCCGTCTCACCCCGCGCAGCAAACTGCTGCTGCCGGTCCACTACGCGGGTGTGGCGTGCGAGTTGGCCAGCCTCCAGGCACTGGCGAAGGAGCACGACCTTCAGCTGCTGGAGGACGCGGCGCAGGGCATCGGGGCGCACTGGCGGGGCCAGCATCTGGGCACCGTGGGCGACGCGGGCTTCCTGTCCTTTCACGAGACCAAGAACTTGGTGGCGGGGGAGGGCGGCGCGTTCTTGACGCGCGACCCGGAGCTCCTGCGCGCCGCGGAGGTGATCCAGGAGAAGGGCACCAACCGCAGCGCCTTTCTGCGCGGCGAGGGGGACAAGTACACGTGGGTGGGGCCGGGCGGCAGCTTCGTGTTGAGCGACCTGCTGGCCGCCCTGCTGGAGGTGCAGCTCGAGCGCGTCGAAACGCTGACGCGCGCGCGCATGCGCGTCTGGAACCGCTACCACGACGGCCTGGTCGAGCTGGAGGATGCCGAGTGGCTGCGGCGGCCGCGCGTGCCGGCCGACTGCCAGCACAACGCACACATCTACGCCCTGCGCGCCGCCAACCCGGACCTGCGCGACCGGCTGCTGAAGGGCCTGCGGGCCGCCGGCATCGGGGCCACCTTCCACTTCCAGCCGCTGCACGCCTCGCCCTACGCGCGGCGCCACCTGGGCACGGCCGACCAGCGGCTGCCGGTGACGGACGACGCGGCGGAGACCCTGGTGCGACTGCCGCTCTGGAGCGGCTTGACCGTGGCGCAGGCGGACCGCGTGGTGGACGAAGTGCGCCGACTCTGCACCGGCTGACGCCGGCCGTGCCTCGCGACGAAAGCGCGTGGGGTCGGGCCGCTGCCGCCGTGGCGCTCGTCGGCGTGGCGGTCGCGGTGCTTCGCTACGCGTTCGCGATTCACGACCACGTGGGCGGCGTCGACTTTTTCTTCTACGTCTGCAATGCGCGCGACGCGCTGGCGAATCCCGACGCGCTGCCCGGTCACTACTACGCCTACTTCCCCGGCGTCTACGCGTTTTGGAAGGCGCTCTGGTGGCTGGGCGACGGTGCGCTGCCGGTGCTGCAGGCGGGGGCGTTGGTGCTGCTGGCCGCCAACGCACTGGTGCTGGCGGCGGTGGTCGGCCGCATGACGCGCTCCTGGCCGCTCGCGGCTTTCGCCGGGCTCTGGTATGCGGTCGCCTGTTTTCGTTTCGGCGGGCAGGGTGCTTTCACCGAACCCTTGGCGACGCTGCCGGTGCTCTTGGGCTGGCTCGCGTGGGCTGGGCAACCGCTGTCGGACCGGCGGGGTTGGGCGTTGTCGCTCGTCCTCGGTCTCGCGCTTGGGCTCGCCCTCTACGCCAAGCAGCAGGCGGGGTTGCTGTCGCTGGGGGCGCTCGCACTGCTCGTCACGCGCTTCGGGGGGCGGCCGTCGCCCCATGCCTGGGGGCCGCTGGTCCTGCTGCCCTTCGCGGCCGCGGGGGCGGCGGCGGTCGGCATCGCGCTCGAAGGGGAGGGGCTCGCGCCCCTCGAGCGGGGGCTGGCCAGCGTGTCCGGCTACCAAGCCCGCGGCAGCTTCGGCGCCAACCTCCTGCGCAACGCCGGGCGTGACGAGTCGGCGGCCTTCGCCCTCGCGGCCGCCTCGCTCGGCTGGGCCGCGCTTCGCTACCGCCGGCTGCAGCAGCGCGAGCCCACGGAACCGTGGCTCGAGCTGACCGGCTTCGCCGTGATCGGTGCGCTGGCGTGCCTGTGGCAGTACAAGACGCGGCGCTACGACCACTACGCCCTGCTGGCGTTGCCGGGGGTGATCCTGGCGACGACGGTCCTCTACGCCCGCGTGGTGCGGCCCTGGCTGTCGCAGCGCCGGCGCGTCCTGAGGGAGGTGCTGCCCTGGGTGCTGGCCGCGGTTCCCCTGTGTTGGGCGCTGCCGGACGCCTCGGGGTTGAAGCCGTGGGGCGTGGTGCTGCCGGCGGGCTGGGTGCCGGACCGCCCCTGGTTTCGCGAGCCCGACGTGGCGGCGGATCTGGAGCGGCTGCGGGCGTCCGGCGTGGTGGCACCGGGCGAGGCCGTTTCCGTGTTCCCGCCGCGGCACAACTCGCTCCACTACTTCCTGGACACGCACCAGCCGGGACCCACCGGCTACGCCTTCCGCATGCCCGTGCTGGAGGACATGAGATGGGACGACTACGCTGCCGTCATCGTGCTCCGCGACGACCACAACGCCTCCGATCGCCGGCTCTTCGACCCGGCCGCGCGGGCAGACCTTCGCCGCCGGCTCGAGCAGCACGGGTTTGCCCCCGCACTCGTCCTGGACCTCATGACCGTGTATCGGCGCCCTTCGTGAGCGAGCGCGAGTCGCACGGCCGAGCGCGCGGCCGCATCGGCGTGCTGCTCCGTACCTACCCGAAGCTCTCCGAGACGTTCATCGCCCAGGAGATC
>JAKSBN010000222.1 GCA_022361175.1 Pseudomonadota bacterium | reverse complement strand
GGCTGTTCGGCGTCCGGCGGATGTCGAAGCGATCCGGGTCGTCGAATACCGCTTCGTCCCGGTTCGCGGACGGATACCACATGAGCACCTTCTCGCCCTCGCGGATCTTCTTGCCGCGCAGCTCCACGTCCTCCATGGCCGTCCGCCGGAAGTGGTGGATCGGCGGCCAGTAGCGCAGCATCTCTTCGACGGCGCTGGGGATGAGGCTCGGATCCTTCCGAAGCTCGGCCAGCTGCTCCGGATGGTCGAGCAGCGTCGCCAGACCGCCGCTCATCGCCGTCCTCGTGGTTTCGTTCCCGGCGATGATCAGGAACATGAAGAAGGTGTTGAACTCGGCTTCCGTGAGGGTCCGGCCCTCCAGCTGCGCGGTCAGGAGCCGCTGCGTCAGGTTGTCGCCCGGCGTCTCCCGCTCGCGCGCCGCCAGCTCTTGCGCGGTCAAGAAGACCTCGATCCGCGCATTCGATCGAAACTCGGGGCTGCCGGCCACCTCGGGATCCTGGTCGTCGATGAGACCGGCGCTCAGCTCGAGGAGCCGGACGCGCTTCTCTTCCGGCACCCCCATCATTTCGCTGATGGTGTGCATCGGAACCGGGGAGGCGTAGTCGGCGACGAAGTCGATCTCGCGCTTCTCCAACGCCTGGTCGAGCGCCGCCCGGGCCAGCGATCGGATCGGCGCCTCGAGCGCGGAGATGGCCCGGGGTGTGAAGACGGTGTTGACCAGGCCGCGGCTCATTCGGTGCTCCGGCGGATCCTGCGCGATCACGATCGTTCGATACGCCGCCAGCGCCACCGGATCGGTCACGTCGAGCCGCGAGACGCCGGCGGCGGCGCTCGAGAACCGCCCGGGGTCCTTGGAGACGGCGCGGATGTCCTCCTGGAGAGTGAGGGCCCAGAATCCCGGCCCGTCGGGCTCTTCGTGCCAGTAGACCGGGGCCTCTCGCCTCAGCTTGCGGAAGGCCTCGTAGGGGACTCCCTGCTCCCAGATGGATTGGTCGATCAGATCCACGTTCAGGTCAGCCATCGGAGTTCATCCGCCTCCCCCCAGAGAGTGGTGTGTCGCCAAAGAAGCCCCGCGGGGCCTAGAGCGCCGGCTAGGTGACCGACTCTATAGGGGGATCTCGATACAATCAAGCGCTTGTTTAGATTCCCGATGTGACGCCTGCCCCGAACCCGGCGTCCGGGGGATTCAGGTGTCGCGTGAAGTCCCCTCCCAGGAGAGCGTGTAGCCGGGCTCCCGCTCGAAGGCGGGATCCGGCAGGTCCGCCAGCGCGGCCGTCCAGCCGCGGACCAGGCGGTCCTCGGCCGCGTAGTCGAACGGGTCCTGCAGCACGGTCTCCTCGAGCCCCCCAGGCTCGGGCGGGTTCTCGAGCAGCCACGCGGCCGTCCGAACCAGCGCGTCGGCAGGCGCCACGACGTCGCGGTAGCCCAGCTCGGCGCGGATCTTCCCCAGGTCGAGCAGGCGGTGCGTCGTCATCGGCTGCATGACCAGCGGGCGCGCGGGGAGCGCCAGCTCCCAGGGCATCGAGACCAACTCGCCCTTCCAATCGAGCGCCGCCGCGAGGGTCTCGATCACCTGCCGCAGGCTCAGGCTCTCCGCGTCGCCACAGTTGTAGATCTGGCCGGCGCTGGCTTCGGGGGCATCGACGGCGAGCAGCACGGCGTGGGCCAGGTTCTCCGAGTAGCCGAAGGTGCAGAGGGTGAGGCCGCCGTCCGGCACGACGAGGAAGGGGCGCCGATCGCGCATCCGCCGCACCATGCACCACTCGCGCGGCATCGGCTGTCGCGGCCCGTAGACGTACGGATACCGGAAGTGCGTCGCATCCGGCCGCAGCGCAAAGACCTGCCGCTCGGTCCGCACGATCGAGTGGCCCTTCCGCGACTCCGCCGCGTCGGCTACCAGCGCGGCGTCCTCGCCCAGAGGCGTCGGCAGGCCCGCCGGCGAGTAGGCCATCGGATCCATGAAGCCGCGATAGGCCGGCGCGCCTCCCACGGACAGAAAGCGCCCGACGCGCGGCGCCAGCAGCTCCGCCAGCGCCCGCAGGCGGCCGTAGGTGACGATGGCCAAGTCGAAGCGCCGATCGCCGAGGGCGGCCGCGGTCGCCTCCCCATCGAACGGGTCGGTGTGGATGTGCTCCACGTCGGCGTCGATCTCGTCGACTTCGTGGGTGCCGCGGTGCAGGATCGACACCCGGAAGCCTCGATCGCGCAGCCCGCGCACCAGGAAGGGGCCGGTGGGCCCCGTACCGCCAACGACGAGCGCGCTCGAACTCATGTCCGGGACCTTAGCTCGGCTGCCTCTCCGCGGGAGTCCTCGGCGATCGCCCTAGCGTCGGCCGGGCCCCGGGCTGCCGGCCGCCCCCTTCCTGGACGGGTTCGGGTCCGTCCGAACTCGCTCTCCCAGGATCACTCGAGCCAGTCCGGCACGCCGTTGTCGTCCGCGTCGATCGAGTTGAGGCCGCCGCTGATGAAGCGGGCGCCTCCCGCGTTCATGCCGTTGTCGTCGTCGTACCGAATCCCGATGGCGACGTCCGCGTACCCGTCCTGGTCGACGTCTCCCACGCCCGCAACCGAGTAGCCGAACCACTCGTCCGCGTGGTCGCCCGTGAAGGTGTAGAGAATGCGTCCGTCCAGGCCGCTGTAGACCCGGGCCATCCCCGTGCTGTTGCCCTCCGCATCGTGGCCGTAGGCCCCGGCGATCACGTCGTCGTATCCATCTCCGTTGACGTCTCCGGCGCCGTCCACGCTGCGGCCCAGGTAGTCGCCGGGGTTCGGGCCATCGAAGCGGTGCAGCGTCGCGCCGTCCCGGCCGCTGTAGACCCACGCACTTCCCGTGGCGCTGCCGCCGTGATCTTCCGCCCACGCTCCCACGACAATGTCGGCGTGGCCGTCGTTGTTCACGTCGCCGGCGCTGTCGATGGAGGTCCCGTAGTAGCCCAGGCTCGATTCGCCGTGGAAGGTGTACAGAATCGACTCTTCCTCTTTCTTATCCTTATCCCCGCTGTAGACGCGCACACTCCCCGACCAGTCGCCGCCATCGTCGTCCTTGTGCGCCGTGGCCATGACGTCGGGGATGCCGTCACCATCTACGTCTCCCGCATCGCTGACCGCGTAGCCCAGGAAGTCTCCCGCGTCGTCGCCGTCGAACTTCAGGAGCACGCTTCCGTCCGCGCCGCTGAACACGTAGACGCGTCCGGCGTTGTTCGCGCTGCCATCGTGTCCGTAGGCGCCGACGACCACGTCGTCGTAGCCGTCCTGATCCACGTCTCCGGCCCCACTCACGGAGTAGCCGAGATGGTCTCCAGCGGCTTCGCCATTGAACTCCCACAGCTGCGAGCCGTCGAACCCGCTGAACACCTTGGCGCTTCCCGAGTTGAATCCGTTGTTGTCGTCCTGAGGGGCGCCGGCGATGATGTCGGCGAAACCGTCTCCGTTCACGTCCCCGGCCCCGCTCACGGACGTGCCCAGCTTGTCCTGGGCGCTGTCGCCGTGGAAGTTGTAGAGGATGGCGCCGTCCGCCCCGCTGATGACCCGCGCGGTGCCCGACACGACCCCGTTCACGTGATCCATGATCCCCACGACGATGTCGAGCACGCCGTCGTTGTTCACGTCGCCCGCGCCGCTGATCGATTCACCCATCTTGTCTCCGGCGTTGTCGCCGTAGCCCGTGAACGACGGGTAGTCGGGTTCGGTGACGTCCAGCGGAGCGGGGTCGATCGCGTCGCCGAGACCGTCGTCGTCGTCGTCCCCATCAGTGGCGTCGGGGTTGAAGTCCCCGTCGTGGTCCAACGGAGTGCTGCTCGCATCATCGCGATCCGACCCCTCCGCCAGCTCGACGGCGTCGCTGTAGTGATCGTCGTCGTTGTCGGCCTCGACGAGCAGCTCCGACTCTGCGATCTGGATCGGCTGACCGGAGAGACCGGTGCCGCCCACCTCGTACTGCGAAGTGATCTCCAGGCGCAGGAAGCGACTGTCCCGATCATAGTCGGGAATCGGCAACCAGTTTCCCCAGTCGCCGGGCCCATTGGGAGGCAGGAAGCGCGTCTCCCCCAGACTCGAGCCGCCATCGAATACCCCTGTGGCGCTCGCCTTGAGCTCCACTTCCATGGGGAAGTTGCTCGGGGAGCCCGCAGCCTGGAACCGAATCCCGCGCACCTGCAAGCGTTTCTTGCGCAGCTCGTCGAGATCCCACGTGATCGCGACGTGGCCTTGGTTCAGCGGGAGCGGGCTGCTCCACACCTCTGTGCTGTTACACGCACCGACGTCCCCTCCGTCGAACAGCGCTCTTACGTTGTTCCTGGGATATTCGTCCACCCCGCCCTGCTCGGCTCT
>JAKSBN010000134.1 GCA_022361175.1 Pseudomonadota bacterium | reverse complement strand
GTGCTCGATGCGGAGGCCCTGCGCACGGGAGTCTTCCGGGTGGTGTCGGCCGTCGAGCTGGAGGCTCGGGGGGGCGATCCCGAGGCCTGGTTCGGCCTGGAAGCGGAGCCCGGCTACCACTTTGGCAATGCCCTGCAGGCGCCTTCGCTGCGCCCCGCCACGGCCCGCGGCGCCGCGGGACCACTGCTGACGGGCCCCGCCGAGAGCGTCGGCACCGTGGCCTGGGGCGGGGGGCTGCGGCGCGGGCTGCGGATTCCGCAGATGGACCAGGTGGACGTGGCTCCGACGGCGGCGGCGCTCTTGGGGCTCCGGCTTCCCGACGCCGAAGGCCGTATCCTGATCGGCATGCTGCGCGAAGCCCCTGACGGATCCCGATGACCCCGGATCCCCCCGTCGTCATCGACCTCAACCCGCGCGAACAGCGCCTCTACGACCGCTTGCGCGCGCGGGTCGCCGCGCCGCCGGCGGGCGGTCGCGTGGGTCCCCAGGACCTGCTGCTGCTGCTGCCGGATCTCACGGTGCTGTTGGTGCGGCTGATGCGGGACGACCGCGTGCCGTGGTCTTCGAAGGCGCTGGCTTTTCTGGGGACCGGCTATCTGCTGTCTCCCATCGACCTGATTCCCGACCTCCTGCTGGGCCCGATCGGGCTGATCGACGACTTGCTGGTGGTGGGCACGGTGTTGTCGCGCATGCTGAACCACGTCCATCCCGACGTCGTGCGTTCCCACTGGTCGGGCCCCGGCGACGTGCTGGAGGTGGTGAAGCGCGTGTCGGCGTGGATCGAGCAGCAGCTCACCGGGCGCCTGAAGGGGGCCGTGCGCGCGTTGCTCGGGCCCTCGTCCCGAACTAGCTAGGAGCCTGACCCAAGGCCTTTCTCAGGCTGGCGCGGCGCTCGGCGGGAATGCGGCGCGGGCGCCCCTGCTCGTTCACGGCCGCGTGCTCGCTGCCGCCGGTGGCCACGGCCTGGCCGTCGCACTCGATGCGGTACGCCATGTGGAGGGTGGCGCCGCGCACCTCCTCGGCCCAAGTGGTGATCACGAGCCGGTCGTCGAAGCGGGCCACGCGCAGGTAGTCCACATCCACGTGGGTGGTGGCGAACTGCAGCCCGCTCTCGACCCACTCGGTGTAGGGCACGTCGTGCTCGTCCATCCACTGCACGCGGGCCTCTTCGAAGAACCGGATGTAGTTCGAGTGGTGCACGATGCCCATGGCATCGGTCTCGTAGAACGCGACCCGGTGCGTCAGCTGCGTCGTCTGCGCGCCCGGCGGCGGGACTCGATCCTCCCGCGCCACGCGCTAGAACGAGTCCTTGGCGGCGCGGATGCGGCCCAGGTCGTCGGCCGAGCGGGCTCGCACGAAGGGGTTCGTGGCGCGCTCCTCGCCCAGCGTGGACGGGATCGTCATCTCGGCGGCCGTGGCGTCGTGCCAGTCGGCGGCGGCCTTGGCGCGCACGCCGCGCACGCGTTCGAGCTTCTCGCGCACCGCCTCGTTGTCGGGTTCCGTGTGGGCCGCGAACGCCAGGTTCGACTCGGTGTACTCGTGCCCGCAGAAGACCCGCATGTCGTCCGGCAGGTCGGCCAGCTTCACGCACAGGGCTTCGTACATCATGTCGGGGGTGCCCTCGAACAAGCGGCCGCAGCCGCCGGCGAAGAGCGTGTCGCCGCAGAAGAGCGCCTTGGCCTCGTCGAAGACGTAGGCGATGTGGCCGCGCGTGTGGGCCGGGATGAAGAGCACCCGTGCCTGCTGGCGTCCCACCTGCACCGTGTCGCCCTCTTCCAGCCCGTTGGTGAAGCCCGGCAGCCGGTCGGCGTCGGACGCGTGGCCGTAGACCGGCGCGCCGAAATGCCGCGCCAGCTCGGGGTTGGCCATGGAGTGGTCGGCGTGGTGGTGGGTGGAGAGGATGTGCGTCACCCGCACCCCCGCGGCTTCGGCGCAGGCGATGACGGGCGCGGCCTCGGGGGCGTCCACCACTGCCGCCTCCTGGGTCTCCTCGCACGTCAGGAGATAGGTGTAGTTGTCGCTCAGGGTCGGGATGCGCTCGATGCGAAGGCTCATGGCGCCCGAGACTAGCAGCCCCGCACGCCGAGAACCGCTCTCAGTCGAGCCCGGGATCCGGACCGCCCCAGTCGAGCAGATCCAGCTGGCGGTCGTCGGGCTCTACGGGCTTGGTCGGCTTGGGCGGCGGTGACACGCCCTCGTTCCAGAGCGGGCAGATCGCCTTGTACTCGCACCAGTCGCAGAGCGGGATCTTGCGGGGCGGAAACTCTGTCTCCGCGTGCACGCGATCGATCAGGGCGATGGTCTCTTGCCGCAGCGTCTCCAGGGCTTCGGGCGTGCGGGTCGAGACGCGCCGCTGGCCGCGGGACACGTAGTGCCAGACCAGCCGAATGGGTTGGTCGGTGCCGTACTGCTTCTGCACTCCCAGCTGGTAGAGGGCCAGCTGGCGGTCGCTGTCGAGCCGCTTCTGCGAAGGCACGTAGCGCCCGGTCTTGTAGTCGTGGATCTCGATGGCGCCGTCGCGGCTGCGCACGAGCCGGTCGATGAAGCCCTGGAAGCGGTAGCGCCCCATGTCGTCCAGGGGAAACAGCACCCGGGCTTCGAGCCCCAGGGTCTCGTCCGCGTCGAAGGGGTAGTGGTGGCGGTAGTAGTTGGTGAGGCAGCGGCCGCCGAGATCGCGGTAGTGGCTCACCGGGTTCTCGGCCCGCACCACGCGGATCCGCTCCGCGTCGTAGGCTTCGTCGAAGAGCGCGTGGTACCGATGCAGCACCTTCTCCAGCGACGGTACCATCCCCTGACCGGCGAACTGGTAGAGCCGCTCCAACACTTCGTGGACGCGCTTGCCGACGAAGGCCTCGATGCTCTCGGACTCGGCGGGGATCTTCAGCACGTAGCGAAAGTGGAACTGCTTGGGGCAATTCTCGAAGCTCGAGAGGCGCGAATGGCTGAAGATGGGCACGGCCGGAGCGTAACAGAGGCCCGGGTGAGGCATCGAACCCCAAGCCGCACCGCTCCGGCACTCCGAGGCCCGAACTGGCCGCCGGACGGGCCGAAAGCGGCGCTGTCAGCAGGGTTCTCGGGGCGGCGCGAGCGGTGCAGACCGGGCCGGTGCTCGGCCTGCTAAACTCTGCCGGCGCGCCCACGCTGGAGGCAGCCGCATGGCACCCAGGCAGACCGACGCCGCTCGTGACGAGACGACGTCCCGCGACGAGACGGACGAAACGAGCGCCCGCCGCTCCGCGCCGGCCCTGACGGGCGTCGACGCCGATTCCGGCGTGGATGCCGCGACGCTCCAGCGGACGGTGGAGGCGCTCTCGGAGTGCCACGACGACGCCCTCTCGAAGGCGGTCTGCGAGGGCATCTTCGATCCCCAGCAGGCGATTGATTGGATCGGGCGCTACAAGCGGCTGTTGCTCTACGAACGCGACCGCTCGGCCCTGCGCGCCGAAGTGCCCGCCCTGGCCGGGCGCCTGCGCGAGCTGGTGAGCGCGGTGCCGCTGCCGGCGGGGGTGGAGGTGGAGACCGTGGTGACGCGCGCGATCGCGCGGCTGCCCGAGATCCGCACCTGGCTGTCGGAGGACGTGGAAGCGGCCTTCGAGGGCGATCCGGCCGCCAAGAGCTTCGCCGAGATCGTGGTGTCCTATCCCTCGATCAAGGCCATCCTGGTGCACCGCATCGCCCACGAGCTGTACGTCCAGCAGGTTCCGCTGCTGCCGCGCATCATGAGCGAGCACGCCCACGATCGCACCGGCATCGACATTCACCCCGGCGCCCGGATCGGGCGGCGCTTCTTCATCGATCACGGCACCGGCGTCGTCATCGGCGAGACCGCCGAAATCGGCGACGGCGTGAAGCTCTACCAGGGTGTGACGCTGGGCGCGCTGTCGCCGCGCCACGGCGAGAGCGCGCGCGGCGTCAAGCGGCATCCCACCCTGGAGGACGACGTCACCGTCTACGCCGGGGCCAAGATCCTCGGCGGCGACACCGTCATCGGCCGCGGCAGCGTGATCGGCGGCAACGTGTGGCTGATCGACTCGGTGCCGCCCGGCTCCAAGGTGGTGGCCGAGCCGCCCCGCCAACGCGTGCGCCGCCGCCAGGACGGAGAGGCCAGCGCCGCCATGCAGCTCCACTGGGACATCTAGATGGGCCGGGGGAGCGTCGCTGCCGCCGTCCTGATCGCCGCCTTCGCGCTGGCGCCCGCGCCCGCGTCCGCCGAAGTCGTCTGGGGCTACTCGTTGGCCAACGACGTGATGAGTCCGTACTGCCCGGGGCGCTCGCTGGCAGACTGCCCGAGTCCGCAGGCGGCCGAGCTGCGCCAGTGGATCCTGATGCAGGAGGCCGCCGGGGCCACTCAAGAGGAAGTCGAGGCGGCGCTTTACGAGCGCTTCGGGGCCATGGTGCTGGCGGCTCCGCGGGTCGAGGGCTTCGGAGCCTTCTTCTACCTGGTGCCCATTGCGGTCTTCGTCGGCGGTGGCTTGCTGATCGTCGCCTTCCTGCGAAACCAGGTCCGCCGCCCGGCGGACTCGCGATCGGTACCCGCCGTGGCCCCGGTGGATCCCGAGCTCGAGCGCCTGGTGGACGAAGAGATTGCGCGTCGGGCCTGACCGCCCCGCGAACTGCCGCCCCCCAGTCTGGTTATACTCGCGTCCGTGAAGATCTACACCCGACGCGGCGATCGAGGCGAGACGGACTTGTTCGGGGGCGCGCGCGTGGCCAAGGACCACTTGCGCGTGACGGCCTACGGCGAGGTGGACGAGCTGAACGCCTTCGTGGGCGTAGGCGCGGCCGCATCGACCCATGCGGACGTGGGCGAACTCTGTCGCCGCGTACAGTCGAGTCTCTTCGACCTGGGTTCCTACCTGGCCACCCCCGACGCCGATCGGCGCGAAAAGGGCGGCATCCCCATGGTGGACGCGGCGGAGGTGACCTGGCTCGAGGAGCGCATGGACGCTTTCGAGGCCGAGCTGGCGCCGCTCAAGAGCTTCATCCTCCCGGGCGGCACACCGGCCGCGGCGGCCTTTCACGTGGCGCACACGGTGTGTCGGCGCGCAGAGCGCGCGGCCGTGGCGCTCGATCGCGAGGAGTCGCTCTCCGAGCTCGCCCTGCGCTACCTGAACCGGCTATCCGACCTGCTCTTCGTGCTGGCGCGGGTCGAGAACCGCCGGGCCGACGTGGCCGACGTGGAATGGGTGGGCCGGGAGCGCTGACGGCGTCGGCCCCACGAAGTAGCGCACCGGCCGCTCCAGGCGGTGCCGGATCACCGTTCCGACCGCGAAGCCGAAGAGCAGCGAGAAGAGCAGTGCGAGGAGCACGGCCCGGAGCCACTTCACGTCGTTCTGCCCACGCCGCCGCCTCCCGTAGGCGAGTCGAAGACCGAGATCTCCGGCGCTCAGCGCGGCCCGGCGGGCTTGCGCAGCGCGTCTTCGATCTCCTGGGACAAGTCTCGCACGAGACGGAAGGTGGAGGAAGCACCGGCTTCGCGCACGCGGCCGGCCAGGCCGCTCGGGCCGCCGATCCGCTCGAGGCCGTAGCTGCCGTAGCGCCGCTCGAGCGTTTCGCGCACGAACGCCGAGGCCGCTTCGAGACGCCGCTCGCGGCGCCCGGC
>JAKSBN010000106.1 GCA_022361175.1 Pseudomonadota bacterium | reverse complement strand
TCTGCTTCGTCGCGACCGTGAACGACGACGGCAGCCCCAACCTCTCACCCAAGAGCTCGCTGCGGGTTCACGACGACCGCCACCTGCTGTTCGCCAACATCGCCTCGCCCGGCACCGTCGCGAACCTGCGCCGGGACCCGCGGATCGAGATCAACTGCGTCGACGTGTTTGCGCGACGGGGCTACCGCTTCACGGGTCGCGCCACCCTCCACACCGAGGGCGACCGGCTGTTCTCGGACCTGGCGGCGGACGTGAAGGCCGAACATGGCGATCCTATCCCGGTCTACGACGCGGTGCTGGTCGAGGTTCAGCGGGCGCTGCCGCTTCTCTCGCCGGCCTATCCCCCGCGCCTGGCGGCGCGCCCGGACGCGCCCGTGCTGCTGCACGCGATTGGGGACGGCAGCCGGTTGGTCGCGGCGCAGGTCGCCGTGGTGGGCGCGCGGGCGGCCACCGCCTATGGGCTGGAACGGGCCGGGCAGCTGGCCCGCGAGTTGTCGGCGGTGGGCGTCGTCGTGGTGTCGGGGCTGGCCCGGGGCATCGACGCGGCCGCGCACCGCGGCGCACTCGCCGGCCCGGCCGGCACCATCGCGGTCGTGGCCTCGGGACCCGACCAGGTGTATCCGCCCGAGCACGCCGAGCTGGCCCGCGCCATCGCGGGCAACGGCTGCGTGGTCAGCGAGTTCCCGGTCGGCGCGCCCCCGCTCCGCCATCACTTCCCGGTGCGGAACCGCGTGATCAGCGGGCTGGCCCGGGCGGTGGTGGTGATCGAGGCGCGCGAGCGCAGCGGCTCGCTCATCACGGCCCGCCATGCGGCCGATCAGGGGGTGGACGTGTTGGCCCTGCCCGGACCTGTGACGGCGCCCACCAGCGCCGGGCCCAATCGGCTGATTCGCGACGGCGCCCGCCCCCTGCTGGAGACCCAGGACGTGCTGGAAGAGCTCGGCTGGCCCCGGGCCGAGCCGGCGGCGGCGACGGCCGAGTCCGCCACGACGGGGCTGACCCGGTCGATCTTGACCCACCTCCGCCACGAGGCGCTGACCCGCGACGAGTTGGCCACGCGGCTCGCCGAGGAGCTCGAAGTGGCGGCCGGACAGGTGGCTCTGGCCTTGGTCGAGCTCGAGCTCAGTGGCCGCGTGGTGGAGGACCGGGACGGCCGCCTGCGCGTTTGGGGGAACAAATCCTGAGCTATGCTGCGGGTTTGGGTACGAAGCGGAGCTCGTTCTCCCACCAGCCTCGTTCCCCCGAGCGGCGTCTCGCGCGACGGCGAAGCGCCACCGCGTTCGCGAGCGGCCCGGAGGGGGAGAGCCATCGCACACAGGCGGAGCCGGCCTGGCGCCGATAGAGGAGCCCGGCGAGGGGAGCCGAAGCGGAGCCCCGACGGACAGGGAGCGGGATGAGCATCGAGTTCTTGATTGGACGCCAGGCGGCCGCGGCCGCGCAGGGGGAGGTCGTCGTGGTGGGCGGCGGCCTCGCCGGCTGCGAAGCGGCGTATCAGGCGGCGCTGCGGGGCGCGCGGGTGACGCTGCTCGAGATGAAGCCCTCCCGCTACAGCCCGGCCCACAGCGATCCCGGCCTGGCCGAGCTCGTCTGCAGCAACTCGCTGCGCGGCGCCTCGCTGGGCAATGCGGTGGGCCTCCTGAAGGAGGAGATGAGGCGTCTGGGATCGCTCGTCATGGAAGCGGCCGACGCCACCGCGGTCCCGGCCGGCCGCGCCCTGGCGGTCGAGCGCACCGCCTTCTCGAAGCACATGACCGAGCGGATCGCGGACCACCCGCGCATCCAGATCCGCGAGCAGGTGGTGGAATCGATTCCGGAAGCGCCCGTCGTGGTTCTGGCCACCGGACCGCTCACGGCGCCCGAGCTGGCGCGCTCGCTGGAGCGCCTGCTGGGCGAGGAGTCGCTCTACTTCTACGACGCCATCTCGCCCATCGTGTACGCCGATTCCGTCGATTCGGAGCGGGTGTTTCGGGCGTCGCGCTACGAGGACGGGGAGGGCGACTACCTGAACGTGCCCCTCGACCGCGACGAGTACGAGCGCTTCGTCGACGACCTGTTGGCGGCCGAGACGGTCCCCCTGCACAAGTTCGAAGCCTCGCTCTACTTCGAGGGCTGTCTGCCCATCGAGGAGATGGCCCGCCGCGGGCGCCAGACGCTGGCCTTCGGGCCCCTGAAGCCCGTCGGGCTGGTGGATCCCCGCACGGGCCGCCGGCCTCACGCCGTGCTGCAGCTGCGCCAGGAGGACAAGTCGGGGGTGCTCTTCGGCCTCGTGGGTTGCCAGACCAAGCTCCGCATTCGCGAGCAGCAGCGCATCTTCCGAAGCCTGCCCGGCCTCGGCGAGGCCGTCTTCGCCCGCTACGGCTCGGTCCATCGCAATACTTTCGTGAACGCGCCCCGCCGCCTGGCTCCCACCCTGGAGCTGCGGGCGCGGCCGGGCTGCTTCATCGCCGGTCAGATGGCCGGGGTGGAGGGCTACGTGGAGTCGGCGGCGCTCGGCTGGTTGGCGGGAGTGCAGGCCGCGCGCGCCGTGTCGGGCCGGGGCCCGTGCCTGCCGCCTCCGGAGACGGCGCACGCCGCCCTGCTGCGCCATCTGCGCGAGGCCGAGGCCACGCGCTTCCAGCCCATGAACGTCAACTACGGCCTGTTCCCGGCCCTGCCCGGGCCGCGGCGGAAGCAGCCGAAGCGCGAGAAGAACCAGCAGCTGGCGGAGCGGGCTCTGGCTGCGCTGGCGCCCTATGGCGAGGAGGCGGTGTCCTCGTGCGCGTGAGCTGGAGTCAGGCACTGGTCGACTTCGACGACCACCTGCGGGCCGAGCGGAACCTGTCGGCCCATACGCGCCGCGCCTATCGCTCGGACGTGCGGCAACTGGCCGCCAGCCTGCCCGCCGAGCGCGGGCCGGAGGCGGTGGAGGTGGCCGAGGTCCGGCGCTGGCTGGCCTCGCTGCACGGCGCCGTCGCGCCCAGCACGATCGGCCGCAAGCTGGCTTCGATCCGCACCTTCTTTCGGTTCCTCGTGGAGCAGGGGCTGCGCGCGCGCGATCCGTCCGAGGGGCTCCCGGGACCGAAGCAGCCGCGCTCGTTGCCGCGACCGGTGGCGGTCGACGACTGCGAACGCCTGCTGGCCCACGCGGGCCGGCCCCCGGACGCCGAGCCGGCTTCCGACCCGCGCGCGCCGCTGCGCCAGCGGCGCAATGCGGCCCTGTGCGAACTGCTGTACGGCGGGGGCCTCCGCGTGGGCGAGCTGGTCTCCCTGGACGTGCGGGACTGGGACGCGCGGCGGGGCGAAGTCCGGGTGCGCGGGAAGGGGGGAAAGGAGCGCGTGGTGCCCGTGCCGGAGCTGGCGAGACGGTCTCTCGAGACCTGGCTGTCCGAGCGCCCGTCCGCCGGGCTGCTGGCGGCGCCGCTCTTCGTCTCGCTTCCGCGCGGCCGGGCCGCTCCGCGGCGTCTCACGGCGCGGGACGCGCGGCGCATCGTGCGGGCCGAGGCGCTGGCGGCCGGCGTCGTCGATCCGGTGCATCCGCACCGGCTGCGCCACAGCTTCGCGACCCACCTGCTGGACATGGGGATGGGGCTGCGCGACATCCAGGAGCTCCTGGGGCACGCCAGTCTCTCCACCACCCAGAAGTACACGGCCGTTTCGGTGGAGCACCTGCGGCAGGTCTACGACACGGCGCACCCACGCGCGCGCGACGAAGGGGCGGAGAACGGATGAAGAGCAGGGTTCGATCGACCACGGTTTTCGGTCGGGTCGCCGACGGGCACATCGCGTTGGCGGCCGACGGCCAGGTGACCGTCGGCGATACGATCATGAAGCAGGGCGCCGCAAAGGTGCGCGAGCTGGCGGGAGGTCGGGCGGTGGCCGGCTTCGCCGGCGGCGCCGCCGACGCGCTGGCGCTGGTCGAGCGGCTCGAGAGCAAGCTGGAGGCGCACTCGGGCAACGTGCGTCGTGCCGCCGTGGAGCTGGCGCGCGAGTGGCGCACGGATCGCATGCTGCGGCGGCTGGAGGCGATGCTGCTGGTGGGCGACCCCGAGTGCCTGCTGGTGCTGTCGGGCAACGGCGACGTGATCGAGCCCGACGACGGCATCGCCGCCGTGGGCTCGGGCGGATCCTATGCGCTGGCGGCCGCCCGGGCTCTGGTGCGCCACACCGACCTCTCGCCGGAAGAGATCGCCCGGGAGTCGCTCCGGGTGGCGTCCGAGATCTGCATCTACACCAACGATTCGATCCAACTCGTGAGTTTGCCGTGACCAAGATCGAGAGCTTCACCCCCCGCGAGATCGTCTCCGAGCTCGACCGCTACATCGTCGGTCAGAGCCAGGCCAAACGGGCCGTGGCCATCGCGCTGCGCAACCGCTGGCGCCGGCAGCAGGTGCCCGAGGAGCTGCGGGACGAGATCGCTCCCAAGAACATCATCATGATCGGGCCCACTGGGGTCGGAAAGACCGAGATCGCGCGCCGGTTGGCCAAGCTGGCCAAGGCTCCGTTCATCAAGGTGGAGGCGTCGAAGTTCACCGAGGTGGGCTACGTGGGGCGCGACGTGGAGTCGATCGTCCGGGACCTGATGGAGACGGCGGTGGCCATGGTGACCCAGGAAGAGCAGCAGGCCGTGCGGACCGCCGCCGAGGAGCGGGCGGAAGAGCGTGTCCTCGACGCGCTGCTGCCGCCGCCCACCGCCACCGGGACCGGAGCGCCGGAGCCCGCCCCCAGCGAGACCCGCGAGAAGCTTCGGGACCTGCTGCGAGACGGACGCCTCGACGACCGCCCCGTCGAGGTGGAAGTCGAGGACGCGGGCGGCGGTCCCCAGGTGTCGCTGTTCACTCCCCAGGGCGTGGAGGAGATGGGAGTCCAGTTCCGCGACCTGCTCGGCAACATGATGCCCAAGCGCACGAAGCGGCGGCAGCTGAAGGTGTCGCAGGCGCTCGCCGCCTTTACGGAGGAGGAGGCCGCGCGCCTGGTGGACATGGACCGTGTGCGGGAGCTGGCGGTCGAGCGAGTCGAGCAGTCCGGCATCGTCTTCATCGACGAGATCGACAAGGTCGCGGTCGGCGGGGGCGGCAAGCAGGGGCCGGACGTCTCGCGGGAAGGCGTCCAGCGGGACCTGCTCCCGATCGTCGAGGGCTCGGCCGTGCAGACCAAGCACGGCACGGTCCGTACCGACCACGTGCTGTTCGTAGCGGCCGGCGCATTCCACGTGGCGAAGCCCTCGGATCTGATTCCGGAGCTGCAGGGCCGCTTCCCGATCCGGGTCGAGCTCACGAGCCTCACGCGCGACGACTTCGTGCGCATCTTGGCCGAGCCCGACAACTCGCTGGTCAAGCAGTACACGGCTCTGCTGGCGACGGAGGGGATCGAGCTCGATTTCGCGGAGGACGGCGTTCGCTCCATCGCCGAGATCGGAGCGGCCGTGAACGATCGCACGGACGACATCGGCGCGCGTCGGCTCCACACGGTGATGGAGCGGCTGCTCGAGAAGCTCTCGTTCGATGCGCCGGACATGGGGCGCACGAAGATCGCGGTGGACGAGGCGTTCGTCCGCCAGCATCTGGGGGATCTGGTCGAAGATCCGGATCTCTCGCGCTACATCCTGTAGCCCGCGCGCGACGGGTCGGGGGAGGAGATGAGCGAAGCGAAGGCAGGCGTGCTGGTCGTCGAGGACGAGCGGTTCTTCCGCGAGGCGATCGCGGAAGCTCTCGTCGAAGACGGGTTCCAGTGCACGATGGTGGAAGACGGCGAGACGGCGCTCACGGTCGTGGAGGAAGAGCCGGTGGGCGTCGTCGTGCTCGACATCCGCCTGCCCGGCATCGACGGCATCGAAGTGCTGCGCCGGCTGCGAGACGTGCGCCCCTCGCTGCGCGTCATCATCCTGTCCGCCCACACCGACCAGGAGCTCGTGCTGGAAGCGCTTCGGCTCGGGGCGTGCGACTACCTGGCGAAGCCGCTCCACGACGAGGAGCTGGTGCTGGCGGTGCGCCGGGCGGCCGAGAGTTTCTCCATCGCAAACGGCTGGTCGTGTCTGCGCGGCCGTCTCGACCGGCTCTGTTCGCACATGGAGGACCTGTCCCGAAGCCTGGCCTCCTGCGACTCAGAGGAGCGGCAGCCGCTGGTGGAGGCGCGGGCCGCGGAAGCCGCCTGCGACGTGTTGGGCGCCCAGCGCACGGCCTTCATGCTCCTCTCCGAGGACCGCACCCAGT
>JAKSBN010000343.1 GCA_022361175.1 Pseudomonadota bacterium | reverse complement strand
TTCGCCGGCGCGGCCGGGGAGCACGCTCGCAAGAGTCCAGGCGTCGCCACTCAGGATCGTGTGGCGGGGCAGGCCCATCGCGCGCAGCTTGTCTCCCCCCTGCGTCTCGAGCAGCCCGGTCCGTTCGTAGGGTCGGGCGCTCACGAGCGTGAGACGAGCGCGGCCCGGCGGCGCCGGCCCTGTCAGGGCCTCGTAAAAGGCGACAATACCGGGATAGGGAGCGTGTGTGAGCGACCAGTCCCGGCGATCGGCGAAGTTCGGATAGATCGTGTCATCGATGTCGCTCAGCAGCTTGACGCCCTGGGAGCCGTGACGCTTCCGTACCGCCGCCGCTTCCACACGGAGATGGGCGACGAGCCGCTCGCGAAGCCCCGCGTCGTCCAGATCGTGATACACGAGGTGTTGCAGATCCCGGTGGTCCGCCCCGGCATCCACACGGTCCTTCAGCTCTGTGAGCTCGCGCCCCCGGGTGCGCAGAAACAGCTCGACGATCGTCACCTCTTCCCGGGACGAAGTCCGACCGCGCTGGGCCTCCTCGATCCAGGCCGCCCGCTCTGGGATCGAGAGACCGTCGAGATCGGCCGGCGTGGACTGCCCCTCGCCGCTGGAGACGACACCAGGCGCGAGCAGCACGCAGAAAAGCACGATCAACAGCGGACAGAGTTTCACGTCGGTTCCCCATCGAAGTAGGCCGCTTCGAAGCATACCCGAGCCTCAACGAAGGCCCGAGCGCCCCCCTACCGCACGGGCGGATCCAAGACCACGCGGCGCGATAGCAAATGCCCCCGTGCTCGGGACGCGGAAGCGCGGGAAGCAGGCACTGGACTGCAAGCGACGCGGCATTTCGCGATATCCTGCCGCAGGGTAGGCCGGAGCGGGGAGGTGCGCGTTGCAGTTTGCCGAAGCGAACAGCTTCGAACTGGCGTCGGCGGTACACGAGCTCGAGCACCGCGACGATCCGCTTCGCTTCGTTCTCTTTCCGATGATCCACATCGGAGAACGCGAGTACTACGAGGATATCGCAGCGCGCGCCAGCCGATGCGATGTCCTTCTGGCGGAAGGTGTTCCGTCCATCTGGGCCCGCATCGCCACTCTCTCGTACGAACTCTTCGCGGCCCGGCTCGGTCTGGTCACCCAGCGAGAACTCAAGCTCAAGGCTCTTGGACCCAAGATCGTGAACGCCGACATGAGTGCCGACGAGTTCGACGAAGCGCACTCCCAACTTCCCTTCTTCGCCAGAGCGATTCTCCCCCTTGCCCTGCCCCTGCATGGCCTGCATTTTCTCTTCCGTGGCAGCCGCGAGCACCTTGCGAGACAGCTCGAAACCACCGACCTGCCACCCCGTGAGCGCGTCCTCGAAGCGACCGAGGAGACCGACGCGCTCGATCGTCTTCTCGTAGCGCGCCGAGATCGCGCATTCCTCGAGCGTCTCGATTCCTTCATTCAAGCGTCCCGCAGCAAGCCGCTGAAGGTCGGCATCGTCTATGGCGCAAGCCACATGCCGGCGATCTTTCGGCACCTGAGTCGGCGGTACGGCTATCGCGTCAAGTCGTCCGGCTGGACGCGGGTCTTCTCCCTGCCGTGAGCGCGCCGCTCAACAGCCCGTTTCAGCGGACCAACCACAGCAGGATTCGGGCGGGCTTGGTAGTCTTCTGGGACTGAACCAAAGCGCTTGGGCCTCCGCAGCCGGATGCAGCTGAGCGCCAAATTCCGTTGGGCGACGAAGACATGAGCGGGGTTCCGTCAGCCGAGCAAGTCGCAGCGCTGCTCGATCACCGGCTCGAATCTGTGGTGGGTAGCAACGAGATCTCGCTCCAGCGGAAGTTCGGCCTCGATGCCCTTGTCCCGAGCTACGTCGGTGCATTCGGCAAGATCCGGAACTACCCCGGCCGGATGCACATCCTGTTTTGGCTCCAGCGCTTCGCCCGATCCCACCCCGAGGTCGTCGAACTTGCCGAGTCGGCGCTCCGAGATCCGTCGCGCATCGTGCGCAACTACGCGTGCGGCGCCCTCGCCTACGCCGGCGACCGGAAGAGAATCCCGGCCCTGCGCGAGCTCCTGTCTCATCGGAACGAGGCGACGCGTGCAGACGCGCTCGCAGCCATCACCGCCATCGAGGAACAGAACCACCACCTATTCGCCGACCGCGAGCGAACTGGGAAGGTCTTCTGGATCCTGAGTCACGAGGACAAAGCCTAGAGGCCATCTCAGTACCTCTCGGTCGCCAGAGTCGCATCTTCGAGCCGATCTCTGCGTTGCAAAATCTCGACGTAGCGACCGCTATGCCTGCGATTTCGCGCCTTGATCTCGGCCCGAATCCACGCCTCTGGCTCGGTCGAGGTCTATGAGATGGCCGCTAGAGTTCGTCGCGGCACTCCGGCACGTCGAGTTGATGTCAATGACGCTTGCGCGTTGAGAACACCGCGACTTTTCCCAGTGTTGACACAAGAGGGATCGGGCTCCCACAAAGCGATAGATCGAATGGGAAGCCGGCATGAAGGCAAGTGCGATTCAGAGACGGCAAGATTCGGCGCTCGCGACCTTGGCCTTCACCGCGTTCGCGTGCTTGGCTATGCCCATGTCTGCGCAAGCCGTTCCAGTGACGTTCGAATTCACGGGAGTCATCGACCTCGTGGAGTCGGACAGGCCAGAACCGATTCCGATCTTCCTGGATGACCGCGTCTTGGGGCGATACACCTTCGAGTCGGAGACACCCGCGTCGGACGGCTCGGGGCCGCTGGCCGCGTTCTACTACGGTTCAGTCCTGTCGGCCGAAATTCAGGTCGGTGCCACAAGCTTCGAGTTCCTGCCCGACGGCCGAGTCGACTGTGCGCCTGCTTTCCTTTGCGACGAAACGGGCCCATCGACAACACTCGCCTCGCGCATCGCCGTCTATGCCAGCCCAGGACGCAGTCAGAGCTACTCAGCGACAATGGGATCGGCGATCGGTTCATCCAATCCCATGAAGGGAACGGCGATCGGTGTTTTTTCGATTTCGATGGCGGTGTCTGACTGGCCCGACATACTCGTAACGAGCACCGACCTTCCTGTCGTCCCCTTCGATATCACCGAATTCCCCTATCCCGGTGGTGGTGTCGGTTTCCGCAACCCTCTGACCCAAGTCGGGTGGGGAGCGCGATTCAAACTCGATCGCTTCACGGTGGTTCCGGAGCCCTCGGGTGTGGTTCTTCTCGTGCTGGGTCTCGTCGTGCTTCGGTTTTGGGGAAGCTCCGAACGACAACGCTGCCGGTCATCCGGAGCACGGCCGCCGGCGAGCTCCACCTCGACATGGTGGCCTGGCACGGCCAGCAACACTTGGCCCGGTGCGAGAACGTCGGCCACATCGACAAGTACCGTGCTGCCCTGCAATACAAATCGCGGCGGTGCATCATCGGGGTGTCGGGCTTCTACGAGTGGTGGCGGCCGGCGCCGAAGGCGAGAGCCGAGCACAATTTCCATATGAAAGATCGAAACCGACTCGGAGCAGCCGAATCCGCCAAAAAAACCCCCGCAAGTTCGGAAACTTGCGGGGAGATATGGCGGGACGGACGGGACTCGAACCCGCAACTTCCGGCGTGACAGGCCGGTGCTCTAACCAGTTGAACTACCGTCCCGAAAAGCGATCGGGCGGGGAATGTACGCGGCCCGAGGGCCGGTCGCCAGGGGGTCAGGGCCCGTATCTGGCCGAGATTGCGGGGGATCTGCGGCCCGCCCGGGGACGGTCGACAGCTGCGCCGAAAGCCGGGAGACTGGATGACATGCCCTCTCCCGCAAACTTCCACCCTCGGCCCAGGCGGTACGCGCGGTGGCTCTTGGGTCCGGCCTTGGTGCTGGTCGCGGGGGCTGCGGCGGCTTCTGAACTCTCTCCCGACGAGCTGCTGGCCCGCTTGCGGGCGGACGCACCGCCGCTGGTGCTCGACGTGCGAACGGCGGCGGAGTACGAAGCGGGGCACATCCCGGGCGCTCGCTGGATTCCGCATTCCGAGCTGGGGGCGCGCAGCGAAGAGCTGGCAGAGTTTCGAGAGCGCGAGATCGTCGTGTACTGCGAACGCGGCGGCCGGGCGGCGCGGGCCGTGGAAGCGTTGCGGGCCGCCGGATTTTCGCAGCTCACGCCCCTCGCGGGCCACATGACCGGGTGGCGGCAGCGCGGACTGCCGCTGGAGACGGGCCCCGCCAAACCCTGACGGTCGCCGTCCCACCTGCTCGCGCCTCTTTGGCGCGCAACTTCATTCCTCCCCGGTGCGGGGGCGTAGGCGGGTACACTACAGCGCTGCGGGCCGGCCCGGCCGTGCCCGCCGGCGGCGGGACGGAAGACGAAGGAAAGAGGAGATCCCATGACGACGACTCCTGAGACGGCGGCCCGGTGGGAGAGCCCGGAGGCTGCGGGTATCGATCCGGCCAAGCTCGAGGCGCTCTTCGAACGCGCCGCCCGCGAGGTGAACGACGGCCTCCTGCCCTCCGCCCAGATCGCGGTGGCGCGGCACGGCAAGTTGGTGGCCACCCGCACCTTCGGCTCCGTCACCCACAACGGCCAGGCGGCCGAAGCCACCGATTCCACCCTCTACTGCATCTTCTCGTGCACCAAGGCCCTGACCTCGGCCGCCATCTGGATGCTGATCGAGGCCGGCAAGCTGGACGAAAACGAGCTGGCCGCGGACATCGTCCCGGAGTTCGGCAGCAACGGGAAGGACGTGGTGACGGTCTCCCAGCTGCTGACCCACACCGCGGGCTTCCCCAACGCGCCTTTCAAGCCCGGCGAGTTTCTCGACCGCAACAAGCGGTTGGCGCGCTTCGCCAAGTGGCGGCTCGAGTGGGAGCCGGGCACGCGCTTCACCTACCACCCTTCCTCCAGCATGTACGTGCTGGCGGAGATCCTCGAGCGCCGCAGCGGCGTGGCCTACGGCGACTTCGTGCGCCAGCGCATCGCCGAGCCGCTGGGCCTCGTGAGCCTCTGGTGCGGCCTGCCGGACGACCAGCACGACCGGCTGGCCGACATCGCCCACGTGGGCGAAGCCATGACGGAGGAGGACTACGCCAAGCTGGGCATGCCCGTCCCGCCCGAGACCGAGGTGACCGAGGATGCGCTGCAGCTCTTCAACCGCCCCGAGGTGCGACGCGCCGGCATCCCGGGAGGCGGCGGCACCACCACCGCCAGCGACCTGGCCCTCTTCTACCAGGCCTTGCTGCAGGATCTGGCGGGCCGTGGCGCGGGCCTGTGGAAGTCGGAGACGATCCGCGACGCGCTGCGCCTGCGCTCGGGCGACCTGCGCGATCCCATGCTCGGCAAGCAGGCACTGCGCTGCCTGGGCCTGATCCTGTCCGGCGACGCCGACCGCACCTACCGCGGCTTCGGCCACACCCACTCGCCCGAGGCCTTCGGCCACGGCGGCGCGGGCGGACAGCTGGCCTGGGCCGATCCGGTCACCGGCCTCTCCCTGGGCTACTGCACCAACGGCCACGACCGCCACGCCATCCGCCAAGGCCGCCGCGGCGTCGGCATCTCCAGCCGCGCCGCCGCCCTACTGGCGGACTAAACCGAAGCGGTTCGGCCGCCCCGCCGGCCGAACCGCTTCAGCCCCTCTCCCACCTCCGCCCCCCTGAGCGCCGCGGCGCGTCGCTGGCAAGGCGGGCGACCCGAAGCCGTAGCAGCGCTACGGCGAGGGAAGCCCAACGCCGGCAGCGTCGCGCCTCGGCACCCGTCCCTAGTCGCAGGGAGTGCCACGGCAAATCGACCGCGGGCTCTCGTCGGCGAACGTCGTGGGCTCGATCTGGATCGTGGCGTGGCCGATGTCGAACCGGCTTCCCAGGAGTTCGTACGCGCGGGTCAGCAGGTCGCCGTTGTCGACGCCCGACTGGCTGACCAGGTGGCAGGACAGCGAGGTCTCGCCGCTGCCGATGGTCCAGACGTGGAGGTCGTGCACGGCGGCGACCGCCGTCAAGTCGGCCAAGGCGGTGCGGATCTCGTCCACGTCCAGGTGGCGGGGCGCGGCTTCCATCAGGACGTCGACGGCTTCGCGCACCAGGTTCCAACCGGAGACGAGGACCAGCGCGCTGATGGCCAGCGACGCGATCGGGTCGGCCAGTCGCCAACCGAAGAGCCAGACGGCGGCGCCGGCGGTCATGGCGCCCACGCTGCCGAGGGCGTCGCTGGCCACGTGCAGCCACGCGCCCCGCATGCTGAGGCTGGCATGGCGGCCGCCGTGCAGGATCCAGAGGCCGACGGCGTTCACGACCAGACCCCCGGTGGCGATGGCCAGCATCCCGGCACCCAGCACGGGGGGCGGCGCGGCGAAGCGCTCCAACGCCTCCAGGACGATCAGGACCGCCACCACGGCCAGGGCCACGCCCTGGGCCAGGGCCGCCAGCACCTCGGCCCGGGCGCGGCCGTAGGTCCAGCGGCTGCCGGCGGGCCGGTCCACGACCCAGGCGGCGAAGAGTGCCAGCGACAGCGCCGCCACGTCCGAGAGCATGTGATTGGCGTCCGCCAGCAGCGCCAGGGAGCCCGTCCACCAACCCCCGACGGCCTCGGCCACCATGTAGCCGGCCGCCAGGACGAGGGTGAGGGTGAGCCGTCGCCGCCGATCGGCGCCCGGCGGCGACCCATGGGCATGATCGTGCACAGTTCTCACCTCCCCAGTGCTCTCCTATAATCCGAGCGATTGCTCGGGTTCGCTACTCGGATTCGGAGGACTGTCATGGTCGGCCACGAATCGCCGCCGGAGCCTCGGCGTCGGCCTCGCCAGGCCCGGGCGCAGCGGACGGTGGAGGCCATCGTGGAGGCCGGGGCTCGGGTTTTCGCCGAGCGGGGCTACGCCGGCAGCACCACCAATCACATCGCCCTGCGGGCGGGCGTCTCGGTCGGGTCCCTCTATGAGTACTTCCCCAACAAGGACGCGATCCTGGCGGAGGTGGCGGACCGGCACGTCCAGCGCATGATCGGGCCGGTGATCGAGCTCCTGGACACGGCCGAGCCGGCCCCGGAAGGCCTGCCGGATTGGCTCGACCGCTTCGTGGAGCGGATGCTGGCGGTTCACCTCGAGAGCCCCGAGCTACACCGACTGCTCTTGGAGGAGGCGCCGCACCACCCCGCCATCGACGCCTGCGTGCTGCAGATGGAGACGTCGCTGGCGCACCGCGTGCGGACGCTTTTCGAGCGGGATGCCGGCGTCTCGCTCCGCGACCCGGACACGGCCGCCCACCTCGTGGTGCAGACCGTCGAGGCGCTGACCCACCGCTTCGCGCACCACGGCATTCACGAGCTCTCGCCCCAGGCCTTCGTGGCCGAGGTGACGCGGCTGCTGGCCGGCTATCTCGAGCGCTCCCGGCGGGGAGCCTAGGGCGCTCGGGATCGCGTCACGCGACTGTCACACAAGCGTCATCGGGAGATCCCAGAAGCCTTCGAGGGGGCCTCGTATCCTCCCCTCACCTCAAAACCACCCAGGAGACCCTCGTCGTGAAGCTTCGCACTGCGCTCGGTTGGGCGGCTGCAGCCCTGCTGCTGGCGGCGCCGGCCCAGGCTCGGGATCAGATCCGCATCGTCGGATCGTCCACCGTCTTTCCGTTCTCCACGGCAGTCGCCGAGCAGTTCGGCAAGACCACCAAGTTCAAGACGCCCGTTGTCGAGAGCACCGGCTCCGGCGGCGGCCTGAAGCTCTTCTGCGCCGGGGTCGGCCTCCAGCACCCGGACATCACCAACGCTTCGCGCCGCATCAAGTCGAGCGAAGTCGAGAAATGCGCGTCGAACGGCATCACCAACATCACCGAAGTGAAGATCGGTTATGACGGCATCGCCATCGCCAACTCCAAGAAGGCGGGCAAGTTCGACCTGACGCTGCAGGACGTGTTCCTGGCGCTGGCCAAGGACATCCCCGACGGCAAGGGCGGCTACAAGGCGAACGACAACAAGACCTGGGCGGACGTGCGTTCCGGTCTGCCGAACGTGAAGATCGAAGTTCTGGGCCCGCCGCCGACGTCGGGCACGCGTGACGCGTTTGCCGAGTTGGCGATGGAAGGCGGCTGCAAGAGCTTCGCCGACATCAAGGCGCTGAAGAAGGCCGACAAGAAGAAGTACAAGGCGCTGTGCCACTCGGTGCGTGAAGACGGCGCGTACATCGAAGCCGGCGAGAACGACAACCTGATCGTCCAAAAGCTGGAAGCCAACCCCAACGCGTTGGGGATCTTCGGCTACAGCTTCCTGGACCAGAACTCCGACAAGGTGCAGGGTTCGATGATCAACGGCAAGGACGTGACGTTCGAAAACATCGCGTCGGGCGACTACCCGGTTTCGCGCGCGATGTACTTCTACGTCAAGACCGCGCACGTGGGCAAGGTTCCGGGCATCCAGGAGTTCGTGGGTGAGTTCACCTCCGAAAAGGCCTGGGGCGACGAAGGCTATCTGACGGACAAGGGCCTGATCCCGATGCCGCAGGCCGAACGCGCCAAGTTCGCGGGCGACGCCAAGTCGCTGGCCAACCTGTCCATGTAAGACAGATCACAAACCGGTGGCGGCCGCACACAACAAAAGGCCGCCACCGGAATTTGTTT
>JAKSBN010000239.1 GCA_022361175.1 Pseudomonadota bacterium | reverse complement strand
GACACCGCAGCCCGCGTGACCTGGGGCGGGGCGGCCGTGTAGCAAAGGCGCACCCACGTCGTGTAGTCGCCGCCCGAGGACGGGCCGGGCGCCAGCACCACGCCGTCCTCGAGGCAGTCCTCCAGGAAGCCCCAGACCCCGCGTTCGTCCAGCTGTGACGCCACGTCCAGGAACAGGAACGTGGAGCCCTCCGGCATCGGCAACCCGAGCTCTCCGGCCGCGAAGGCCGCCACCGAACGGTACTGATCCAGCGCATCCGCCAGCCAGGCTTCGCCGCGCTCCAACGCCCGCAGCGCCGCCCACTGCCCGGCCGTCGGAGCGGCGTAGAAGGTGTGGGTGGAGATCTTGCGGGCCTGCGTGATCGCGTCGGGCGGCCCGACCAAGTAGCCGACGCGGTTGCCCGCCATGCCGTAGGCCTTCGAGAACGAGAAGACGCTGAGGGTTCGCTCGGGCGCGAAGGTGCCGATGGACACGTGCTTCCCGGCGTACTGGATGCGCTCGTACACCTCGTCGGACAGGATCCA
Source organism: Pseudomonadota bacterium (assembly GCA_022361175.1). Classification (GTDB taxonomy): domain Bacteria; phylum Myxococcota_A; class UBA9160; order UBA9160; family UBA4427; genus JAKSBN01. Next base: position 41,359 of record JAKSBN010000239.1, on the reverse strand, counting down.
CAGATCCTCGCGCCGGGCCCACTCCGCCAGCGCCGCGAGCACGGGCGCCGAGAGCACGCGTCCGGTCGGGTTGGAGGGGGTCGAGACGTACAGTGCCACGGTGCGCGCGCTCAGCCGCGCCCGCACCGCCTCGACGGCCGCCTCGGGATCGTCGACGCGGTCGTAGAAGGGAACCTCGATCGGCGCGGCCCGCACCGAGCGCACGACGCCGGGAATGAGAGGCCAGTACGGCGCCAGCACCAGAACCTCCTCGTCCGGCGCCGTCAGAGAACCCAGGGCCGCGGCCAGCGCACCCGTCGCGCCCGCGGTCACCAGCAGCGAGTTCGGCTCGCACGCGAGGCCGTTCTGCGCGCGCACCTTCTCGACCAGGGCATCCACCAGCGGGGGCAGACCCCGGGTCTCGCAGTAGTGGTGGAGGCCCGGCTGCTCGTCCGCGACCAGGTCCTGGCTGCGGGCGCCCTCGCACGGGTCCAACCAGGTGTCGCCGACGTGCAGGGGATACACCGTCCCCGACAGCTCGCGCAGCCGGTGTTCGATGGGCGAGAAGACCGCGCCGGGCATGGCGACGACGCCGGCGGCGGCGTGGGGCGGGCGGGGCATGGGGCCTCCGGTCAGACGGGGGACAACAGCGCGGCGTAGCCGTCGCGAAAGGAGGGGTAGCGGAACCGGTAGCCCAGGGCGACGAGCTTCGCGTTGCGGCAGCGCTTGCTGCCGGCCCGGCGCGCCGGCAGGCTGTCGGCGGGAACTCGCTCCGGAGTCGCCACCCCGAGCCGGGAGGCCAGCCATTCGAACACGTCGTCCTCGAGAGCGGGATCGCTGTCGACGCCCAGCACGCACTCGGGCAGGGACGCCTCTCCCAGCAGGTGGCGCAACGCGCCGGCGGCGTCGTCGCGGTGAATGCGGTTGGTGAAGTGGGGCGGGCCGGTGCGGCGACGCGCTTCGCCGCGCGCGACGCTGTCCACCAGACGCGTGCGACCGGGGCCGTAGATGCCCCCGAGTCGGACCGCGCACGCCTCCCGGCCTCCCTCGCGCAGCAGCGCCTCGGCCTCCAGCAGCACCCGCCCCGAAAAGCGCGCGGGCCGCGTCTCGGACGCCTCGTCGACCCACTCCCCTCCGCTCTGGTGATAGACCGCCGTGCTGGAAACGAAGAGCCAGCGGGGCGAGGCGCCGCGCGCGTCGTGGGCCTCGAGCAGCCGCCGCAATCCGACGACGTAGGCCCGGCGGTACGCCGCCTCGTCCGCCGCGTCGGGACCGACGGCGTAGACCACGCTGTCGCAGTCGATGGGCACCGCCGCCAGCCCCCCCGCAGCGCCCAAGTCCGCCGCGATCGGCGCGATCTCCGAGGGCAGACCGGACGGATCCCGCCGCAGTCCGAAGACCGTGTGGCCGTCCGCCGCCAGGGATCGGCCCAGTTCGGATCCCACGTACCCGCAGCCTGCGATCAAGACGCGCGCCATGGCGCGCGAGGGTAGGCGCGCGCTGGGCCGGCAGCCACGCGGCCGGCCCGAAGACCATATACTGACCGGATGCCGGATCCGCGCGCGCGGCCCCTGGTGGGCGTCACCCAATGCCTGGACGACCGCGGCCGCTGGCGGGCGGGCCGCGACTACCACTACCTCGACGCCGGTTATGCCGCTGCCATCGAGCGCGCGGGCGGCACCCCCGCCTATCTGCCGCTCCAAGACGACCCGGCCGTGTTGGCGGCCCGCATCGACGCCCTCTGCATCCCCGGCGGCGACGACTTCCTGCCCGCCGACGCCGAGCGCTACGCGTCGGTGCGCTTCGACCCGGCCCCGGCCGAACAGGTCGCGTTCGACCGGCGGCTGCTCGACGCCGTGTTGGGCCGCCAGCGCCCGGTGCTGGGCATCTGCTACGGCATGCAGCTCTTGGCGCTGCACCACGGTGGGGCCCTGCACCACCACCTCCCCCTCGACGCTCCGAAAGCCGAGCCGCACAAGCTGCCCGAGCCCGACGGTCGGCATCCGCTGGTCGTCGAGACCGGCAGTCGCCTCGCCGACTTGGTTCTGCCGGCAGCGGTGAACAGCTTGCACCACCAGGCCGTGGCCGACCCCGGAACGGGGCTGCGCGCCAGTGCGCGAGCGCCCGACGGGGTGGTGGAAGCCATCGAAGCGTCCGGTGCCGGCTTCTGTTTGGGGGTGCAGTGGCACCCCGAGAAGCTGCCCGCTGCAGAGGGCGCCGGGGTGTTCCAGGCGCTGGTGGCGGCCTGCGCGGCAGGCTGCTGACCCCCGCCGGACCGAGTACCCTGTGGCGATGCTTCAGCGCCTGTACTCGACGCTCTTCTGGGCGTTTCTCGCCGTCTCGTCGATCCTGCTCTTCCCGCTGGCCGTGGCCATCTGGCTGCTCACGCTGCCGTTCGACCCGCGGCGCGTGCTGCTGCACCGCTTCACCTGCTTCTGGGCGTCGCTCTACACGTGGTTGAATCCGGCTTGGCGCGTCACGGTGCGCGGTCGCGAGAAGATCGATCGCGGCGAGACCTACGTGATGGTTGCCAACCACCTCTCGCTGCTCGACATCCTGGTCCTGTTTCGGCTCTTCACCCACTTCAAGTGGATCTCCAAGGTCGAGAACTTCCGCGTTCCCTTCATCGGGTGGAACATGCGTCTCAACCGGTACATCCCGTTGAAGCGCGGCGACCGCAACAGCGTCGTGCGCATGATGCGCGACTGCGAGGACACGCTGCAGTCCGGAAACTCCATCATGATGTTTCCAGAGGGCACGCGTTCGCCCACGGGCCGGCTGCGCTCGTTCAAGACCGGCGCCTTCGAGCTGGCCCAGAAGTGCGAGCGCCCGCTGTTGCCCATCGCGGTTCGCGGCACGGCCGACGCGCTGCCGAAGCGGGGCTTCGTGCTCCAGGGCCGTCACCCCATCACGGTGGACGTATTGGCGCCCATCCCCTTCGAGCACTTTCGCGACGAGCCGGTCGAGGATCTGGCGGAGCGGATCCGAAGCCACATCGCGCTGGCGTTGGACCAGAAGGACGCAGCAGAAGCCCCGACGGGAGAAGCGACGGGTCGGCGCGCATAGCGCACGACTCACTTCACTCGAACACCGTCGGCCGCCACCGGGAGGGTGCTCGGTGGGTCGCTATTCGCGCAGCCGGCGGCGGAGGAGCTTCCCGGAGGCGTTGCGGGGAAGCTCGCGATGCCACTCCACGCGATCCGGCAGCTTGTATCGGGCCAGGCGTTCGCCGCAAAATCGCAGCAGCGCACCGGCGTCGCGCGGTGCCCCGGGTTCGAGGGCCACATGCGCCACGGGCCGCTGGCCAAACTCGTCGTCGGCAACGCCCACCACGGCCGCGTCGGCCACGTCGGGGTGCGCCACCAAGACCGCTTCGACCTCGGCGGGATAGACGTTCTCGCCTCCGGACACGATCAGGTCGCTGCGGCGGTCGAGCACCGTCAGCCAGCCGTCGGCGCCGAGCTGGCCCACGTCGCCCGTCCGCAGCCAGCCGTCCACCAGGGCCCGGGCCGTCTCCTCGGGACGCCCCCAGTAGCCGGAGAAGAGCGTCGGCCCCCGCACCCAGATCTCACCCGCGACCCCGGCCGGGCAGGCACTGCCCGCCGCGTCGACCACGCGGATCTCGTTGCCCGGCAGCACCGCCAGCCCCTCTCCCGGCAACCGCTGCGCCTCACCCGGTGGGAACGTCGCCACCTGCGATGCGGCCTCCGTCAAGCCATAGGTCGGGCAGACCGGAAACCCGGACTTCGAGCCGCGCTCCACCAGATCGCGGGACGCACCGGCACCGCCCAACAACACGCAACGGAGTGACGCCGGTGCCGGGGCGTCTCCGCGCTCGGCCAACAAGCGCGCCAACATCGTCGGAACCAGCGAGAGTCCGCTCACGTCGTCGGCGTCCAGGGCCCGGTTCACCCGCGCCGGATCGAAGCGGCTGTGCAGCACCACCGCCCCCCCCTGCAGCACGCTGCGGTACAGAATCGCGAGGCCGCCGATGTGGAAGAGCGGCAGGCACGCCAGCCAGCGCCGGCCCGACGCCTCGCCCAGGTGGGCCGTCGACGCCGACGCACTGGCCGCCAAGCTGGCCGCGGAGAGCAGAGCGCCCTTCGGCGTCCCGGTGGTGCCGGAGGTGTAGAGGAGCAAGAGCACCTCGGGGCCCGCGTCCAGCGCGCGTTCCGGCGCGGGCGTGACGCGGTTCAGGCCCTCGTCCAGCAACCCGATCGGCAGTTCCGAGAGCGCCCGCGCTTGCCGCGCCCGCTCCCCTGATCCGAACCACAGAAATCGCGCGCGGCTGTCGCGCAGCTGGAACCGGAGTTCGTCCGGCGCCAGGCGCGTGTTGAGCGGCAGCAGCGTGGCCCCGACCCGCGCGGCGGCGTGTACCGCGACGGCGAAGGTCGCGTCGTTGTCGCGAAGGAGCGCCAGGCGGTCTCCGGCGCCGAGCCCCGCGGCGCGCAGCTGCGCGACGCACTCGCCCACCCGCCGGTCCAGTTCGCCGAACGAGAGCCGCTCGCCTTCCCACTCGAGCGCCGGAGCGGCCGGCTCGCGCCGCGCCCGCGACGACAGCCACGCGGCGGCGTCCGAGTTCACCGTTGCCATTCGCGCGGCGCGCCGGTGGCGGCGGCCGCCAGCCGCTCCGGATCGACGCTCACACCCAGCCCCGGGCCGGCGGGAAGCACCAAGTAGGCGCCATCGCGCTCCGGTGCCGGACACAGGTCGTCCCGAAGCCAGCTGGCGGTGGCCAGGCCGGCGGCCACCGGGCAGGCGAGTGCGGCGGCCACGTGGAGCGCCATCGCGACGCCGACGGCGGAGTCGAGTGCCGACGTCACCACCGGCTCGACGCCGGCCTCGTGGACCTGCACCGCGCACTGCCAGGCGGCCCGTGGCCCGCCCAGCCAGGCGGGCTTCAGCACCACGACGTCGACCGCCTCGCGTTCGCACAGCGCCTCGATCGCGCGGGCGTCGCGGGCGTTCTCGTCGGCGGCCACCGGGATCGCCGTGTGCGCCCGCAGCGCCGCCAGCGACTCGGGCGTCGCGTCCCGCAGCGGCTCCTCCACCCACTCGGGGTTGTAAGGCTCGAAACGCTCGAGCGCCGTACGGGCCGTCTCCGCGTCCCACGCGCCGTTGGCGTCGAGCCGCAGGGCGCACGCGGAACCCACGGCGCGCCGCACCGCGGCCACCCGCTCGACGTCCCTTGCGGGGTCGGGGTCGCCCACTTTGAGCTTCAGACAGCGAAAGCCGTCTTCGAGCGCCGTGCGCGCTTCGCGCTCGAGCTCCACGCCCTCGCGCGCGGCCAACAACGCGTTGACGGGCACCTTCGCGTTCACGCGACCGCCGCGCAGCGCCGCCAACGGGCGTCCCTCGCGCCGAGCTTCGAGGTCCAGCCACGCGGTCGTCGCAGCCGCCGCCGCGGCCGGGGGCCAGGCGGCGGTGTTCGCCAGCCACGCGTCCGACGAGGCGGCATCGCGGGTGATGGCGGCGCCGAATGCGTGCAACCGCTCTTCGCAGGCCGCTGGGTCGCCCCCGCCGAAGAGCGGCCAGGGAGAGGCATCGCCGACGCCGACGAGGCCCTCCTCGTCCTCCAGTTCGAGCAGCCAACCGTCGCGCCAGCCGCTTTCACCGCGCGCCGTGGCGAGCGGCTTCACGAGCCGCAGGCGGTAGGCGTGCAGCCGCGCGCGTCGAATGAGCGGACGCCGGCTCACGCGGCCAGCCCCGCAGCCAGGCAGACGGCGAAGGCGAGTTCGAGGCGGGCGGTTCCCGCCAGCGCCGCCGTCAGCCGCAGCGGGGCCCGCCGGGTTGCCACCGTGCGCACCAGCCCGACGGCCCAGGGCAGCGTCACGCCCGGCAACAGCGCCCAAGCGCTGGCCCCCTCCAACCACACGATCACCGGCAGAACTGCATAGGCTGCACCCACGAGGAGAGCGTACTCGAGTCGGGCGCCGGTGGGTCCCAGTCGCACCGCCAGCGTGTACTTGCCGGCGCGGCGGTCGGAATCCAGGTCCCGCACGTTGTTGACCACCAGGATCGCCGTGGCCAGGCAGCCCACCGGGACCGAGGCCGCCAGCACCAGGGGCGTCAGGGTGAGGGCCTGGACGTAGTAGGTCCCGCACACGGCCACCACGCCGAAGAAGCAGAAGACCGCGGCATCTCCCAGGCCGTGGTAGCCGAGCGGCCACGGCCCGCCCGTGTAGGCGAGCCCCGCGGCGATCGAGAGCACGCCGACCACCAGGATCGGCCAGCCGCCCACCGCGATCAGGTAAACGCCCACGAGCGCGGCGCCGCCGAACGCGAGCCCGGTGCCGATCGCCATCTGGCGCGAAGAGATCCAACCCGACTGTGTGGCGCGCGGCGGACCCACGCGGTCCTCCGTGTCCGCGCCCTTCAGGAAGTCGAACAGATCGTTCGCGAAGTTGGCGCCGATCTGAAGCAGCAGCGCGGCCACCAGGGCGGCGGACGCCGGACCGATCCGGGCGCGGCCATCGGCCACGGCCGCGGCCACGCCCACCAGGACGGGAGCGACGGCGACGGGCAGCGTCCGGGGACGCGCCGCCTGCCACCACGCGGCCACCGCCCCGGGGCGCGGCGGCGCGGACTCGGCGGCCACGGCGTCTCGCTCCGCGCTCAAAGCGCGGCTCCCGCGACCCGCTCGGGATTCGCTTCGGAAGCGGCCGCCGCGGCGGCCAGAAACCGGCGCAGACCGGCGCCGAAGGCCGTCGGGTTCTCCAGGTGGCAGGCGTGGCCCGCCTCGGGAATCACCTCCACCCGACCGCGGCGGAGGCGACCTGCCAGGTCGTCTGCGATCTCTCGGAACTTCGCGTCCTCTTCTCCCACGGCGAGCCAGAACGGCAGCGACAGCGCCCCCAGCTCCGCGTGAAGCGGCGGCTGGGCGCCCGTTCCCATGCCGAGCAGGCTCCCGGCCAACCCCTGCGCTCGATTGCGGAGCCGCTGCTCGCGCGCTGCCGCCAAGCGCTCGGCACCCAGGCGCTTCTGGCTCGCGAAGAGCGGGATCGCCATCCAGTGGTCCACGAAAGCCGGCACGCCCTCGCGTTCGATGCGTTCGGCCAGAGCCGTGTCGGACGCGACGCGCTCGGCGCGGGCCGCGGCATCGGCCAGACCCGCGCTGGCGCCGACGAGCGCCGCCCCCCAGATCCGCTGCGAGGCGCGCACGCACAGGGCCAACGCCGCGCGGCCGCCCATGGAGTAGCCGACGACCGCCGCGCGCGAGATTCCGAACGCGTCGAGCACCCCGACCAGATGCTCGACGCAGCGCTCCATGCTGTAGGCGGCCGGCTCCGGGGGGGCGTCCGAACGCCCGTGCCCCACCAGATCGACCGCCAGCGTGCGATAGCCGGGCTGCAGGGCGGAGAGAACCGGCTGCATGCTCTCGCCGCAGCCCGTGAAGCCGTGCAGCACGAGAGCCGCCGGGCCAACACCCTCCTCCCGGACGTGAAGACGCGTGCCCGCCACCGTGACGAAGTGAGTGCGTGCGCTCACGCCCGCACTCCCGAAAAGGACAAGTCGGCCAGATGCCGCGACACGGCCTCCTGGAGCTCGCGGTGGTGGGCCACGCTGCGGTCGCGATCGATGGGAACGAGAATCACGTTGACGCCCGGGTCGACCAGCGACTCCTTCAGGGCGGCGTCCAGGTGCTGGCTCGATTCGACCCGCGCCGTGCGAACGCCCAGGCCGCGGGCCGCGGACTCCAGATCGAGGTCGTGCGGCGTGCGAAACAGGCGCTCGAACTGGACCGCGGGACCGTACTCGGCCACGGGCAGGTAGGAGAAGATCCCGCCGCCGTTGTTGTCCACGACGACGATCGTGAGCGGTGCCGCGAGCCGATGTGCAGCCGCCAGGCCACCCAGGTCGTGCAGGAAGGCCAGGTCGCCGGTCAGGAGCACGGTGCGCCGGCCGGTCGCCGCGGCGCCGAGGGCACTCGAGGTCACCCCGTCGATCCCGTTGGCGCCGCGGTTGGCCAGCACGCGCGGCCCGTCGCTGGCGCTGGGCCAGTGACTGTCCAGGTCGCGCACGGCCATGCTGTTGGAGACGTAGACGAACGTGTCCGACTTCAAGTGACGCGCCAGGACCCGCACGACGCCGGGCTCGAGCAGCGTGTCCGCTTCGCCCAGCGCGTCCTCGACGGCGCTCCGCGCAACGGCCTCGGCCGCGTGAAAGGAGTCCGACCAGCTTTCCTGCAGGGATCCCGGGCGATGACGTTCGAGGCGCCGCCGGACGGCGTCGCAGAGCGACGCGGCCTCCACCCGCCAGATGTCCGTGGCCACGTGGTCGGGATCGTGGTGTACGCCGTCCGGGTCGAGCACCAGCAGCCGCTCGGGCGTGTGCTCGCGCAGCCACGCGCGGGTGGCCTTGCTGGTGGGGGCGTCTCCAATGCGAAGCACCAGATCGGGGGCGTGGGCCGAAGCGAAGCGACGATCCCGCAACAGGGCGTCCCCGTGTGCCAGAACGGGCGGTCCTTCGCTCCCCGCGCGCAGCTGCGACGTGGCCTCGGCCAGTACCGGCCACGCCGCCACCTGCGCCAGGCGTCGCACGGCCCCGGGCAGATCCGGGTGCGAGTCGTCCGGCCCCGCCACGATCACGCCCCGTTTGGCGCTGCGCACCCACTCCGTCAGCGAAGCCACCTGCTCGGGCGAGGGGCCGCGACTGCCGGGCGACGCCGCGGTGTAGGGGTGGTCGCCGCGACCCCGCGCGGCCGCCGCCTCCAGGTTCTCGGGCACGTCGCCCGGCACCGGGACCGGCGCCAGCGGCTCGCGGAAAGGGAGGTTCACGTGCACCGGACCCCGCGGTCCGGACACGGCCTCCGCGACCGCGCGGCCCGCCAACGCGCGCACGTGGCGCAGCGCCGCCGGCGTGGCTTCGGGCACGGGCGCCTCGACGAACCAGCGCACGTGTCGGCCGTAGAGGTGGACCTGGTCGATGGTCTGGCCCGCGCCCCACTCGCGCAGTTCCGGCGGGCGGTCGGCGGTCAGAACGACCAGGGGTATGCGCGCGTAGTGGGCCTCGACGACCGCGGGCAGGAAGTTGGCAGCGGCGGTTCCCGACGTACACACGAGCGCCACGGGGTCCCGCGACGCCTTGGCGTGACCCAGGGCGAAGAACGCCGCCGAGCGTTCGTCCAGGTGAACGCTGGCCTCGAGGCCCGGGGTCGTCGCCGCGGCCACCGCCAGGGGAGAGGATCGGGACCCGGGACAGACGCAGACGTGGCGCAGGCCGGCGCGGGCGAGTTCGGCAAAGAACGCGAGTGCCGCGGCGTAGACTCGATTGGGGGGCCTCTGCACCGGAACTCCTCAGAACGTCGTGAGCGGCAGCAACAGGGCGCGCAGCTTGAGCCGGGTCTCCGCCAGCTCGCGCGCGGGACACGATCCGGCGACGACCCCCGCCCCCGCGAAGAGGTGGGCCTCGCTCTCGCGGACGAGCGCGCTGCGCAGCGCCACCACGAACTCGCCGCCGAGCGTCGCGTCGACGAAGCCCACGGGCGCCGCGTACCAGCCGCGGTCGAGACCCTCGCGCTCGCGGAGGAAGGCCAGGGCGCGGTCTCGAGGCGCGCCGGCCACGGCCGGCGTGGGGTGCAGCCGTTCGACCAGGTCGACCACACCCCGCGCCTCGCTCTGCAGCCGCCCCCGAAGCGGCGTGGCCAGGTGCTGGATCCCGTCGAAGCGGACGAGCGAGGGCACCGCCGGCCCTTCCAGCTCGCCGCACACGTCGAACAGCGAGTCGCGGATGGCCCGCACCACGACGGCGTGCTCGGCCTGCTCCTTCTTGCTTTCGCGCAGTTCGCGCCCCAGCCGGACGTCGGCGTCGGGGTCGGTGCCGCGCGGCGCCGACCCCGCCACGGCCCCCGTCTCGACGCGCGTTCCCGAGAGCTTCACCAGGCGTTCGGGCGTCGCCCCGAGAAAGGTGTCGCCGCCGAACCCGAAGGCGAAGGTCGTGCAAGCGGGATGAACGCGCACGAGTTCGGCCAGCACCTGGGCGACGTCGAAGTCGCGACGGCTGCGAACGCAGAGCGAGCGCGCCAGTACCACCTTCTCGAAGTCGCCGGCCGCGATGCTCGAGAGCGCCTCCTCCACGACCGCCCGGAAGGCGTCGTGGGAGCGGTCGGCTTCGATCTCGTAGCGCGGGGTTCCGTCTCCATCGCTCGATGCGGCCGCACCTCCGGCTTCCAACGCGCGAAGTGCGTCGCGTTCGGAGGCCGCGAGCGACGCCAGCCCCGAGTCGACGGTTGCGCCCGGGTCGATGCGAGCGGCCAGCGTGAGGAGCGTCCCGTTCTTCTGACGCGTCCACAGGACTTCGGGAAGAACGAAGCGCGCGGCCGGGAACTCGCGCCACGTCCCAGCGTCGACGGCGGTCTCCGTGAATCCGAAGCCGCCCACCAGCAGCGGGCCGACACCGGGGGGCGCGGGATCGCCGGCGACCCGGAGCCCCTCGAAGAGCCGACGGGCGCCGGTGGCCAGCGTGCGAAAGCGGGCGGGCCCGTCGGCCCGGAGTTCCGCGACGAGCCCCGAAGCCACCCAGCTGCTGCCGCCGGGCGACTGGTGGAATGCGCGGGCCACCGCCGGGGTCTGGGCGAAGAGCGCGACCAGATCCACGTCCACCGCCACACGCCGACGCCAGGCGACGAAGCGCGGCGCGCCGGTGCGCTCGGCCTCGCGCACGGAGGCCTCGACGACGGGTCGAGCTCGCTCGAGCGAGCGGTCGGGAGTGCTCGTCATGCCGCCCCCCGAACGGCCGTCACCAGTTGGGCGGCCCCCAGGAACAGACGCCGCTTCTCGACGCGCTCGAAACCGGCCGACTGCACCAGCTTCAAGAGCTCCGCATCGGGGGGAAGGTACTGGGTCGACTTCGGGAGGTAGCGATACGCCGTGCGATCGGAGACCAGGCCCCCCAGCAACGGAACGAGCCGATCGAAGTAGAGCGAGTGCCCGAGCCGCACCACCGGCTGCTGGGGGCGGTCGACGTCGAGTAGCGCCAAGCGGCCTCCCGCGGCCAGCACCCGCCCCAGCTCGGCGAAGACCGGCTCCAGTGCCACGAAGTTCCGCAGCGCGAAACCGCAGACGGTCACGCTGACGCTGCCTTCGGGTAGGGGCAGACGCGCGGCATCCGCCTGCACGAACCGGCCCCGCGGCAGCCGCACCCGCGCGCGGCGAAGCATCTCGCCGGCGAAATCGACGCCCACCACCTCCGCGCCGCGCGCGACGACGCCGCGCGCCAGATCGCCCGTCCCGCAGGCGAGGTCGAGGACGCGGTCCTCGCGGCCTACCTGGACGGCCTCGAGGGCCACGCGCCGCCAGCGCTGATCGAGCCCGCCCGAAAGCACGCGGTTGAGCGCGTCGTAGCGGGGCGCGATCCGATCGAACATCTGCCGCACGTGGTCGCGCTTGCGCTCGGCGGTGGGCAGTACGTCTAGCGCCACGAAACCTCCAGGCGGGCGGACTCCGTGGCGGCGAGAGCGGCCTCGAGGGCGTCTCCCTCGCCTTTGCCGCGCAATCGCTCCAGCGCGCGGTTCACCAAGGTGCGTTGGAAGTGCAGGGCCACCAAGCGCGTGACCGCGGGCAGCAGGGTTTGAAACGCGCCGGTGATGGAGGCGGAGTCCTCCGCGGCCTCCCCCGCCTTGCGCACGTACTCGTCGAAGAGATCGATGGCCTGGTCCGCGACGTCCTGCACGTTGCGGGCGTGTTCCACCGCGAGCCGCAGCAGCACGTCGATCGGGAAACCCGCCTCCAGGATGGCGAAGGCGGCGCGCGCCATCTGGAGATCGGCCCCGGAGAACCGCTCTTCGCCGTCGACCCGAACCGGCTCGACCAACCCCGCCTGCTGCGCGGCCTGGATCAGGGCTTCGGGGACCTGGGCCTCGGCCGCCAATTCGGCCCGGGTGTGGGTTCCGGATCCGACGCTCTCGTCCACGAGGGCGGCCAGCAGACGATCGCGATCGGCCGACACCTCTCGCTCGCGGTCGAGCAGCCGCTGAATCTGGGCCAGCGAGAAGCCTTCCTTCAAGAGCGCGCGAATGCGCCGCAGCCGCTCCAGGTGGAGCGCTCCGTAGACCGCCGTCCGGCCCTGGCGCCGGGGCGGGGGAATCAGCCCCTTGCCTTGGTAGAAGCGAACCGTGTCGACCCGGAGACCGGCTGCGGTGGCCAACTCTTCTACACGATATTCCATCTATGAATTCTAAGAGTGATCACTCACATTGTCGATCCCAAGCGAAGACCTCCGGTAAACCACTGATTTCAAATGTGTAATGGGAAATTCAGGGGTGGACAAGCGCTCAACCAGGCGCCCGGTGAACCGATAAATCCCGTGGGTGGGCGAGCCCAGAACCCCGCCGCCCGGGATGTCCAGGAATGTCGCAAAGCCACGACATCGAGCCGGAGGAGAACCGCTTCGAGCAGCGCTTGACGGCCCGCATCAACCGCTACTCGAATCTCCGCGCCGCCGAGCGCGCCTTGAGCCCTCGGTTCGCGCCCGCTACGGGCGGGCCACGGCCAGCGTCGGCCGCAGCCTGCTGACCGATCTTCGCGCGGCGCGGGAGTCGATCCGGAGCGGCAGCTCGCCGGAGGTTCCCTTCCTGCGTTCGCTGGCCGTGATCGACGCGACCCTGGCCCAGTTCTCAGCCGACCTGATCGAGTGTCTGGATCAGATCCCGCTGGCTCAGCTGCGAGCCACACTGCCCACGGTCGCCGAGTACCACCGCGAAGAGGTGCTGGCGCTGCTGGACCTGTGTCTCGAGGGGCCGACGGGCGACGGATCCTTCGACCACCATCCCCGGCTCGCCGTCGTCGACTACCTCGTCACCCTGTTGGCCACGCGCGAGACACGCGATCTGCGCGTGCTGCGCTGCGACCCCTGTCGCGTCACGCCCCTGGTGGCCCAGTGGTGCGAAGCCCGGCAGCTGCTGGCGAGCGACCCCGAGATGACCGAGATCGAGCAGGCCTTGCGCGCCGCCGTGGCGGAAATCGCGGAGGTCTCGAACGTGGAGCCGGTGGTCCGCCGCATGCGAGCCCTGAAGCTGCAGCTCGGGGCCCGCCTGTTCGTGCCGACGATCCTGCGCGCGGTGGTCGACTACAACGTCGCCGTCGGAAACCGCGGGCAGGAGCTGATGGACCAGACGCGCCACGAAGACGCGGTGATGGAACGCGCTTCCAGGGCCCTGGAGGCCATCCAACGCCAGCACACCCGCACCCCGGACGCCGCTCGCCGAATCCGCAGCGTCTTCGAATCGCCCGGGGTCGCGGCACTGGAGGACGCGATCTCCACCCGCCTGCAGGGGGCCGAACCCGAGCCGGGCCTGGCGGCGAAGGTCGCGGCGACCGTCGACGTGTCCGGTTTGGAGGACGAGGAGTTGCGCGCCTTCACCGAGACGCCGGAGGAAGGCGCCTCGATGTTGGTGCGCGCAGCCATCGTGGTGGGACTGGCCCTGCGCGACCTGCCCGCGTTGCAGGACAAGCTTCACCGGCTCGAGATCGACGTGGACGCGCTCTCCGAGGCCTGGGTCCACGAGTTGAACTCCGCGCTCGGAGGGGCCGTCCGCACGCTCGCTGCGGCGGGCAACCAGCGCGAAGCCGAGCAGCTGGCGAGGACGCAGGCCCGCTTCCTTCCCCAGGAGTCCGAGTCCGCCGCGTCCGCGGACTGACCCCGCCCGCTACCCGCGCTGCCGCCAGAGAGAGCGGTCCACGCACGCCTCCATGGCGTCGACGTCGAGCGACGGGTCGACGAAAGCCGCCAGCTCGCGGGCCGCAGACGCTGGCGCACCGATCAGCTCCCGGTGCTGCAGCGAGAGAAGCGTGACGCCGGCCGTGTGCGCCGCCCAGGCGCGGGCCTCGTCCAGCTGCGCCCGGAAGATCTCCGCCAGCCGGGCTTCGGGCAGGTCGTCCGCGACCTCCCCGCGGCGCTCCAGCATCGCACGCTGCGAGGCCAGCACCTCCCCGAGCTCCCGCTCGACCAGCGCGACCCGGTAGCTCGATCCGGGCGGCAGCAGAGGCAGCAGGCGGTGCACGACCTTCACGGCCTTCCCCTGCGCCTGCGACACCCAGGCGGAGTCGCGGGCGGTGGCCTTCACCGGCTCGTACTCGAAGTAGCCGCGGGGATTGTCCTCGTCCGGGACCCGCGCGCCGTCGCACAGGACGGGAACGCCGCCCGCGGCCAGCATCTGCATGACCAACGACGTCCCGGAGCGCGGGACGCCCGAGACGACCGTGACGAAGGCCCTTGCCGTCGCTTCCACCAGGCCAGGCTACGAAGTTTCTCGCCGGTCTGCATCGCGCCGGCTGGCGCCGACTTCGCGCGGGTGTTGCCGGTGGGTGTGCGTGTCGGAAGCGCGCGCGGTCGGCCCGCGTGCGTATACTCCGCGGCTGCGAAGGCGCTCGCAGCAGAAGTCGAAGCGGAAATGGCAGCGGAAGCGGAGTGGGATGAAGCGCGAGGAAGCAGTGGAGTGGCTGCGCCAGGTCTCGGGAACCGTCTATCACAATCCGTCCGAGCCAGAGGGGCCGAACGCGTGGGTCGCCGTGGTGCGCGCTCCTGCCGTCCGCGGGCGGCGCGGCAAGCTCATCCTCGCCTTTGGCAAGTCGCTCGAACAGGCCGCCAGCCACGCCGAATCCCAGTACCAGGAGCTCTGGTCGGACTCGGCGGTTCTGCACTGACTCCGCGGGACGCGGAGATCAGCCCGTCAGCAGGCGCAGGACGACCTGGGGCGAGAAGCGCGCCTGGATCTGCACGGCCACGCCGGCTTGGCGCTTCACCAACTCGGACGCGAGCCCGGCGGTCTCCGAAGCGAAGTCGGCATCGCGAATCCGAGATTCGGCGGCGGAGAGATTCTCGATCTCGTTGCGCAGGCTGCGGGTCGCCGACTCGAGCCGGTTCTCGACGCTGCCGATCCGGCCCCGGGTGCTGGCGACGCTGGCGATCGCGCTGTCCAGCGCATCCAGCGTGGAGGGGTCCGCCACGTCCAGGCCGTCGACGCCCAGCGAGGCGGCCGACTGATCTCCGATCGCCAGCGAGATCGGGGGAGCCACCCCGTCGGTCCCGTCCTCGAATTCGATCGCGTCGGCGCCCGAGGTACTGCCGTCCAGCAGCGCGCGGCCGTTGAAGTCGGTCGATCCCGCCACCCGCGAGATCTCCTCGGTGAGCGCGTCGAACTCCTGCTGCAGTACGGCCCGGTTGTCGTCCGAGAGCGTGCCGTTCTGCGCCTGGACCGAGAGCTCTCGCAAGCGCCCCAGCAGGTTCGAGGTTTCGTCCAGCGCTCCCTCGGCGATGCGCGTGGCGCTCAGTCCGTCACTCAAGTTCCGCACCCCCTGGCCGCGCGAAGCGACGAGCGCCCGCAGCCGTTCCGAGATCGCCAGCCCGGCGGCGTCCGCCGCGGCTCGCGCAATGCGGCTTCCCGAGGCGAGGGACTCGAAGCGGCGCTGAAGGCGCACCGACGTCTCGGCCAGGTTGCGCAGACCAATCGACGGCTCGACAAAGGGCATGGCGGCTCCCGTTCTCACGTTCGTGCGCCGGTCGGTCGCCAAACCCACCGGCTTTCCCACCCCCCAATCATCTTCTCGCATCGACCCCACCCGGGGGCGCCTGAGTTCGATCCCCCACACGAGAGCTCTTGCCAACACCCGCGCGGGCGAAGTCACGCGCAAGTTCCCGGGCAAGGCCGCAGCGCTCGCCCAGTGAAGACCCCAGCTCGTGCCTCCGCGTCTCAAGCCGACCTGCCAGCGACCCGAGAGGCGCCGCATGGACGCGTCGAAGCGGCCCACTCTGCGCGAGGGGATGGCGATCGGGATTCATCCCGACGAAACCGGCGCGGGCGATCGGGTCATGGTCACGGTGGAGCAGGTCGACGGCGACCTGGTCTGGATCAAGGGCAACGAAGAAGGCCTCCGGGCCGGCGACTTCGTGTTGCTGGAGCATCCGATCCGAGGCGACGCCCGCTACCTGGCGCCGGCCGAGATCGAGCTGCAGTCTCCCGAGCGCTTCGCGCTGCGGCCCGTGGGCGGCTGGGAGCGACATCAGGAACGGGCCTACGTGCGCATCTCGATTCACTCGCTGTCCGTGCGCGTCGGCCGCGTCTCCGGCGCGGCCCGTGGCGAGGGCGAAGTCGAGGCCGACGCGCCGACCGACGTGCCCACGCCGAGCTGGCCCATGCTGGACCTGTCGGCGGGGGGCATGCGCTTCGAGGCGAACGACACCTTCGAGCCCGGTGAGCCCATCGTCTGCCACTTCGAGCTGCCCGGCGAGGCCTGCTTCGCCCTGCCCGCGCAGGTGGTGCGCGTCGAGGCCGGGCGCCTGCAGCGAACGCCGCGGCGGCGGGTGGCCGTTCGGTTCGAAGGCGTCGACGAGTCGAACAAGTCGGCCCTGCTGCGCTGGGTCTTTCGCGAACAGGTCCGCCGCCACCGACTCCGGAAGCGGAGCGCCCCCGTCTAGCCGTCGCCGCCGAACCAGCGCTGGACCAAGCCCACGAAGCGGTCGAGCAGACCGGCGGCCGCGGGCGTGTCGCGCGCGGCCGCTTGCAGCGCCTCGGCATCGAGTCCCTCGCTCGCCAGCACCTGACGGCGCTCCTCCAGGTAGCCGCGCATGACGTCAGCGTCGAACTCCGGGTGGAACTGAACGCCCCAGGCGTGGCGACCGACGCGAAACGCGTGGTGGGGATCGGCCGGGTTCTCGGCCAGCCGCACGGCGCCCGGCGGCAGCCGCAGCACGGATTCGACGTGGGAGGCGTTCGCGGGGAGTCGCTGCGGCAACCCCTCGAACAGCGGATCCCGCAGTGCCTCGGGCCGCAGCGAGACTTCGACCGTCCCGATCTCCCGGCCCCGCGGATTGGGTCCCACCTCGCCTCCGAGTCCGTGGGCCAGCAGCTGGTGCCCGTAGCAGATCGCCAGGATGGGGATGTCGGCGCGCGCCGCGGAACCCAACCAGCGGGCCGCTCGCTCGCTCCAGGGTTCCCGATGGCTGACCATGGCACTGGATCCCGTGACGACGACACCGGACACCGCCTCGGGCGACGGCAGCGGCGCGTCCTGCTGCACGTCCACCAGCTGCCACTCGACGCCCCGAGCGGCGGAGGCAGCCTGGATCCAATCCTCGAAGTCCCCCCGCCGTGCCCGCACGCCCGGAACCGTGCTCCCCGTCTTGACGAGACACAGGGGCTTCAAGCCGGCCTCCCGCCGCCGAGCCGGGCGTAGTGGTGCAGCGCGATCCCCGTCGCCGTCGCCACGTTGAGCGAATCGACGCCGGGAGCCATGGCAATGCCGACGCGGGCGTCGGCCAGTGCCCGCGTGGCGGGCTGAAGTCCCGGTCCCTCGGTTCCCACCAGGAGAGCCACCCGGCCCCCGCGCGGTTCGGTCGCCAGCGGTGTCGAGGCCGGCCCCGGATCGAGCGCCACCACGCGGTAGCCCGCGCGCTTCAGCGCCCGCAGCGCGCCGGGCCAGTCGCTGCAGCGGGCGAAGGGCACCTCCAGCGCCGCCCCCATGGAGACGCGAATCGCCTTGCGGTAGAGCGGGTCACAGCAGCGGGGGCACAGCCAGACGGCGTCCGCGCCGAAGGCCGCCGCGTTGCGAAAGACGCCGCCCACGTTGTCGGGGTTGGTCAGCTGCTCCAGGACCACGACGCAGGAGTTGGCCGCGGGGGCGGCCACGAGCGGTTCCGGGGCCAGCGCCGGCCCGCGTTCCGCGGCCGCCAGACAGCCGCGGTGGAGATCGAAGCCCGCCAACCGGGCCAGCAGCGGGCGCTCGGCGACGTAGATGGGAGGCCCGGGCGCCACGCTCGCCAGCGCCGGCTCGAGCGCCCGAAGCGTGCGGGGCGTGACCAGCAGGGAGCGGGTGCGGAAGCGACCTCCCGAGAGCAGCTTCAGCACGTTGAGGCGCCCTTCGACCAGGAAGAGCCCCTGTCGGTCCACCAGATCTCGTTCCCTGACGTCGCGATACACGGCGACTCGAGGGTCGTCCAGCGACTCGATCGCCTGCACGTCCACGGCGGACAGTGTGTCCGGAGCGCGCTCCGGCCGCCATGCAGCGCCGTGCTCGCCAATTTTCGCATGAAGCGTGCGGAAATATCCCGGAAGGCGATTTTTTTGGCCGATCCGGTAACCGGTTTCGCGAGTTGAGACGTATGTATCTTCGTGCACAGCGAAGCCCAGACCCTGTCCCCCGAAGCTCCCCTGCCCCCGCCGGCCAGGCCCGCCACCTGGCGCGTAGGCGAGTACGGCATCCACCGCGAAGCCTTCCAGCTGACCCTGTCGGGCACACCCGTGGGGATCGAGCCCACTCCGCTCCGCTTGTTGATCTACCTGCTGGAGCACCGCGATCGCGTGGTCCCGCGCGAAGAGCTTCTGAGCGCGATCTGGCCCCACACACGGGCCTCCGGCGCCTCGTTGGAGCGGGCGGTGCGCGCGATCCGGCGCGCCTTTGGCGACAGCCGGCGCCGCGGCGGCTTCGTCCGCACGGTGAACCGCGTGGGCTACCAATTCGTGGGAGACTGCGTGGGCGAGCCGCCGCGCGAGCGCCAGCGGGAAGAGCCGCCGGCCCCGGTCTTTCGCCCCACGGCCGGCTAGCGAGCCCCGAGGCTAGCGGCCATCTCCTAGAGCTTCCCCGAAAAGAAGTCGTTGCCCTTGTCGTCCACGATCGTGAACGCGGGGAAGTCCTCGACCTCGATCCGCCAGACCGCTTCCATCCCGAGCTCCTCGTACTCCTGCACCTCCACCTTCTTGATGCAGTTCTTCGCCAGGATGGCCGCCGGCCCCCCGACCGAGCCCAGATAGAAGCCCCCGTGCTTGTGACAGGCGTCCGTCACGACCTTGGACCGGTTGCCCTTCGCCAGGGTCACGAAGCTGCCGCCGTTCTCCATGAAGAGATCCACGTAGGAGTCCATGCGTCCCGCGGTCGTGGGACCAAAGGAACCGGACGCGTAGCCTTCGGGCGTCTTCGCCGGACCGGCGTAGTACACGATGTGATCCTTGAAGTACTGCGGCAGGCCCTCTCCGCGCTCGATCCGTTCCTTCAGCTTTGCGTGGGCGATGTCCCGGGCGACGATGATGGTGCCGGTCAAGGAGAAGCGCGTCGCCACCGGGTACTGCGAGAGCTCGGCCCGCACCTCCGACATGGGGCGGTCCAGCCGAATCGGCACCACATCCGCGGCCAACTTGGATTCGTCGATCTCCGGCAGGTACTGGGCCGGATTCGTCTCCAGCTGCTCGAGGAAGATCCCGTCACGCGTGATCTTTCCGAGAATCTGGCGGTCGGCGGAGCACGAGACGCCGATGCCCACCGGGCACGAGGCGCCGTGGCGGGGCAGCCGGATCACGCGCACGTCGTGGCAGAAGTACTTGCCGCCGAACTGGGCCCCGATGCCGGTCTTCTGCGTGAGCTGGTGGATCTGCTCCTCCAGGACCGGATCGCGGAACGCGCGGCCGAGCGCGTTGCCCTCGGTCGGAAGCCCGTCCAGGTAGCGGCAGCTGGCGAGCTTGACGGTCTTGAGGGTCGCTTCCGCCGACGTCCCGCCGACGACCACCGCCAAGTGGTAGGGCGGACAGGCAGCGGTGCCCAACATTCGGATCTTCTGGCCCATGAACTCGAGCAGCGACTTCTCGTTGAGGAGCGCCTTGGTCTCCTGGAACAGGAAGGTCTTGTTGGCCGAGCCGCCGCCCTTGGTGACGAACAGGAAGTGGTACTCGTCGCCGTCCGTCGCGTAGAGCTCGATCTGGGCCGGCAGGTTGGTGCCCGTGTTCTTCTCCTCATACATCCCGAGCGGCGCGAGCTGGGAGTAACGCAGGTTCGTCTCGGTGTAGGTGCGGTGGATGCCGCGCGGGATGGCGACCTCGTCCCCGCCGCCGGTCCACACCCGCTGGCCCTTCTTCGCCACCACGATGGCCGTGCCGGTGTCCTGACAGGAGGGCAGCACCATGCCCGCAGAGACGTTGGCGTTCTTCAGCATCTCCAGCGCCACGAAGCGATCGTTGTCGGAGGCGTCCGGGTCGTCCAGGATCTTGCGCAGCTGCGCCAGGTGACCGGGGCGAAAGAGGTGCGAGACGTCGCGGATGGCCGCGGCCGTCAGGGCTTCGAGGGCCTCGGGCCCGACGCGAAGGACGGACTCGCCCTCGAACGAGGCCACGTCCACGTGCTCGCTCCCCAGCGAGCGGTAGACGGTGGGGTCCTCGCCCCGCTCGAAGAGGGCCTGAAACTCGAAATCCGGCATGCTTCCCTCCGAAGTCGTCCTCTATAGGGGTCTAGAGGCCGTCTGCCGTGCGCGTCCCGCTGCGGACGCGAGCTGTCCCGTGAGAGCTTACTGTAGAGCCGCCGCGCGTTCCGTGGGGCGAGAGGCCATCTCAGTCCGCCAGATGGCGGGTGACGTGGTCGACTTCCACCGGCGATCCCAGGATGACGGGCGTCCGCTGGTGGAGCGCTTCGGGCGAAATCTCCAGGATGCGGCGGCCGCCCACGGCGGCGACGCCGCCCGCCTGCTCGACCACGAAGGCCATGGGATTGGCCTCGTACAGAAGGCGCAGCTTCCCATCGGGGTTCACGGCCGTCGGCGGGTAGAGAAAGACGCCGCCCTTCAAGAGCGTGCGGTGGACGTCGGCCACCATCGAGCCGATGTAGCGCGCCGCGTAGCCGTTCTCGTGGGTCCAGTCCAGGTAGCGGTTGTAGCCGGCGGGGAAGTCGCGTCGATACGCCTCGTTCAGCGAGTAGATCTTGCGCTCGGCGGGCAGGCGCAGCGAGGGCTCCACCAGCACGAAGTCGCCCAGTTCGGGGTCCAGCACGTACATGGAGACGCCGTCGCCCGTCGTCAGCACGAGCAGGACGGAGGATCCGTACAGCACGTAGCCCGCCGCCACCTGCCGCGACCCCGGCTGCAGCACGGCCTCCGCGGTGCGCTCGTCCGGCAGGTCGTTGGGCAGGATGCTGAAGATGGTGCCGACGCCCACGGCCACGTTGATGTTGGACGACCCGTCGAGGGGATCGAAGAGGACGGCATAGGCGCCGCCGTCGCTGCGCGGCCGCACCACGACGGCCTCGTCCTCTTCCTCGGACGCGCACACGCCCACGGCCGGGCACTCGGACAGGCAGTGCAGCATCAGATCGTTGGAGAGAACGTCGAGTTTCTCCTGGGCCTCGCCCTGGACGTTCGTGTGGCCCACCTGCCCCAGGACGTCCTCGATGCGCGCGCGGCGAACCTTGCGGGCGATGGATTTGCCGGCCAGGGCGATCGCTTCGATCACGCTGGCCAACTCGGGCGCCACGGAGGGCTTGCGCGCCGCCAGGTGAACGGACAGGGTGGTGAGATTCTCGGAGACGGGCGGCTTGGCCATGGAAATGCGGGTCCTTCTACTTGTCGTCGTCGCTGCGCTGCTCTCGAGCCCGCTCCGCCGCATCTCCCGGGGTGGCCACCCATTCGGCAGGTGACGCGGGGGCGAGTGACCCGGGCCGCCGCTCGGTCCGGTGAAAGCCGCGGACGTCTGCTGCTGAGGATCGGGCCGGCGAGCCGCGCCCACCGGGTCGAACCGGGCGCGAGCATAGCGCCTCGCCGCAAGACCATGGAGAGGAGGTGGCCGAGTCGCTAGGAACGGGCCGGCCGCCCCCTCCGCCCGAACGCCGCGAGTCCCAAGAGGCCGAGACCCGCCAACAGCAGACTCGTGGGCTCCGGGACGACCTGGACGTCGAGACTCACGAAGTCCACGTCGAAGCCGCTCTCCAGCCCGAAGAAGCCCTGGTACCGGTTCACGAGCAGCAGCGTGACCTGCCCCGCGTCGCCGTCCAGGTAAGCCCCCGCGCCGGTGTCGAAGACGAAATCGATGCTGCCGTCGTCGTTCCAGCCGAGGCGGCTGCCGCCGAGCGTGTAGGCGCCGGCGTCCGCGTTCCACAAGTAGGCGTAGAGCTCGTGTCCGGGCCCGAAGAAGCGGTTGGTGAAGCTGTCCTGGGCGGCCTCCACCGAGACCGCGACGCTCGCTACCTGCGACTTGGCCTCCACCACCTGGAACTCGAACAGCATGGCCGCACGCCGGTCGGCGGCGAGAAAAAAGGGCGCCGCGTCGACCTGAAAGCGATCGTCGTCGGACAACGTGAGGGAGTCGAGCCCGGCCGCGTCGAGAGCGGTCATGCTGAAGCCGCGAATGCCGTCGCTGCGGTCGCCGAAGTCGGCGCCGAGGATCTCGGCCGTCGTGGCGGACAACCGGCCGGACTCGGCGTGGTGGGTTCCGTCGGCGTACGTGTACTGAAGGGCGTGGGCGCTGCCCGAGAGTCCCAACAGCACGAGACCGGCAACGGCCCCGCAAGTCCAGCTCGCCCAGCTCCGCATTTCCCAGCGCATCGGCAACTCCTCCCGCGCCGACCCGTGTCGACGCACCGGCGTGGCCTTGCTGCAAGGCCCGTTCCAGGGGCAGCACGCCGGCAGGAGATCCGACAACCGGCCCACGTGGAAGCGGTTGGGCCGGGTCGTGAGCGCGAGTCACTACGGGGGAGCAGGCGGGCGGCGAAGCCGCGCAGAATGGAAAGCCGCCGGGTCGCTCTGCAAATCCTTGCGGAGTCCGTGGCTAGCGCTGGGGGAAGGCCAGGATGCGCAGGGGAGCGCCGCTGCCGCCCGCGATCTTCATGGGCAGCGCCACCACGCGAAACTCCCGAGGCGGGAGGCCGTCCAGCGAGGCGAGGTTCTCGAAGACCGGGACGCCGGCCGCAGCCAGAACCTGGTGGGTCGCGAAGTCCTGCGACGGCCCGTGGTCGATACTCGCGGTGTCGAGACCGACGGCGGCGATCGCCCGCTCGGCCACCAGCCAACGGGCGGCGTCGGGGTGGAGCCCGGGAAAGTGCAGCCGGTGGGTCGCATCCGGCCCGCGATCCGCCGTCCCCAGGTAGCGCTCCCGGTCTGGCCAGCGGGAGGCGAAGCCCGTGTGCAGGAGCACGATGGCGCCGGTCGGAATCCGGCCGTGGGCGTCCTCGAATCGCTCCAGGTCGGCCACCGTGACGCGATAGTCGGGGTCGCTTGCGCAGGCGGCGCGCACGTCCACCCGCACGCCTTGTCCGACCAGCCGGGTGAGGGGAATCGCGTCGACCGACACCCCGTGCTCCGCGAAGTGAACGGGCGCATCGACGTGCGTGCCCCCGTGCTCGGCGGACCGAAAACGGTGCGCGCTGTAGTAGTACCCGGCCTCGGTGTAGCCGGCGGAGCCCCGTTCGTGGACGAAGCCCTCGCCGTCCGTCGGCCAGTAGAGCGTGTCCGCGCCGAAGGCGTGCGTCAGGTCGACGATCGGCCCGGACGTCGGCCCGGCTCCCGCGCAGGCGACCAGGCAACCCGCGACCAGGACCATCAGAGAGACCGGAGAGACGAAGAGCGCGCAAGCGATTCGGCCCATGGCACCCCCGTGCGCAATCGCGGCCATGATGAACGGCCGCCGCGCGCGACACAAGGGCCCAGACACCGCCGGCGCGTTACCCTTCGCTCTTCGCCGCTTGGAGGAAGCCGCCGTGAGCCAGCCCGTCCACTTCGGAGTGACTCTGCCCCAGATCAAGCGAACTTGGGAGGAGGCGCGCGACGCGGCCACCTGTTTCGACGAACTGGGGTACGACTCCGTGTGGGTGTGCGACCACCTGTACGGGGTGCCGCTGCCCCAGCTTCCGATCTTCGAGGCGTGGAGCCAGCTGGCCGCGGTTGCCGCGGTGACGAGCCACGTGGAGCTCGGCACGCTCGTCACCCCTCCCTTCTTCCGCAACCCCGCCGTCCTGGCCAAGCAGGTGGCCACGGTGGACCACATCTCGCAGGGCCGCACCATCGTCGGGCTCGGGGCCGGCTGGTTCCAATCCGAGTTCGAGCAGCTCGGTTGCGCGTTTCCGGAGACGGCCGAACGGCTGCGCGCCCTGGACGAGACGTGCGAGATCCTAAAGGGGCTCTTCACGCAGGAGACCACCACCTTCGAGGGGCGGCACTTTCGCGTGAAGGACGCCCGCTGCGAGCCCAAGCCGGTGCGGCGCCCGCCGCTTCTGATCGGCGGCGGCGGCGAGCGCGTCACGCTGCGCCTGGCGGCCCGCCACGCCGACATCTGGAACAACATGGCGGTTTCCCAGGCGGACCTGGGCCGCAAGATCGAGGTGCTGAGGCAGCGCTGCGACGAGGCGGGACGCGACTTCGACACGCTCGCGGTATCGCAGCAGTGCGTGGTGGTCCTCGCCGAGACGGAGGCGGCGGCCCAAACGGCGCTCGCCAAGGCGGAGAAGATCTACGGTGGGCACATGGGGGCCAGCCTCGCCGAGCACGGCATTTGGGGCACACCCGAACGCGTCGTCGAGTGCATCCAGCGTCACGTCGAGCTGGGATGCACGGGCTTCGTCATCGAGTTCTTCGGGCGCGACACGCGGGTCCCGGCGGCGCTCTTCGCCGAACGCGTGGCGCCGGCCTTTCGCGCGTAGCTCCCAATGCCCGTTTCCGAACGCCACGCGCCGGGTTTGGCCGAGCTGCACCTGCATCTTTACGGGTGCATCCGGCCGCGCGACTTCCTGGCGCACCTGGTCGAGCGCCGCGTCGACTGGGATGCGTACGAAGCGAGCTTCGAGGACGCCTACGGCCGCGGCGCCGACGTCGAAGCGCTGCTGGAACGCTGCCGGCGCGGCGACCCCCAGGCGCACTCCGACTTCGACCGCCTGTTCGTCTTCGGAGAGGAGGACGCGGGCAACTTTCGGCGCTTCCAGGCCAAGTTCAACCTGCTGATTCACGGCAGCGCTTTCGTCGACCTCTACCGCGACGACGCTGCGCTGGCCTCGGTCGAGCGCGAGATCGCCCACTTCGGGGAGCGCATCGCCGCGGACCAGCGCCGTCAGGGCATCGCCTACGCCGAGCAGCGTTTTCTGCTCTCGGCGGACCGCCCGCGAGACTCGGCCCGCGCCCTGCTCACGGCCGTAGCCACGGCCCAGACGCGCGCGTCGGGCGCCGACATGACGCTGCGCCTGGCGCCGAGCCTGCCCCGGGAAGACCCGTTCGCCCACTGGGAGCTGGTTCAAGAGCTGGCCCTCGGTCCCCACGGCGAGACCTTCACCGGCGTCGACTTCTGCTTCTTCGAGGAGGGCCACCCACCCCGAGCCCAGGCGCCGTTCTTCGCCGCGCTCCGGGACTGGAACGAGCGGCACCCGGAGCGGGCGTTGGCGCTCCTGTACCACGTGGGCGAGAGCTTCGAGGACAAGTCGCTGGAGAGCGCGGTGCGCTGGGTCCAGGAAGCCGCCGAGCTGGGCGCCCACCGGCTGGGGCACGCCATCGCGCTCGGCGTCGATCCCCGCTGCTACGGCCCGCACGAGCGGAGCGAGAGCGTGCAAGAGCGCCTGGACCAGATCGAATACGACTTGGAACACGCACACGGACTGGAGCGCGCGGGGGTGCGCGTCGACGCGGCCGGCCTCGACCGCGAGCGCAAGGCGCTCCACGCCCGGGAGCGAGCGGACCGGGTCACGCACGCCTACGATGCAGCGCGACTGGACGAGGTGTCCCGGCGCCAGGAGTACGCCATGGCCCGCGTCCGCAGCTCCGGAGCCGTCATCGAAGTGTGTCCCACGTCGAACCGCCGCATCGGCGGGATCGGGGATCCCGACCACCACCCCGTCCACCGCTTTCTCGAGCACGGGCTGCCGGTGGTGGTGGGCTCCGACGACCCGGGCATCTTCGACACCACCCTCGCCGAGGAGATCGACTGGGTGACGCGGGAAGCCGGGCTCTCGCCCGAGGAACGCGACCAGCTGGTCCGCGCCAGCTGGTCCGCGCGCAGCGAGGTCCTCTCGGGTCGGGAAGCCGCCGGGCAGACCCGGCGCTCCCGCTGATGCCCGGCCGCCGCCGGGCAGGGGCGCGGAACCCGCTCCGGCAGGCCGCGTGGCTCGTGCCGCTCGCCGCGTCGGCACTGCTGCTCGTGGGAGCCGCGCCGACGCCGGCGGCCGCCGAGCCCGACCGGGCGCCGAACGCGCGGGCCGTACGCACCCAAGACGCGCGCAGCGCCATGGACCGCGGCTTCGCCGTCGTCCGGCTGGCCCTGGTCGGCGCGGCCCTGGGGCTGGCGATCTGGGGAATTCGCACGCGCGCCACCGACGACCCGCGTCGTCGCGTGCGCAGGGCCATGGTGGTGGCGCTCGGCGTCGCGTCCTATGGGTCCTACTACTTCTTCTTCCAGTTCCACCACCCTGGCGGCTTCAACCGCCAGGACACCTTCCACTACTACGTGGGCTCCAAGTACTTCGCAGAGCTCGGCTACTACGGCCTCTACGACGCGGCCCTCCTGGCCCTGGTCGAGCAGGAGCGAATGAAGCCGGACGAACTCTCCCAGGTCCGAGATCTGCGCACCCTGCGGGTCTTCGGACCGCGCGCCGCGTTGGAGCGGGGTCGCCGGGTGAAGCGCGCCTTCGAACCCGAGCGTTGGCAGGAGTTTCGAAGCGACGTCGCCTTCTTCCACGCGCGCCTCACGCCGGCCATGCTCGCGCACTTCTTCATCGATCACGGCTATCACCCGGCACCCGCCTGGGTCTGGATGGGAGCGCGCCTGGCCAACGCCGTCCCCGTCGACTCGCCCGCCCTGCGCCACCTGGTCCAGCTCGACCGCTGGTTCCTGGCGGCGGCCATCGCCGCCGTCGCCTGGGGCTTCGGCCTCGAGACCGCAGGCTGGGTGGCCATCGTGTGGGGCACGGGCTTCCTGTGGCGCTACGGCTGGATCGGCGACGCCATGGTGCGCCAGCTCTGGCTCGCGCTGCTGCTGATCGGCTTGTCGGCGGGGCGGCGCGGGCGCGACGCCCTGGCGGGCGCGTTCCTGGTGCTCTCGTCGGCGCTGCGCGTCTTCCCCGCCATCTTCGCGGCCGGCTATGCGGCGGGGGAACTCCGCGACTCCTGGCGCGCGCGCCGCCCGAGCCCCCCGCTGCTTCGCCTGGCGGCCGGGGGCGCCGCGACGGTCGCACTGCTCTTGGCCCTGGCGGCCGCGACCCCGCCCGGGGCGGGCATCTACGTCGAGTTCGCCAAGAAGATCCGCACCTTCACGGCCGAGGAGTCGACGAACAAGATGGGCGTGCAGCCGCTGCTCGCCGCCGCTGCCGCGGAGCTTCCCGTGGAGTCGATCGCCGGCTCGCGGGTGACGCGCCCCGCCACCTGGGTCCGGGTGCTGCTGGAGGCGCTTCGCTGGATGGCACTGGCGGCCTTCGCAGCGCTCTACCTCCGGGCGCTTCCGCGCGTCGAGAGCTGGGAGGCTGCAGCGATGAGCTTTGCGTTGATCCCGGCGCTGACCGCACCCACCAACTACTACTTCTCGTTCGTGGCCGCCGCGGTACTGCTGGCGAGTCGGCGGCCGCGCATCCTGCTGGCCGTGCTGGGGGCCAGCGCACTCTGGACGCTCAACGGACTCGCGTTCTACCTGGACGATGCCGAGTGGATCGGCGCTTCCGTCGTCGCCCTGGCCCTTTCCGCCGGCGTCCTGTGGGAGATGGCGAACCCACCGAGCGAGCCGAACCCCGCCGAGGCGTAGAAACCCCGCCCCTCTCAGGCGAAGAAGTGGCGGTGCTCTTCGACCCACTCGATGAGGCGGCCGACGCCTTCGCGGGGGAGCGTCCGCGCCTCCCAGCCGAACCCGCGCCGGGCGCGGTCCGCGTCGCAGACGAAGTAGCGGAGATCGCCGTGCCGCCCTTCGCCGAACCGAACGTCCGGGCGCTTGCCCAGGATGTCCGCGATCAGGTCTACGCACTCGACCAGCGAGATCGCGTTGCGCGATTCGCCGCCGATGTTGTAGATGCCGGGCTTGCCGCGCTCGTAGAAGGCGTGAAACGCCTCGCACAGGTCGGTGGCGTAGAGAATGTCGCGCACCTGCTTTCCGCTGCCGTAGATCGTGATCGGCCGGCCCGTGAGGGCGCGGATCGCGAAGTTCGCCACCCAGCCGTGGTCCTCGCCGCCGAACTGCCGCGGCCCGTAGAGCCCGGTCAGCCGAAAACTCGCGGCGCGCACGTCGTACGTGTCGACCCAGGTCTGTACGTAGATCTCACCGGAGCGCTTGGAGGCGTGGAGCGGGGTCAGCACCCCCTGCACGACCGGCTCGCTCTCGGGAATCTCGGCGGGCTCTCTCCGATAGCGCGTGGCCTCTTCGCCGAGACTGTCGTTGATGGCGTTCCCGTAGATGTGCACCGTGCCGCAGCTGGCCACGGGGATGCGGAAACGCCGGGCGGCCTCGAGCACGTTGAACGTGCCGAGAACGTTGGTCGAGAAATCGAGCCGGGGGTCCTCCCAGCCGATGGTCATGGCGGGCTGGGCCGCCGTGTGCACGATGTAGTCGCAGCCGTCGGCGGCCTCCAGGACGGAGTCCGCGTCGCGCACGTCGGCCTCGCGGATCTCGACCCCCAGCGCCTCCAGCACCTGGCGATTGTGGTCGCGCGCGCCCTTCGTGTCGTAGCCCGTGCGGCGCAGCTCGAACTTGGTGAAGTTGTCGTAGGCGACGACCCCGTCGCCGCGGCGCGCGTAGAACTCGCAGACGTGGGAGCCGATGAAGCCGCAGCCGCCGGTGACGAGCACCCGCATCATCGTCCTCCTGCGGCGGGAGTGCGGAGCCCCGGCACCGACAGCATCCGTCCCAGCATGCGCAGCGCGTCGCCCACGACGCGCGCGTTCAGCGACGAGCCGGTGAAGCGGTAGGCGATCGGGACTTCCGCGATCACGAGGCCCGCCCGGTGCACGTGCCAGAGCGCCTCGATCATGAAGTCGAAGGAACGGCTCTGCAGGTCCGCCGCCAAGAGCACGTCGATGGCCCGCCTCGAGTACAGGCGAAAGCCCGACGTCACGTCGGCGAAGCGGGGCCTGCGCCAGACCTGCGGCGACGGTTCGAGCGCGAAGTTGTAGAGGCGGTTCCCGCCTCGCGAGAGCGCGCGCCGGAACCAGGGCACGCCCGACTCGCTCTCGCGGCGCCCCATCACGAGATCGGCGCGCCCCCGCCACTCCAGGAAGCGCGGGATCTCGTCCGGATCGTGCGAGAGGCCGGCGTCCATCGTCACCACGTGCCCGTAGCCGTGGGTCGCCGCTTCGCGCATGCCGTCCAGCAGGGCGCCGGGGATGTGGGTGTTGTGCGCGTGCCGAACCAGACGCACCCCGGGAATCGCGGCGGCCCTCTCGGCCGTGCGGTCCCGGCTGCCGTCGTCCACCACGCACACGTCGGCGTGGCGTCCGGCGCGCCGGACCACCTCCGCGATGTTGTCTTCCTCGTTGTAGGCGGGAACGACGACCAGGGTCTCGCCGTGGCTCACGGCTTCCACCGCAGATAGCCCTCGGCGCGGCTGATGTCCTCGTCGGTGTTGATGTTCACGTACATGTCGCCGACGAAGAACGCCTTGACGGAAAGACCGTCGTCCACGGCGCACTGGATCAGGTCGGGAAGCTCTTTTTCGCCCCGCTTCTGGTTGATCGGCGTCGCCGTGATGTAGTCGAAGATGCGGTTGCGGAAGATGCAGTTGCCCGTCCCCATGACGTTGCTGTTGGGGCGGGCCGGCTTCTCGATCAGCCGGTAGATCCGCTGGTCGCTCTCGTCGGCGATGATGGCGTAGGTCTTGCTGATCTGGGAAACGTCGTCCACGGTGACCACGCCGCACAGCACCGCGAGCTCCTCGTTGCGGAACTGCTCGATCATGGCGGCGTGCCGGGGCCGAATCAGCACTTCGTCCGCCAGGAACAGGATGAAGTCGGCGTCGCCGATGACGGGAGCCGCGCACTCGAGGGCGTGGACCAGCCCGTGCCGCTCCCACTGGATCACGTAGCGGATGCGTGTGCCCTGGTACTGGTTCCCGTAGGCGTTGATGATCTGCTCGGCCAGATACCCGACCACGATCACGATCTCGTCCACACCCGCGGCGCAGGCGTTGTCGAGGCTGTACTCGATCAGCGGCTTCTTGCCGAGCTCGAGCATGCACTTGTTGCTCTGGCCGGTCATCGGCTCGAGGCGATTGCCGCGCCCACCGGCGAGGATGAGGGCCTTCATGCGCTTCTCCCTCCCCTCCTGCCCCGGTCCGCTGTCCCGGTCCGACTTCGTCGTGAAGCTCGCCGCTTCCGTGGCTCGCAGCGCCGCCCGGCGCGGCGAAACACGGCACGCTAACCGGGGACGACACCGGATTCAAGCCCGGAGCGCGCCCGAGACGCACCCGACAAATCCCCGCAGCTCAGCAGGTCCGAGGCGCAAGTGCGCGCGAATGGGGCCCGAAGACCCGCCTCGCCTCGCGGTGGACGATGGCGTGCAGCTCCGCGGTCTGCTCCGCCGTCGGCCCGTAGCCACCCGCCGGCAGGATGACGACGGGCACGGCGTCTTCCCGCAGGCTCTCGAGCACGAACCGGTCTCGACGCGCCAGTCCCGCGCGACTGAGCGCGAGCCGTCCCAGGCGATCGTCCCGAAACGGGTCGACACCGGCCAGATAGAAGACCAGGTCCGGACGCGCCCGAGCGAGCGCCCGCGGCAGCCACGCTTCCAGCGCGGCCAGATAAGCCTCGTCCTCGGTCCCGTCCGGCAGCGCCACGTCGAAGGTGGAGGGCGGTTTGTGGAAGGGGTAGTTGCGAGCTCCGTGGAGGGAGAGGGTCACCGCGTCGGCGTCGCCTGCGAACAGGGCCGCCGAGCCGTCCCCTTGGTGAACGTCCAAGTCCACCACCAGGACCCGACCCAGGCGGCCCTCCCGCCGCAGGACGCCGACCGCCACCGCCACGTCGTGGAAGAAGCAGAACGCCTCGCCGCGGT
Source organism: Pseudomonadota bacterium (assembly GCA_022361175.1). Taxonomy (GTDB): domain Bacteria; phylum Myxococcota_A; class UBA9160; order UBA9160; family UBA4427; genus JAKSBN01. The sequence continues at coordinate 10,695 of JAKSBN010000239.1, read as the reverse complement.
CGGCGAAGGCGTGGTGGGTGCCGCCGGCGAGGTTGGCCGCCCGGCCTTCCACCAGGGCCAGACGCGCGGCCTCCACCGTGCCCCCCACCACCCGGCGCGCGCGGTCCACGAACGACCGGGTGGCCGGCAGGCCGATCCGGCGCGCCGCCTTCTGCGACAGGCAACCCGCACGCAGGGCCTCCAGGTAGGAGCCCGAATGGACGAGGGAGAGTTGGTCCCAGGTGGCCCGCTGCGGTGTCGAAATCACATCGGGTCGCACCAAGCCCTCGGCGTGGAGCATCCGATGCAGAGCCGAGTATTTGCCGATCGGGAAGCGATGGCCCTCAGGGAGCGACAGGGTGTACTCCGATGCATAGAGGACACGCATCACGACCGAGGCTAGCAGGGCCGGGTTGGGGGCCTCTACGGCCCCCTACGGCGAGGCCCGCGGGTCGCGGCCCTGGTATGATGGGAAGCTATGAAGAATCGAGGTCTCCGCCTGCTCCGCCCCTCTGATGCGCGCTCCCTGCCGGGCTTTCGCTGGACGTTGCCGCTCTTGGCGTTGGCCCTGCTGGCTCCGGGCGCGGCTCGTGCCGACGGCTACTCGCTCACCTGCGAGCGCCTGCCCGAGCTCATGCGCAGCTTCCTGCAGAAGCACGTTCGCTTCCACTACCTGAGCGACCAACTCGAAGAACGCGCCATCGAGTCCTACGTGCGGCGGATCGACCCGTCGCAGAACCTGCTCCTGGTGAGCGAAGCCGAGGCGCTGAAGACGGACCTCGCCATCGTCTTCGACCAGGTGCGCGAGGGGGACTGCAGCCGGCTGGACGTCCTGCAGCAGGACCTGGTCGAGCGCTACGAGAACATGGAGAAGTTCGTCCGCGAGACCTTGGCCTCGGAGGGCTTCGCCGTCGATCCCGAGATTTCCCTGGTGCTGGATCCCGAGAAGCGCGGCCGACCCGCGACGACGGCCGAACGCGACGAGATCTACACCAAGCTGATCCACTTCCAGATGTCCAACTACCTGAGTTCGGACCTCCCCCTGACGGAGGCCAAGGAAAAGCTGACGCACCGCTACGAGCTCATGACCCGCCGGGCCCGAGAGCTGAAGCGGCCGGACGTCTACGCTGGCTTTCTGGACGCCTTCGCCTCCTCGCTGGATCCCCACTCCAACTACCTGTCGGCCGAGGTCCTGGAGGACTTCCAGATCCAGATGGCGCTGTCGCTGGAGGGCATCGGCGTCGCGTTGTCGTCGCGGGACGGCTACTCCATCGTCGAGAAGGTGATCCCGGGTGGGGCGGCGGACCGCCAGGGCCTGCTGCTCCCCAACGACAAGATCATCGCCGTCGCCCAGGGCGACGGCGAGTTCGTCGACATCATCGACATGAATCTGCGGGACGTCGTCCGCCTGATTCGGGGCAAGCGCGGGACCACCGTGCGGCTGATGGTGCTGCGGCAGGCCGACACGACGGACCGCTTCGAAGCCGCGATCGTGCGCGACACGATCGACCTGGAGGAGCAGGCCGCCCGGCTCAGCTACGAGACGGTCGAGATCGACGGCCAGTCGGTGAAACTGGCCATCCTCGACCTCCCCTCCTTCTACGGCGACAAGGACCCGACCAAGCGCCAGAGCGCCAACGACGTGAAGGCCATGCTCCAGGAAGCCGTGGAGGCCGGAGCGCAGGGGCTGCTGCTCGATCTGTCCCGCAACGGCGGTGGGCTGCTGGAGCACGCCGTGGAGATCGCGGGGTTCTTCATCCCCAAGGGCGGCGTGGTGGCGGTCAAGGACACCTACGCCCGCGTCCAGGTGCTGGACGACCCCGATGAGAAGCGGATCTTCGACGGCCCCATGGTGGTGCTGACCTCCCGCGTGAGCGCTTCCGCGTCCGAGATCGTGGCCGGCGCCATCAAGGACTACCGGCGGGCCATCGTGGTCGGCGACGACCACACGTTCGGCAAGGGCACGGTACAGACGATGCTGACCCTGCCGCCGGGGCTCGGAGCCCTGAAGGTGACGACCGCTCTCTTCTTCCGGCCGGGCGGCGCCTCGACGCAGCAGTCGGGTGTGGAGGCGGACATCATCCTGCCCTCCCTGCTGGACACGGACGAGTTCGGGGAGGCCCATCAGCCCTACTCCCTGCCCGCGCGGCGCATCGAGGCCTTCGCCGACCGCAGCCTGAAGCGGTCGGAAGACACGCCGAGCTGGCTGCCCGTCACTCCCAAGCTGCTGGCGACGCTGCGCTCGCGCTCCGAGGCCCGCGTCAGCTCCAGCGAGGAGTTCGCCAAGATTCTGAAGAAGCGCCTGGAGGCCGAGGAGAAGCAGGGACGGGTACAGCTCGCCGACATCCTCAACGAGAGCGAAAGCCCGAGCGAGGAAGACGACGCCCCGGAGTCGGCGGCGGGAGACGAGGCCGAAGAGCCCAAGAGCCCCCAGCTGCAAGAGGCGCTGCGGGTGCTGGCGGACTACGTGGCGGTGGCCAACGACTGGACCCCGATCGCCTACAACACCACGCCGGAGACGGGTTCCTAGAGGCCATCTCAGTACCTCTCGGTCGCCAGAATCGCGTCTTCGAGCCGATCTCTGCGTTGCGAAATCTCGACGTAGCGACCGCTATGCCTGCGATTTCGCGCCTTGATCTCGGCCCGAATCCACGCCTCTGGCTCGGTCGAGGTACTGAGATGGCCCCTAGCCAGTCAAGCCAGAGACCGATCGCAGACGACGGGTGGCCCGATGGGTTTCCGCCTGCAGAGACAAGAACGCCGGCCGTGGGCACCCCACGGCCGGCGTCTTGCGTCAAGCCCCGCTAGGGGACCGACTCGAATCCGCTACGGCAGCGACGCGTAGAAGTCGTCACACTCCGTCAGGAGCGGATCAGACGGCGCCGCGTCGACGCTCTCCAGGGTCAGAATGGCCGAGGCCGTCGTACCGGGCGGCAGGAGCGGATTGTCGGGCAACGGAATGTTGTCCAGCTCCTGCGTGATCGACAGGCCGCCGCCGCCACCGCCGAACAGGAAGCCCAGGAGCTCGGCGATGCCCAGCTCGAGGGTCGTGTCGAACTCGACCGCGAACGGCAGCGGACCTCCCAGCAGGTCGAAGATCTGCGGGTTGGTCAGGAACAGGTTCGAGTTGAGCGAGGCGGCCAGTTCGGCCTCACCCGCGAACGGGAACACGAGAATCGTGCCGCCGCCGGGATTGGCATCGTCCAGTGCCACGCAGATCGTCCCCGTAGGGATCAGCTGTAGGAAGATGATCTCCGTCCCTGCAATGTCGATGTCGTTGGTGGTCACGACGCCACCAAGGCCACCGCCGGCCAGCAGGTTGAAGATGGCACCGAGACCGAGGTCCAGGCTGATGCCCAGGTCCACGCTGCCCACCAACGAGGTGCTGACCGTCTCGATGTTGGGCACGGTGATGCTGATGTCGCTGCCTTCGGCCAACGCCAGGAGTTGCTCCACATCAATGCTGCCGCAGGCCACGGTCGTGGACGCCGCACCCGCGATCAGCAGGCTCTGTATCAATCGCTTGAGCTTCATCGCTTCGTTCCCCCAGGGTGAGTAAAAAAGCACTTTTCACATACGAACACGTACCCGCAACGGGCAACGAACCCTTATAAACAAAGTTGCGACGGAAGCGGGAAAGAAATGTCGGTCGAAGCTCACTTTCTCTGTCCGTCGCACCCATCGGAAGCCGGCAACCCGGAGGCCAAGTCTCCGAGTGGCTTGAAGCTCGGCGCGCCTTGCCGGCGAGGTGCGCCCGAAGGCAGTGGACAACCCATGGGAAGCCAACGGGAAACACCGATTCGAAGACCGAGCGGTCAAGCCCGGGCGACTTGTGGACAACCTATTGGAAGCAGCTCCAACAGCAGGACGCGTGGTCACGGCGAATCGCTTTCCGTGTCACACACAAAGCTGATATAAGGCCACCCACGTTTCTGGGGTGTTCCTGCTCGTTGGCAGTCGCGGAGGTGCTGATGCGGTTCCGAAGTCGATTCGCGCTCACGCAGCGCGCGTGCATGTTCTCGGCGGCGTTGGTCGTCGCTGTGCTGGCCGGGACGCCGGCGCTTGCGCAGAACAATCCGCAGTTCACGGGCGTCGGCAATCTCGGCGGCGTGGACGGGCAGGGACGCGGCGAGAGCAACCTGCTGGGCGTCTCCGCCGACGGCACGACCGCCGTCGGCGACAGCCTCTCGCCGGCCGGCACCGAGGCCATCCTGTGGACGGAGAGCGGGGGCCTCTTCAACATCGGCGACCTGCCCGGCGACGGCGTGAGCGGCACGGCCGTGGCCGTCTCGTCCGACGGGTCCGTCGTGGCCGGCACCGGCGTCAACAACGACGGCGAACGCCAGGGCTTCCGCTGGACCTCGGGAGGCGGCTTCCAGACGCTCTCGCAGCTCGGCTGCCTGAGCTGCCAGTCGGCCTTCGCGCGCCACATGTCGGCCAACGGGCTCGTGGTGGTGGGCACGTCGACGGAGTTCCCGCTCTTCGGCGATGTGAACCTGGAGGCGGTGCGCTGGACGGGCGGCGGCTCGGGCATCGACAACCTGGGCGACCTCTCCGGCTTCGACAACACCGAGGCGCGCGGCGCCTCCTTCGACGGCAGCGTCATCGTCGGCAACAGCGCCGACAGCGGCTCGGGCTTGCTGCGCGCCTTCAAGTCCCTGAACGGCGGCTCGCTGATCGCCCTCGCCGACGTGCCCGGCGCCCAGGTGAAGAGCGAGGCCCTAGCCGTCTCGTCCGACGGCGACATCATCGTCGGCCGCGCCAACACGGCCTCCGCCAACGACGACGAGCTGGAAGCGGTCCTGTGGACGGGCGGAAACTCCGGCGGCGGTGGCAGCGTTCAGGTGCTCGGCAGCCTGGGAGAGCCGGACAGCAGCGCCCTGGCCACCAACGACGACGGATCCATCATCGTCGGAACCGCCGAGATCACTCCCGCCAACGAAGCCGCCTTCCTGTGGGACGCCGTGAACGGCATGCGCAACCTGCAGACCGTGCTCGTGGAAGAGTACGGCCTGGGCGAGGCCCTGGAGGGCTGGACCCTGCGCAAGGCCACGGGCGTCTCCGACATGAACGGCGCCGGCGAGTTCGTCGTCGTCGGCACGGGCGACAACCCCGCCGGCGAGTCCGAGGGCTTCTTTGCGGTGCTGTCGCTGCCCGCCTGCAACGACGGCATCGACAACGACAGCGACGGCGACATCGACTTCCCCGCGGACCTCGGCTGTCTCAGCAAGGGCGACCGCAGCGAGACCGACAACTGCGGCGACGGCATCGACAACGACGGCGACGGCTTCACCGACTTCCCCGCCGATTCCGGTTGTCTGGCGGCCGACGATCCGACCGAGCGGCCCGACTGCTCGGACTCCCTGGACAACGACTCGGACGGGCTCTTCGACTTCCCGGACGATCCCGGCTGCCGCAGCGCGGAGTCGACCCGCGAAGATCCCGCCTGCAACGACGGCATCGACAACGACGGCGACGGCGACATCGACTTCGGCGACGACGCTCAGTGCCTGGCCGCGGACGACCTGAGCGAGCTCGACGACTGCAGCGACGGCGTCGACAACGACGGCGACGGCTTCATCGACTTCCCGGCCGACTCCGACTGTGAGGCCGCGGACGACCCCGCCGAAGATCCCCAGTGCGACGACCGCGTCGACAACGACGGCGACGGACGCATCGACTTCCCCGAGCAGTACCCGGGCTGTGTCGATCTTCAGGACCCCGTCGAGCTCGCCCAGTGCGGCGACGGGGTGGACAACGACGCGGACTCCGACACGGACTTCCCGGCCGATTCCGGGTGCTTCGACGCGGGCTTCGCCAACGAGGACCCGGTGGACGTCTCGCTGGGCGAGCTGCTGGTCGCCGACCGGAACAGCGCCACGGTGTTCCGGCTGAACGTGGCCACCAGCGCCCAGACGGTCGTCACGCAGGGCGCGTCGCTGACTTCGCCGCAGGGCCTCGCCGTGGGCCCGAACGGAGAGGTGGTCGCCAGTGACCCCGGCGGTCTGGTGGAGATCCGGCCGCTGACGGCGGAGCAGAACCGCATGAGCACCGGCTTCCCGTCGAGCGGCTCACTGCCGGTGCTGTTCACGTCCGACGGGAACCTGGCGGTGATCCAGGAGGACGCCCTCCGGAGCGTGCGCTTCGTGCGCCTCGGCGACGGCCCGAAGGCCGACCTCCTGGTGCCGCCGGGCCCGTGCGCGGGCGACACCACGCCGGATCTGGCGTGCTTCTTCATCGGCTTCTCGGTGGTGGAGGAGACTGCGGGCACGCTCGTGTTCGGAGCCGGCGGCAACGACAGCGCCGGCCAGCCGCGCTGGGGCGTCTACCGCTTCGACCCGGTGGCCGAGACGACGACTTCGCTCCAGCAGGGCGCGTTCGAGTTCGACGAGTGGCGGGGTCTGGCGCTCGAAGCCGACGGCACCATCCTGGCCGCCGGTCGGCGGGCCTTCGCCGAGTCGGTCTACCGCATCGATCCCGTCACCGGGAACGAGACGCTCTTGGCAACCGGCGGCTTCGGCATGCTCACGGACGTGGCGGTGGACGGCACCGGGCGCATCTTCGTGGCCGACCAGGGCACGTGCGACGCCTCGGGCGGCTCGTGCACCGGCTCCCAGGTGGTGGAGATCGACTCGGGCTCCGGCAGCGTCGTCAACACCTACAGCGGCGGCTCCATCACCGGTCCCATGAGCCTGGCGTTCCTCGCAGCCGTGCCCGAATGCAACGACGGCGTCGACAACGACACCGACGGCGCCACCGACTTCCCCGCCGAGGCGGGATGCTTCGGGCCCGAGGACGATTCCGAGCTCTTCGCGTGCAGCGACGGGATCGACAACGACGGCGACGGGCAGATCGACTTCGGGGTGGACGTGGGCTGCGACAGCGCCCAGGACGACTCGGAGCGCACCACCATGTGGCTCTGCGACAACGGGCTCGACGACGACGGCGACGGCCGCATCGACTTCCCGGAAGACCTGAACTGCAAGCGCCCCGACTGGAACCGCGAGCGTCCGAAGCGCTGCGGCCTGGGCTTCGAGGGCAGCTTCGTGGTGGCCGCGCTGGCGCTCTGGCGCGCCCGCCGGCGCCGCAGTCAGACCGCCTAGCCATCCGGTGGCCTCCGCGTGTGAACGCGGAGGCCACCGGCCAAGGCCCGCGCCAGCCTGCCCGCGTTGCGGACCCGGCAGCCCCGGGTAGAGTCCGGCCATGCCGCGCGTCAGCGTCGTCGTCCCGGCCTACAACCGCGAGCGGTTTCTCGAGGAGTCGCTCCAAAGCATCCTCCGCCAGACCTACCGCGACTTCGAGCTGCTGGTGATCGACGACGGCTCCAGCGACCGCACGGTGGAGATTGCCGAGTCCCAGGGCGATGCCCGCGTCCGGGTCGCATCCAACGGCCGAAACCTCGGCATCCCGGCGACGCGAAACCGCGGGCTGGACCTGGCGAGCGGCGAGTTCATCGCCTGGATGGACAGCGACGACGTCGCCCATCCGACGCGGCTGGCCCGCCAGGTCGCCTTCCTCGACTCCCATCCGCGACACGCGGTGGTGGGCAGCTACGCCCGCTGGGTGGACGAACAGGGGCGCCCCTTCAAGCTTCGGCGGCGCCCCCTCCGCTCGGCCGACATTCGCGCCCGCATGCTGTTCGTGGGCGGCTTCACCAACACGACCACCACGGGGCGCCGGGCCGTCCTGGAGAAGTACCGCTACCGCGAGACCTTCGCCCTCGGCTCCGACGTGGACGTCTGGAGTCGTCTGTGCCTGGAGCACGAGGTGGCGAATCTCCCCGCCGTGCTCGTGGACCACCGCACCCATCGCGGCCGCGCCGGAGGAGAGCGGGGCCAGCGAGACGCGACGGTCCACCGGACCAAGCACCAGGTCACGCTCGACCAGCTCGCCGTCCTCGGCGTCGCCAGCGACGAGACCGACATCGAACGCCACCTGCAGCTGCGCACCGCCCGCTCGGTCCAGCCTCGGGCCGACACTCTCGACTGGGCCGAGAGCTGGCTGCTGGGTCTGGTGGCGGCCAACCGCGAACGCGGTGTCTACCCCGAGCCGGCCTTCGAGCGCGCCGGCGGCGAGCGCTTCGCGGTGGCCTGCCGCGCCGTGTCCGGAAGCGCGGGGCTTTCGACCTGGCGCCGCTTCGCCGCTTCGCCCCTGGCGGCTCCGGGCCTGCGCGCACTCGCGCGAACCGCCGGCGAGCGCGTCGGGACGGCGCTCGGAGGGGGTCGCTGGTTCGTGGACGCCCCCTGACCGCGGGCGGCCGGGCAATCAGGCGGCGGCCGGCCGACCCGCAATCCAGCGCCGCGCGGTGGCCAGCGGGCCCGCCCGCTGGATCACCACGATGAAGACCTTGCGCAGCTGGTCGTCCGGACACTGGATCTCGCGCACGCCGTGCCACGAGTTGCCGCGGCGCCGAAACAGCAGGCTGCGGTTGCCGAGGCTGTCGGAGGAGAGCACCCGGTCGAAGTCGTCGAAATCCGGGCTCGAGCGGCGATCGAAACGGCCGCCGTCGTCCAGCACCAAGGTGTCCCCGCCCCAGCTGGGATCCCAGTCGTCGCGCGTGTTGAAGTAGAAGATGTGCGAGCCGAGCTTGCGCTTGGCGTCGCAGTGGGGTGACACGGCACACCCGCGCGGGGTGTAGTGCCAGTGGTAGGCCAGGTCGAACCAGGGCGTGCCCAGCATGCGGCGGAGAAACGCCCGATAGGACGGCCCCTCGAGCTCGGCCATGAACCGCCGCCACGGCGCCTCCAGCGGGAGATCGGGGTGGTACTCGAGGGCGTAGCGGTCGTGAGGCTGCTGCCCGAACTTGCGGCTCTCGCCGAACCGCCGCTCGAACAGCTCGAGCGGCGGCAGTGTCTCGCGCAGCTCCCCGTACGCGGCGTCGCCCAGTGCGGCCTCGATGTTGAGCCACGGATAGGGGTCTGCCGTCTGAAACGCCTTCGCGTCCAGGGCGTCGAGCACGCCGGAATCGAACAGGGTCACGAGCGCCTCCGAGCGGGCGCAACACTACCCTGCCGATTCTTCGGCCGAAAGGCGATCCGTCTCGGCCGAAGAGCACTCCTCGCCCCGCGGGTCGGAGTTGAAATCGCTCTCCGCCCGGAGAAACTCCGCGATGCCGGCCAGCAGGTCCGGCAGCGTCACCTGGCCGGCCAGCAACGGCCTCCGCGCGAGGTCCAGGCAGCGCTGGCTGCGCTGCAGCCAGAGCAGCCGCTCCACCTGACCGGGATCCAGGAAGCCGAGCTTCACGGCGATCTCGCCGAAGACGTTGCCGTCGCAGAGCTGCACGTCCACCACGCGCTCGATCTGCGTGAGGGTGAGCACTCCCATCCGCAGGCCGAGCGCTCCGAGAGTGTCGCCATGGCCCGTGGCCTCGTGTACCTCGGGCAGTTGTTGCGCCGGAACACCCATCTCCTCGGAGAGGAACCGGCGGAATCGCTTGAGCGCGGGATCCATGTGCCTCTCTTCGGCCGATCGATCGATTCTCATCAGCCGGAAGCGATCCAACCCTAATGCAATCGCACGGATGCGACGAAAGATCCGGAGCTTGGAGCGCGGCGGGCGTCGCGTTCACCAGGAAAGGCCCCGGACCTGCTCAGAGGAAAGCCGGAGAACGCGCACGCATGAAGAGCCGACTCGATCGCTATCTGGAGAAGGCGGCAGCGGACCTCCCCGCCATGCCGCACATCGCCACCCAGGTCATGAAAGCCGCGGACGACCCGGAGACCTCGCCCGAGGACATTCGCAAGCTGATCGACGTCGACGCCGCCATCGCGGGCCGCATCCTCAAGGTCTCGAACTCGGCGCTGTACGGCTTCCCGAGCGAGATCCAGAGCCTGAGCCACGCCATCGCCCTGCTCGGGGTGAGCACCGTCAGCGATCTCGTGCTGGCGGCATCACTGAGGCAGACCTATCGCCACTTTGGACTGATGGAGCAGCTGCTGTGGGAGCACTCGGCGCTGGCCGGGCCCCTCGCATCGCACCTGGCGGGCCTGCCCCAGATCGACGTGGATCCGGCCCTCGCTTTCACGGCCGGACTACTGCACGACATCGGCAAGACCGCGCTGGCCAACAGCCACCGCGAAGAGTACGAGCTGGTGATCCGGCGCTGTTACAACGAACAGATCTCCGCCATGCAGGCCGAGCGCGACCAGTTCGGATTCGACCACGCCGAGCTGGGCAGCCGCGTCATGGCGGTGTGGCAGCTCCCCCCGCGGCTCGTAACCGTGACCGCCCACCACCACCTGCCCGAGACCTTCCCCCAGCTGGATGAGGAGGACGGGCGCGTCACCGCCGTGGTGGCCCTCGCCAGCGCCTGTCTGGACTGGCTGGGCGTCGGGCGGCGCGAGCCGAATACGGACATCCAGGTGTCCGAGCTGCTGGAGTGGCACTTCCTGGGGCTGTCCGACGAAGACGCCGACCCGATCTTGTCCAGTGCCGCGGAGCACGTGAAGGCGGCGCAGGCGCTGATTCGCTAGCTCGGCCGCCGCGGCCAGACCGCGGCCAAACGACCGGCGCCCGGGGTCCCAGCCACGAGCCCCACGTGCTCGCCCGCTCCGCTATCCTCCTCGTCTTTCCGAACTCCCGTCTGCACCCCGGAGGGAAACATGAGCCTGGACGAGGCCACTCGGCAGGAAATCGACTCGCTCGTCGCTTCTCACGACGTCATGCTCTTCATGAAGGGCTCGCGCCAGGCGCCCCAATGCGGCTTCTCGGCGACGG
>JAKSBN010000281.1 GCA_022361175.1 Pseudomonadota bacterium | reverse complement strand
TCGGCTGGTCGTCGTCGCCGCGGCCCCAGCTCCGGCGGGCCCGGAGCGACCGGCGTTCGGATGGCGGAGACGAGTCGCGCCGCGTGGGGTGCGAGCTGCTTTCACCAGTGCGCAACTGGGCCCCTGTGGGGACGGCAAGTCCTTCAGCGGGCTTTGCCGTTGGTCGATTTCTATTCACGGCTCCGCTTCATGGAGCTGGGAGGCAACGATGCCGAAGAACTCGTTTGTCGTTCGAAGCTCGCCGGACGGTTGGATGGTCCAGCGCGAGGGCAAGAAGAGCCCCGAGAGCACGCACAAGAAGAAGGACGTGGCCGTGCGCAAGGGCCGCTCCATGGCCAAGCGGGCCGGGGGCATGCTCAAGATCAAGGGCAAGAACGGAAAGATCCAGGCGAAGCGAAACTACGCCGCCTAGATCGAGTTGCGTCGCCCGCGCCGCACGGCGGGACGATGCGCTCAAGAGACCGCAAGGGCCGGCGGTCCACCCGGGAACGGGTGGGTCGCCGGCCTTCGTTCTTTCGGGGTCCCGGCGGCCTCTCTTTTTTGTGTAATTAATTGGTTACTCATTTTTGAAAACAGGACTTGAAGATATGAAAAAATTGATAAAAATGAGTAATCAAATGGTTACTCATTATTCAGAATCGACACCGGCCGAGGAAGCGGAGAGCCGGGTTTTCCGCGCGCTTTCCGATCCGTCGCGCCGCCGCATCCTCGACCGGCTGTTGGCGGGCGATGCCAGCGTGAACGAGCTGGCAGAGGGTTTTGCCACGAGCCGCCCGGCCGTGTCCCGGCACCTCCGCGTCCTGCGCGAAGCCACTCTGGTCGTGGAGCGGCGCTCCGGGCGCCGTCGGGTCTACTCCCTGAACCCCCTTCCGATGGCGGGGGCGGACGCGTGGCTCGCCAAGTACCGCTCGTTCTGGGCCGCGCGTCTCCACGCGCTGAAGGCCCTCGCCGAAGCTTCCCCCATCCCCCAGTCCCAGGAGGATCCGCCGTGATCTACACCGAGTCGTTCTCCGTTCCCGTCGACGCCCGCGCCGTCTTCGACGCGCTGTTGGACGAGCCGCTGCTGACCCAGTGGCTGGCCGAGCACGTCCGCATCGAGCCGCAGAAAGGCGGTGCCTACCGGTTCTGGGGGCGTGACGTCCTCTGGTGTGCCGACGAAGACGCGGGGCGTGGAGAGATCCTGGAGCTGGACGCGCCGCGCTGCGGCCGGACTACACGGCCGACGCCGGCAGCGGGGTTCGGCGGGTCGAGCTGGAGATCGACATCGGGGCGCCGCCGGCCCGTGTCTTTCGCGCCCTGCTCGATCCCGAGCAGGTGAAGCGGTGGATGAACACCGAGGCGCCCGAGATCGACCCCGGCAGCGAGCAGTACAGCTACGGCTGGCGGCTCGGCGATCCGCCGGTGGCCGTGGGGCCGGCGCGGATTCTCGAGCTCGTCCCCGATCGGCTTCTCGTCCACGACTGGTGCTGGCCGGACGAGCCTTCGAGCCGCGTGCGCTGGGAGCTCTCGCCCTCGGACGCCGGAACGCTCGTGCGCCTGGTTCACGAGGAGTCTCGCGACCTCACCCACGTGATCGGCTGGTCGGACGCCCTGGTGGGCATCGGACGCCTGGTGGCCTGATCGGCGGGGCGTCAGCCCGCGATGTGCGGCAGCACGCGGTCGGTGAAGAGACCGAAGGTCTTCTCGCTGAGGGGCGAGAGCAGGAGATAGTGCAGGGGCACCTCGTCTTCGAGCTTTCGCAGCGTGTCGACCACGCGTTCGGGGCTGCCGTGGATCACGACGTCCGCGAGGTAGTGGTCCACGGGGTCCGTCGGCTGTCCATCGGCGCGGAACTGCGCCAGCGCCTCCTTCGGCAGGTAGGCCCCGGCCGTCCAGCGCGCGGCGCGTCGGGCTACCGCTTCGGCTTCGGCGTCGGTCTCCGCCACCGCCAGCAGGCGGCCGATGGGAATCTCCCGTCCCTCGGACGCGTGCCCGGCCCGGGCGAGGCCGCCCCAGAAGAGCTCGAGCTTGCGGCGGATGACGCCGTGGGGCGAGTGCGGATCCATCAGGATCGAGAGTCCGCGGCCGGCGGCCCACTCGACGGCACTCGGCGACGTGGCGGCCACCCAGGTGGGCGGATGCGGCGTTTGCCGGGGCTTTGGCAGGACCTCCACGTCGGCGAAGGAATGGAAGCGCCCTTCGAAGGTGAGCTTTTCCTCGCGCCAGGCCGCCAAGACGATCTCTACGGCCTCGCGAAAGCGCTCGGTGCTCTCCTCCACCGGCACGTCGAACACGCCGAACTCGCGCGGGTCGAAGCCGCGGCCGGCCCCCCAGTTGATGCGGCCGCCGGTCAGCACGTCCAGCAGCGCGATCTCCTCCGCGATGCGCAGCGGGTGGTACATGGCGGCCAGCGTCACCGCCGTGCCGATGCGCAGGTTCTCGGTGCGTGCGGCCACGTGGGCTGCCATCACGTGCACGGAGGGGCAGACGCTGTAGCCGGTGAAGTGGTGCTCGGCCAGCCACACGGCGTCGTAGCCCGTGCGGTCCATGATCTCGATGCGCTCCAGCGCGCGTTCGTAGACCGATTCGAGGGGCACGCTGCGGTCGCGCCAGCCGAAGAACTGGAGCACTCCGACCTTCACGGGCCGCCCTCCTGGCTGCGGGCCAGCTTCTCGAAGAGCCGCTGCTCCAGGCGGACGATGTCGGTGGCGGTGCGCGCGGCCTGCTGCCACACGTCTTCGCCTTCCGCGGCAGCGGCCAGCCGCTGCGACAGCCCCGTCCAGGCGTCCGCCGCCTGCCAGGCCAGCGAGGCCGCGTCGGCCGGCACCCGCGTGGCGTCCCGCTCGCGGGCCCACGTGAGAAAGCCCGCGTAGAGCCGGCGGAAGTTGCCGCCGCCGTTTCCGAACTTCTCGATGCAGCTGGCGTTGTAGCGCGCCAGTGACGAGGCGTCGTCGCTCTCGCGCCACGTCGGGATGGCCGCCGCCAGGGCTCGAATCCCGTCGACGCCCGACACCGCGCTGGACGCCCCGTCGAAGTCGCCGCTCTTCTCCTCGCCCAGCATTCGCCGCGCGCACAGGCCGATGGCGTGTCGGCACGCGGCGATGAGGTCGTTCTGGACCGCGCCGTCGCCGAAGCGGCCCCAGAGGTTTTGGGTGGACATCCCGTCCGGCGGATTTCGGCTCTTGGCTACGGCCTGGTAGCTGCACGCCTCCGGCTCCTCGCGAATCCGGTCTGCGATGTAGGCCTCCTGCTTGTCGTCGTCGAATCCCACCAGTACGAACCGATGGCCGGGGAAGTGCACCTTGAACTCGCGGTAGTCCAGGTAGAAGATGTCGCCTGTCAACATCGTGGGCCGTCCCGCCAACACCTCCTGGCGTACCGCCTCCCAGGCGTTGGTGTCGTCCGGGTCCGGCTCCTCGCGGTAATCCACCCCCAGCGATGCCGCCAGATCGACCTCCATAGTCGCGGTCCGGCCGAAGACCACCGCTTCCGGGTCCGCTCCGGGCATGGAGACGAACATGCAGCCCAAGCCCGCGCCGAGGCCGAACACGACCTCTTCGGGTAGCTCCAACTGGCAGTAGTGATTCAGGAGACCGCGCATGGCCACGCTGCCGCAGTGCTCGCCGGGGAAGTTCCGATAGCCGTCGATCAGGGTCTTCACGAGGGATCGCCTCCGTTCGCTTCCTCTATGGTAGCCGCCCAGCGTGGATCGAAAGGGACGCGCCGGGATTCCGACCTGGCGGGAATGTTCTCGTCGGCTTCGGGCGGCCCTACTCGCCGCAGCGGGGGAGGTGCTCGCGTTCGCTTTCGAGCCACCAGTCCAGGTCGCGGAAGGCGCGTCGCGTTTCCGAGCGCGCGAGACTCGCCGGGGGTGGGGGTGCCCCCCGGCCTCGGATGAAGGCCAGCAGGTACTCGGGCGTCCAGCAGAGTGCCTCCGCGATCTGGGCTTGCGAGAGCTCGTCCGCCTCGCGCCGCAGGTTGCGGTTGGCCCGCCGGACGGTGGCTTCGGACCCCATGCCCTGCATGTGGACGATCAGAAAGGCCAGATACGCGACTTGGCGGTTTCGTTCCACGCCCAGGCCGTCGCGGTACATCACGCCCAGGTTGTTGAGGGCGTCCCCATCGCCCAGGTCGAGCGCCCGCAGGTACCAAGACATCGCCTTGTCGTAGTCGACGGGAAAGCCCTGGCCCCGGTGGAACCAGATGCCGATCGTGACCATCGCCTTCGAGTCGCCCGCTTCGGCGAGCGCTTGGAATTCCCGGAAGGCGGTCTCGTAGTCGCCGCGCTCCGCGGCCGCGATCCCCTCCGGTGCGCCGGCGAAGGCCGGCCCCGCAACGAGAAGAGCGGCGAAGAGACAGAGGGTGCGCACACTCCGCTATCGTCCGGGAGACGGGGTCGCTTGAGCCGAGGGCTCCGTGCCGAGGTCCGACACACCCAGATGCCTTTCGGTGGGCGAAGCGGGTGGGCGAAGCGGTCCACAGGTTGGGCCGAAGAGGATGAGGGATGCGCCAACTCCGCCAGCTTTCCGAGCTCGTCGACAATCTGCCGGTCTGGGCCCAGCTCGCGATCGCGGTCGCCCTGGTCGCCTACTCGCTGGTCGCCATCTACGGCCGCATCGATCTCGACTTCGGGGCGAAGGCGTTCTCGAAGATTCCGCGGGATCAGATCCGGACCAACACCGCGCACATCGTGCAGTACACGGTCGTGCCGTTGCTCGTGACGATCGGGTATCTGGTGATCCTGGTGCGGCTGCACACGAGCTGACGGAGGCCGGCTCAGTAGACGCCCGGCACGATTCGCCAGCGCACGCGTTTCCGGTACTCGTCCCACAGCGCGCCGTATTTTTCTGCACAGCGCTTGTCGTCGTCGCGCTCGCGGGTTCCCAGCAGCAGCACGTAGTAGAGCGGGTACAGCCAGGGGGCCGGTTCGAGGGGCCAGCCGAGGGCCAGGGCCAGACCGCTGGCCATCAGGATCTCTCCCAGATAGTTGACGTGGCGGGAGACGCCCCAGAAGCCGTTGCAGAGCAGGGTGTGTTGGCCGTTGCTGAGGGTCTCCGGTCGGATCGCGCCCAGGAAGGGGCGGCTCGGGTCCCGCTTGAAGACGAACTTCTGCATGTTGGCGCCGCGGGCCAGGGACCAGCCGCCGAAGAAGACCAGGGCGTACACGACGAGCAGCGGCGTGGGCGTGTGCGGATTCGGCAAGTCGGCCGTCGCCCAGAGTCCGACCCCGTAGAAGTAGGGGTAGAACGCGAGGCAGCCCCAACCGAGCTTGAAGCCGACCCGCTCGGCGAAGAGGTCGTAGGTGTAGAGGTGAACGCGCTCGAAGAAAAGGTACTCGCAGACGAACCAGCTGAAGAGCCCGACGTAGAGCGCGACGCCGGGCGAGGGATCGTCCGGGAAGGTCAGCCAGTGGTGGGCGGCGAAGGAGAGCAGGTTCAGCTCCAGCAGCGTGGCGCCCACCAGGTAGAGGAGCATCTTGGCATCGACGCGGCCGCCGAAGGCCTGGGGATTGAGGCGCCGGCCCAGGAACAGATCGGCCAACACGTTCTTGCCGGTGCTGGGGGCGGTCAGGACGAGGGCGAAGGTGAACAGGAGGCCCAGGGTGGCGGCGCCCGCCAGTCCGGACCAGCGGTGGACGTAGAGCCAGTCCCACGGCATCCATCCGCTCCAGCCCGCGGCGAACCAGAGAGCGACCGCGACGACCAGGACCAGCAGGCCGTTCAGGCGGTAGCGCAGCGGTTCACCCGTGCGTTCGTCGCGGACGTATCCCTCCACGTGGCGCGCCGGGAGGACCAGGTGCAGCAAGAGGAGGCCCGCGTAGATGGCCCAGGGCGCGAAGAAGCCGAGCAGCGTCTCGGTCATGAGAGGTCCTTCGTGTTGGCGGCCATGATGCGTATGGCGGTCGCACGCGGGAGGAGGCGACTCATGAAGAAGCTCGCGAGGCGGTTGACCCGTCCCGGCACGACGCGCGGGCCGCTTCCCAGGCCGGCGAGAGTCTCCTCCGCCACCTGGTCGGGGTCGAGGGTGCCGGGGGCGTCGCGTCCGGCGCTCTCCGCGTAGCCGGGCGTGCGAATGGCGCCCGCGCACGAGGCCAACACGTCGACGCCGGCCTCGCGCAGCTCGCCCCAGAGCCCTTCCGCGAAGACGGTGTTGAAGGCCTTGCTGGCGGCGTAGGTCGCGATCCGCGGCGAGCCCTGTAGGCCCGAGAGGGACGACATCAGCACCAGGGCGCCGCGTCCGCGCTTCTGCATCCCGGGCGCCAGTGCGCGCGCGAAGAGGATGGGAGCGCGGACGTTCAGGTCGACGATCCGCAGCAGGTCCTCCTGCGGGCGCTCGAGGAAGCCTCCGATCGGCGAGAACGCGGCGTTGAAGACGCCGACGCCGATCTCCAGGTCGGCCGTGGCTTCGGCGAGGGCGGCCGGGAAGTCCGGGTCGACCAAGTCGATGGAAAGGGTACGGGCCTGGGCGCCATGGGAAGTGGCGACCTGCGTCGCCACTTCGCCCAGCAGCTCCGCGCGCCGGGCCAATAGGACGAGATGCATGCCCCGGGCTGCGAGCGCGTGGGCGAACGCTGCGCCCAGCCCCTCGGATGCACCGGCCACGACGGCCCACGGGCCGTAGCGCGCTGCGAAGTTGTCCGGTGTCGGGCGCACGGGCGCAGGGTAGGGAAGACCGGCTGCGCCGTCTCGTGGAGCCGGCGCTCGATTCTGACGGTTCTCCACACGCACCAGATCGTCGTCGGCGCCTGGCTCAGCGCGCGCGGAAGGAGCGTCGGTAGGCCTGAGGGCTGGTGCCGAGCGTGTTGTGAAACTGGGCGCGGAAGGTGGAAGCGGAGGCGAACCCAACGAGATCGGCGACGCGTTCGATGGGATGGGCCGTCGTTTCGAGCAGCTGCTGCGCGCGACGGATGCGGGCCTGCGTCACCCATTGCGCCGGCGTCGTGCCCGTTTGCTCGCGGAAGCGGCGGCTCAAGGTGCGGCGGCTCATGGCCGCGCGCCGCGCGATGACGTCCAGCGAGAGCGGGCGTTGGGCGTTCTCCTCGATCCAGTGCAGTACCGGCGCCAGCGATTCCCCGTCGTCGACCGCGGACGGATGCACGATGAACTGCGCCTGTCCACCGTCGCGGACAAGCGGCATCACGGCGATGCGGGCAGTGGCGGCGGCTACCGCGGCGCCGTGGTCGCGGCGCACGAGGTGAAGGCACAGGTCCATTGCCGCCGCGGCCCCGGCCGACGTCAGCAGCCGGCCGTTGTCGACGAACAGGACGGAAGGGTCCACGTCGATGGCCGGGTGCCGCCGCGCCAGCTCCGCGGCGCTGAGCCAGTGCGTGGTGGCGCGCCGCCCGGCCAACAGTCCGGTGGCGGCCAGCACGAAGGCGCCCGTACACACCGACGCGAGCCGCGCCCCCCGCTCCGCCGCCTTGCGCAGGGCCAGGACGAGCTCGCGCGGCACGGGACGGTCCAGATCGGCGACGCCCGGCAACACGATGGTGTCCGCGTGTTCCAGGGGCGAGAGATCGAAAGGCGGCCGCAACTCGAAGATCCCGGTATCGACGGTGCCGCCGAGTCCACAGACTTTCACCTCATAGGCGGGGCTGCCGTCCGCCAGCAGGGTGCGTCCGAAGGTCTCGCAAGGTACGGCGAGGTCGAAGGGCACGACTCCTTCGAGGGCGACGATGGCTACTCGATGCATTGGCAAATATCTAGCGAACGATGGAATTAGGCCGCAAGGGGATGGTTCAGAAGCTCAAAATTGGGCCGAATTGTGGCCTGATTTAAGCGATAGATGCACATCGGGACAGGGCCTCTGCCACGACGCGAGAGCGGTGACTACGCGTCGCCGGCCGTTTCTGCCGCGAAACAGCGCGCAACCGCGACCAGAACCGGATCGACGGGCTCGTCCGGGCCCAGGCGGTTCTTGAGGTAGCCCAAGCCCACGTTGTGGCGGCGATGTCCCATCCCCAGGTGGCCGCCCAGTCCGCCCATCCCGAACGAGCCGTCGCCTTCGGCCTGGACCCCGAGCGCCCACGCGGCGTCGGCACCGATGACCAGATCGGGTCCCCTGCGCTGTACCTCCAACATGGTGTCCACGGCCCGCTCCGACAGCAGCCGCCGCCCCTCGAGCACGCCGCCCGCGGCGAGTAGCGCGTAGAAGCGCGCCACGCCTCGCGCCGTGCCGTGGCCGTTGATGGCGGGGACTTCGGCCCGACGAAAGGCGGCGCCGTTGATCACGGCGGCGTCGAGCATGCCGGGCGGGTTCTGCGTCGCCTCGGCTCCGAGCGGAGCGGTGGGATCGAGCGCTTGCTCGGGGTTCGCGAAGGGGACCATGTCCGCGCAGCGGGCCAGCTCGGCTTCGCCCAGCCCGAAGTGGAAGTCGATCTCACAGGGGCGGGCGACCTCTTCCCGAAAGAAGGCGCCCAGGCTGCGGCCGTCGATGCGCCGCACCAGCTCTCCCACGAGATGGCCGTAGAAGCGAGCCGATTCGGCGTGAGCGCCGACGGCGCCGCCCACCTCCGTACCCCAGTCGAACGGCTCGAGGAACGCCTCGCGTACGAGCTCCCACCCGGTGTTGCAGTGGCCGCCGACGTGCATGGCGAACAAGCAAGCACATCGCCGCTGCCGGTGCGAGCGAGCACGGGGGCGTTGGTGAG
>JAKSBN010000335.1 GCA_022361175.1 Pseudomonadota bacterium | reverse complement strand
TACAAGGTGCTGCCCGAGGCCCTGCGCGAGAACCCGCAGGCCCTCAAGAACTTCCTGCGCGAGGCCAAGGCCGCTGCGAAGCTCAACCACCCCAACATCGTCACCGTCTACGACGCGGGCGAGCAGGACGGCCGCTACTACATCGCCATGGAGTACGTGGACGGCACCACGTTGAAGGAGATCGTGCGCCGCCGCGGCGTGATCTCGCCGGCGGGCATCTTCCACGTGTTGGTGCAGATGTGCGAGGCGCTGGCCTACGCGCACGAGACCAAGGGGGTCCACCGCGACATCAAGACCGCCAACACCATGTGGACCCGGGACAAGAAGGCCAAGATCATGGACTTCGGTCTGGCCAAGGTGGTGGAGGAGGTGCGCAACCACACCACCGTGGTCTCGGGCACGCCGTATTACATGAGCCCCGAACAGACGCTGGGCAAGAACGTCGACCACCGCACCGACATCTACTCGTTGGGCGTGACGATCTTCGAGATGGCGACCGGGACGGTTCCGTTCCGCGAGGGCAACATCCCCTACCACCACGTCCACACGCCGGCGCCCGACATCCGGGAGGTCAAGCCGGACCTGCCCGAGGGGCTGGCCACGGTGGTGGCGCGCTGTCTGGAGAAGGACCCGGCGAAGCGATTCCAGTCGACGCGCGACATGCTGGCCGCCGTGCGCACCAACTGGACCGAATCGGGCAACTAGGCGCTCCGGGTCGGTGCCGCCGCGCGTCGGATCCCCGGCGCGCCCTGTCCAACGCCCTTGAATTCATCGGGTTTTTGCAAATCTTGGTGTTCCGGTGCGGTTCTGTGAGAGAATCCGCGGGTGGGGTGCAGACGCAACGGGTGCTGTTGCGACCCGGTGCCGGGTGCTGCTACCTCACGACAAGCCGCGACAGGCCGCGCTTCGGACACGGCCGCGCTTCCGGGAACGAACACCGAGCTCGGACAAGGGGGGGAGTCGAGCGGTGCAACAGCACACCATCGCCGAGAAGGTGTCGTGCACCGGCATCGGCCTGCATTCCGGCGCTCCCGTCGAGTTGACCCTGCACCCAGCACGCGCCGACCACGGCATCGTGTTCGTTCGGCGCGGGGGCGGCGCGTCCACCGAGATCCCCGCGCGGCCGGGCGCCGTGCACTCGACCCAGCACGCCACGACCCTGGGCGTGAACGGGCGCACCATCGGAACGGTCGAGCACCTGCTCGCGGCGCTCTACGGGCTGCACATCGACAACGTGCGCATCGAGGTCAACGGGCCGGAAGTCCCCGTCATGGACGGGAGCGCCAGCCCCTTCGTCTACCTGCTGCGGTCCGCCGGGCTCTACCCGCAGCGGCGGCGGCGCGCGCTGCTCCGCATCCGGCGCCCCGTCGAGGTGCGCGCCGGCGAACGGCGCATCCGCATCGAGCCGGCCAAGCAGCTCGAGATCGACTACGGCATCGACTTCGCGCACCCCGTGATCGGGCGCCAACGCCTGCGCCTGCGGCGCATCGATCCCGCGTCCTTCGAACGCGAGCTGGCCCCCGCCCGCACGTTCGGATTTCTGGACGAGGTCAGTGTGCTGTGGCGCTCGGGGCTGGCCCGCGGCGGGTCGCTCGACAACACCGTCGTGCTGGACGAGCGACGGGTCGTCAACCCGGCGGGGCTGCGCTCGCCCGACGAGTTCGTACGCCACAAGGCGCTCGACCTGTTGGGCGACCTGGCCCTCCTGGGGCTTCCGGTCCAGGGCCGTGTCGTCGTCGAGCGCGGTGGACATGCCGTGCACCAGCGCTTGATTGCGGCGCTCCTCGCGCGGCCGGACGCCTGGCAGATCGAAGGGGGAGAGCAGCGGCACGACACCGAGGCGCGGGTGGCGGCGGCTTCTGCCCTGATGGGCTAGCTCAACTCAGGTTTTCGAGATCGCGGGCCAAGCGGGCCGTCCCCACGGCGTCCGTGAACTGGATCCCCATGCCCGGCGCCCGGTGCCCCGGGCTGTCGTTCGACCACACCACGCGCCCTGCGATCTCGTGGACTTCCTCTCCCCCCGGAAGTCGGAAGCGCATCTTCAACAGGCTTCCGGCCGGCAGGGGGGACTCCGTCTGGATGAAGAGCCCTCCGGCGCCCAGGGTGGTGGCGTAGTCGCAGCACACGCCGGCGTCGGAGAAGTAGTCCACCATGATGCGCACGGTGCGGCGCCGAAAGCGCCGGGTGTCCTGACCGCCGCGACGGACCGCCATCCGGGTTGCCTACCGGACCTGTTCGGCCCACGTCTGCACGACGCGGGCGAGCAGGCGCTGGGCGTCCGCATTCGCCGCCACCAGCGGGCACAGGTCGGCGGAGTCCGGGGGCGGCGTGTCGCCGGGCGCCGTCAGCAGGGTGACGAGCACCGTTCGCAGGTCGCCTTCGGCGCGGTCGAGGGCGACGCCGGCGGCCAGGGTGCGAAGGTCGCTCCACCACGCCTCGAAGTCGACCGCGGCCAGCTCCTCGAGCGTGACGTTCTCGAGCACGCGGCGCAGCTTGCGCCGCGACCACAGGCCGATGGCGTCGGCCAGTTGGCGCATGCGCGGATCTTCTGCGCCGCGCACGCTGGCCGAGTCCAGTACCGCGCCGGCCACCGCCATGACGGCAGCGGCCCGGGTGTCGGAGTCGACGCCGCAGAGCGCGGGCGCGGAGAGCTCTCCGGTCGCCAGGTCGATGGCGTCGCGGGTGCGGGCCACGGCCGAGCGGCCGAGTTCGTGCTCCGACTCGGGCGGACTGCCGAGGGCCTCGGCCAGCTCGCGCTCGGTCTCGCGGGCGAGGCGGCGCAGGGTCTCGTGGAGGGGGTGATCGAGCTGGGGCGTGCGGGTCTGTCGCATGGCCAGCGTGGCGGGCACGCTCTCCATCTCCTCCGGAGACGCCACGCCGAGCGACCGCAGGATGACGTTTCCGTCGCGGGCCACCTCGTGGTCGCTGCGTTCGCGCGCCAGACGCACCAGGGCGCGCACCGACGACGTGCGAGTGGGGTCCTCGGACAACAGCGCCCGGTGGTGGGCGATGGCGTCGCCCCAGCGCTCGGGCAGCTGCACCAGCAGGCTCGCCAGCGCTTCACGCGCTTCGGTCAGGTTCGGCTGAACCGCGATCGCCTTCTCAAAGGCGGCGATGGCGGCCTCCGTGTCCTCGAGTGGCCCGCACAAGAGCCGCGCGTGTTCGTGATAGACGTCGGCCAGCTCCGGGCTGCCGGGCTCCGGGTGCTCGCGGGCGAAATCGGCCAGGGTCGCCGAGGCCGGTCGCCACTCGCCGATCGCGCGCAGCAGCCGGGCCCGCGAGAGCGCGGCCTCGGTGCAGAGCCGGTTGTTGCGGACCGCCTCCCGATAGGCTTCTGCCGCCTCACGGCGAGATCCGCGTGCCTCCAGCGCGCGACCGCGAATCAGTGACAAGAGCGCCCGCGCGTCCGGGTCCTCGATGTGACCGAGGCCTTCGAGCGCGACTTCGATCGCCTCCTCGGCGCGCTCGTCTCGCCACAGGAGTTCGGCGAGCCGCATCCAGCCCTGCGCGCACTTCGGCGCGCCGGCGACGGCTTCGCGCAGGTGGGCTTCGGCGGACTCGTCGCGGTCGGACTCGGCCAGTTCGAGTGCCGCCACCTCGAGCAGCCGTTCCGCCGATCGGTTTGGATCCGATTCGGCTCGGGCCCAGGCTTCGAAGGCCTCCACCGCGGCATCCGTGGGCCCGGTGCACGCCAGGATGCGGGCGCGACCCGCGTGGGCCTCGAGCGACTGGGCGTCCTGTTCGAGGGCGCGCTCGAAGTGGCCGAGCGCGGCGTCCGGGTCGCCTTGCTTCTCGGCGCGCATGCCCACGACGGCCCAGTGGTGGGCGGCTTCGGGGTCCGCGTCCGACAGCCGCAGCCGCCGTTCGAGGACCGT
>JAKSBN010000036.1 GCA_022361175.1 Pseudomonadota bacterium | reverse complement strand
GCTCGACCCCGCGCGCGTGGCGCAGGTCGCCGCCCGCGCGGCGGGCCCGACGCTCGCCGAGCTCGACCCGGACGCCGTGGCGTCGCGCCTGCGCGAGGACACGTGGATCCGCGAAGCCCGCGTCATGGCGCTGCCGACGGGGCGTCTTCTGGTTCGCATCGACGAACGCGTCCCGCGCGCCACCCTGCGCGGGTCCGGGCCCGACGCCTGGCTGCTGGTGGACGCGACGGGCGACGCGTTCGCACCGGCCGCCGAGGGAGACCTGGAAGCGCTGCCCCGCGTGCTGGCCGGCGAGATCGCCCCGGGCGACGCCCTCGAGCGCGGGCTGGCCGAAGCAGTCTCGCTGGCGGATTCCCTGCCCGAGCTCGGCCTGGCGGCCCCGGTGGAGGTACGGCTGCCGAAGCCGGGCGACCCGCTGGGTTGGGTGCTGCGGCTGCGCGGAATTCCGTGCGACGTGGTCCTGGGCTTCGGAGCGCCCATCGAACAACGCGAGCGGCTGGAGCGCCTGGCGCGGCTCCTCGCGTCGGATCTGGCCGCGGCGCGCACGGCGAGCCGCATCGATCTTCGCTTCGCGGACCGAGCCGTCCTGCGAAGGGGAAGTCCCGCCTCGGGCTGAGGCGGGCGACAGTGGCGGCCCGGCCGGGAGCGACCGGGCCGTCCAATCACGGTTCTCGGAGACGGGAGCCAAGGGGGGGTGAGAAGGTATGGCGAGAAAGGACGACCTGATCGTGGGTCTCGACATCGGGACCACCAAGATCTGCGCGATCGTGGCCGAGCGGACCGAGAACGGAGTCGACGTCGTCGGCATCGGGACCCACCCGTCCCGCGGCCTGCGCAAAGGCGTCGTGGTGGACATCGACGCCACCGTCGACTCCATCAAGCACGCGGTGGAAGAAGCGGAGCTCATGGCCGACTGCGAGATCACTTCCGTGTACGCGGGCATCGCGGGCGGTCACATCCGCGGCTTCAACTCCCACGGCGTCGTGGCCGTGAAGGACCGCGAGGTGCGCGAGAGCGACGTCAAGCGGGTGATCGACGCCGCCAAGGCCGTGGCCATCCCGATGGACCGCGAGGTCATTCACGTGATCCCGCAGGAGTTCATCATCGACGACCAGGACGGGATCCGCGAGCCGCTCGGCATGAGCGGCGTGCGGCTGGAGGCCAAGATCCACATCGTGACGGCCGCCGTCACGAGCGCCCAGAACATCGTGAAGTGCGCCAACAAGGCCGGGCTCAACGTGATCGACATCGTGCTGGAGCCGCTGGCGTCGGCCCAAGCCGTGTTGGCGGACGACGAGCGCGACCTGGGCGTGTGCATGATCGACATCGGCGGGGGCACGACCGACATCGCGGTCTTCCACGACGGCTCGATCAAGAACACGGCCGTCCTGGGGCTGGGGGGCTATCACCTCTCGAACGACATCGCGGTCGGGCTGCGCACGCCCTTCGACGAAGCGGAGCGGATCAAGAAGAAGTTCGGCGTGGCGTCCGCGCGCTACCTCACCAGCGACGACGTGATCTCGGTGCCGAGCGTGGGCGGTCGCCGGCCGCGCGAGGTGTCGCGCAAGATCCTGTGCGAGATCATCGAGCCGCGGGTGGAGGAGATTCTGTCGCTGGCGCGACAGGAGATCGCGAAGGCCGGTCTGGAAGACTACTTCCCGTCCGGCGTCGTCGTCACGGGCGGCGCCTCGGCACTGGACGGCGTGCCCGAGCTGGCGGAGGAGATCTTCGAATCCCCCGTGCGCCGCGGCCTGCCCACCCACATCGGCGGTCTGCAGGACGTGGTCCGCAGCCCCATGTACGCGACCGGAGTCGGGCTCGTGCTGTTCGGCTTCTCGCAGACCCGGGGAGCCCGCCACAGCCGCTTCCGCATCCGGGACGAGTCGATCTTCGGACGGGTGAAGCAGCGCATGCGGGATTGGTTCTACGGAGACTTCGAGTGAACCGAGGGCGTCGCCAAAAGCGAAGGAAGCTCGCGATCTTTCGGCACGAATGTGCACAAAAACCGTGGATAGATGTTATGGTTTCTCGCTGAAACCCGACATCCGCCTGGGGGGGTGAGAGATGTCCAAGCGCAAGGATCCCAGCGATCCGAAGTCCGAGTCTGTCGACCTGCTCGAGATCGGCCCTGAAGACGGGGGCGATCTCCTCGAGTTCGATACCTCGATCCGCCAGCAAGCCACCATCAAGGTGATCGGTGTCGGAGGCGGGGGCGGCAACGCCCTCAACACGATGATCGAGTCCGGCTTGTCCGGAGTCGAGTTCGTGGCGGCCAACACCGACGCACAGGCGCTGGCGCACAACCTGGCGCCGGTGAAGCTGCAGCTGGGTTCGGAGGTAACCCGCGGCCTCGGCTGCGGAGCCAACCCGGACAAGGGCCGGGCCTCGGCGCTCGAAGACCGGGAGCGTATCCGCAACCTGGTCGAGGGCGCCGACATGGTGTTCGTCACGGCCGGCATGGGAGGCGGCACGGGGACGGGCGCGGCACCTGTCGTGGCCGAGGTGGCCCGCGAGGCGGGAGCGCTCACGGTCGGAGTGGTGACCAAGCCCTTCCTCTTCGAGGGCAAGGTGCGCGGCAAGCACGCGGACCGCGGCCTCGACGAGCTCCACAGCGTGGTCGACACCTTGATCACGATCCCGAACCAGCGCCTGCTGGCCCTGGCCGGGAAGAACACCCAGATCCGCGACGCCTTCAAGCTCGCCGATGAGGTGCTCTTCAATGCGGTGCGCGGCATCTCGGATCTGATCACCGTCCACGGGCTCATCAACCTGGACTTCGCGGATGTGCGCACGATCATGAACGAGATGGGCGTGGCCCTGATGGGCACCGGCGTCGGACGCGGCGACAGCCGCTCGGTCGACGCCGCCCGCATGGCCATCTCGAGCCCGCTGCTCGAGGACCTGTCCATCGACGGCGCGCGCGGGGTGCTCATCAACATCACGGGCAGCGGCGACATGACGCTCTTCGAGGTGAACGAGGCCTCGACGCTGGTCCAGGAGGCGGCCCACGAAGATGCCAACATCATCTTCGGCGCCGTGATCGACGAGAGCATGCCCGAGGGCGAGCTCCGGGTCACCGTGATCGCAACGGGCCTGGACGACGGCAGCGGCCGCCGCACGCGCGACACCCGCGACGGCCTGCCCAACGTCACGCCGCTGCGACGCGAGGGCGAGCGGGTGGTGGCGCGCGAGGTCCCGGTGGCCACCGCCTCCGAGCCCGAGCGGACCGTTGCTCCGGAAGAGCCGGCACGGGCTCCGAGCGCAGAACAGATGGCGGCCCCGCTGGACGACTTCGAGTCGCCCTTCGAGGACGAGCTGGACGTGCCCGCCTTCCTGCGCCGCCGTCAGACGGACGACGACGACGAGGACACGCCGGCCTTCCTGCGCCGCGCGCAAGACTGAAGCCGGAGGGGCCGGGGGAATCCTCCCTCGGCCCCTTGCGGTGCCCCCGAGGCTCGGTCAGGCTTCGGCGCCATGTCCGACCCCCTCGTGTTCGTGGACCGCGACGACGACGTCGTCACCCTGCGCTTCAACAACCCCGACAGCCTGAACGCCATGACCCAGGCCATGGGCGAGGCCTTCGCCGCGGAAGTGGCCGTGCTCGCACGGGATTCTTCCGTTCGAGCCGTCGTGCTGGCCGGCGCGGGCCGGGCCTTCTCGGCCGGGGGCGACCTCGACATGATCACGGCGCGCGCCGATCGGGGCCGCGAGGAACCCGTCCGGGCACAGCGCGAGATTCGGGACGGCATGCGCTCGTTCTACAAGCTGTTCCTCTCGGTCCGGGACCTGCCCTGCCCCACCCTGGCGGCGGTGCACGGGCACGCCATCGGCGCCGGCTTCTGCGTGGCGCTGGCCTGCGACATCCGTTTCGCGGGACTCGACGCCAAGCTGGGGCTCAACTTCACGCGGCTCGGCCTCCACCCGGGGATGGGGGCCACCTGGACGCTGCCGCGCCTGGTGGGGCCGGCCGTGGCGGCAGAGCTCCTCTACACCAGCCGGCTGGTGACCGGAGAGGAGGCCGTCGGCCTCGGCCTCGCCAACCGCGCCCTCCCGAGCGACCAGGTGCTGGACGCCACCCGGGAATGCGCCCGCCAGATCGCGGCCAACGCGCCGCACGCCAATCGGGGCGTCAAACAGGCGCTCGGGCGCTCGCTGGAGGCCACGCTCGAGGACCAACTGTCCTTCGAGGCGACCGAACAGGCGACCTGCTTCACCACCGAAGACGTCCACGAGGGCATTGCCGCCGTCAAGGAGAAGCGCGCGCCCAAGTTCACGGGCCGCTAGCCCCGCCGGCGTCCCAACTCGAGCGCCCAACCGACACCAGCGTGTGGTGAGCCGGCTCACGCAGCCCGGATTCGGGCCGGTCGCTCTAAAGTGCGATGGCGATTTTTCGAAAGAGTCTCTAAGTTCCTTCGAAGGTCGGGCGGCAGAGCCGCCGCGTCGACAACGACCACGAGGGAGGGGGGGTGGCCTCGTGACTCGCGCTCTGAAGAACCAGAACCTGTGGCTGGCTGTGGCCTACGTGGGCGTCCTGCTGCTCATTGCACGCGTCTACGCCTAAGCGGCCACCACCAGACGAGAACCGGGGGCCACCGCACAGCGGTCGGCCCCCGGTTCTCGTCTGGGCGCCGCTACGGAAGGGCTTCGACGGCCGCCTGGATTTCCGTGGCGTTGAAGAAGTACGCAATTTCCACACGCGCCGTCTCCGGCGCGTCGGAGCCGTGCACCGCGTTCTGCTCGATGTCCGTACCCAGATCGCCCCGGATCGTCCCGGCCGGGGCCTCGTTCGAGTTGGTCGGCCCCATCAGCTCCCGCCAGCGCGCGATGGCGTTCTCGCCCTCGAGCACCGCCATCACGACCGGGCCCGAGGTCATGAACTGAACCAGCTCGCTGTAGAAGGGTCGCGCCTTGTGAACGGCGTAGAAGCCCTCTGCCTGCTGCGCGCTCAGCTGGACCCGCTTGAGCGCGATGATGCGAAGCCCGCTCTCCTCGATCCGCTTGAGGATCTCGCCGGTGGCCCCCTTGGCCACCGCGTCTGGCTTGATGATCGAGAAGGTCCGCTGCGTATCCGCCATCGTGATTTCCGTGCTCCTTGCTGGGCGCCCCCATCCGCAGGGGCTGCCGCGACGGCCGGGAGGCTAGCCGGAACCCAGGGCCTTCGCAGCGTCCAGCGCCACGCGGCCCGGGGGCCGTCCGGAGGCCGGGAATCGACGGGAAGGGCGGAGGAGGACGGCTCTAGACGGCGGCGTTGCTCGCCGTGGCCGCCTCTTGGACGAGATGGGTGATGGCTTGCCGCTGGTCCGCGCTCAGGCGACGGAACTGGACCCCCATCCCGGGCCGCTGGCGGCCGGACGCGGAGCGGCGCACCCAGGCGACGTGTCCGTCGACCTCAAGGGGCTCCAGCCGCTCGGGCAGACGCAGCATGAGCTTGATCCGGCACCCGATCTCGAGCGGACGTTGCGTGACGATGAAGAGGCCGCCCTGGGAGATGTCCTCCGCCCGGCCGCGAACCCGCTCCTGCGCCTCTCCGTACTCGAGTTGGATGACGGTGGGAAGGCGCATGAACTCGCGCCGCTCCAACCCGTTCCAGCGCCGGTCGGAGCGGGCACCGAAGTGCTCTTCCAGCCGGGTGCGCAGTTCCAGCCACCGCTCCACCTCGCGGATCGCCAGAGGGGGCGAGCCGAAGAGCCGACGGCGGTTCAGCTCGGCGAATTCCGCAAGTGCGTCCTGGGGGTCGAAGCCATCCCCATCCCGCGCTTCCCTGGCGGTCTCCTGCATGGTGGGGTTATCGGCGTCCTGAAACGGAATTGGAGCCCAAAACTCGGCTCGGGGGTTCTCCCGTGCGGCCAAGGGAAAGACCGCAGCACGAGCTGCGCGATTCTCGTCGCCGCGATTCGGCTCCCTAGGCGGGCGGTTCCAGGATGATCTTGCCGAAGTGCTCGCTGGCCTTCATGGCGCGATGCGCCTGGTCGGCCTCCGCCAGCGGCAGGACCCGATCCACGATGGGGCGCAGCCGCCCCTTCTGCAGATCGCCGCCGAAGCGTTCGAGAAATGCCGTCACCAGCTCGGCCTTCTCGGGGGCGGGACGCGCTCGCAGAGTCGAACCGATCACCTGCAAACGCTTCACCAGCAGTGCCCCGAGCGGAATTTCGGCCTTGGCCCCGCTCATGAGGCCGATCAGCACGAGGCGGCCTCCCACGGCCAGCGCCTGGAGGTTGCGTTCGAAGTAGTCCGCTCCGATGGAGTCCAGGATGACGTCCACGCCGCGCCCGTCCGTCGCCTCGCGCGCCGCCGCTACGAAGTCCTCGCGCCGATACTGAACGGCGACGTCCGCGCCGAGCTCGCGGCAGCGCCCGCACTTCTCGTCGCTGCCGGCCGTGACGATCGAGCGCGCCCCCCCGGCCCGGATCAGCTGAATGGCGGCGGTTCCGATCCCACTGCCCCCACCGTGCACCAGGGCCGTGCCGCCGGGCTCGAGACCCCCCAGGCGAAACACGTTCAGAAAGACCGTCAGGAAGACCTCGGGCACCGCGGCGGCCTCGGCGAAGGACCACGCCTCGGGAATCGGCATGCAGCTGCCCGCGTCCACCACGACTTCCTGCGCGTAGCCTCCCCCCGCCAGGAGCGCCATGGCGCGCATGCCGGGACGCCAGGCGGAGACGCCCTCCGCCACCTCGATTACCTCGCCGGCACACTCGAGTCCGAGCAGCTCGGAAGCTCCGGGCGGCGGCGGGTAGAGGCCGGCCCGCTGCATCAAGTCCGCGCGATTGACGCCGGCGGCGGCCACGCGCAGCCGGATGGAACCCGGCTGCAGGGGCGGAGACGAGGCCTCGCCCAGCCGCAGCGTGCTGTCTTTTCCGGGTTGGTCGACCAGGATGGCTTGCATGCCGAGAAGACTAACAGGCGTTCGAAGGCTCCGGAACCGACCGGGGGCCCTGCATCCAATGACGGGCGTCCGCCGAACCCCCATTCAGGAGGGGAGCGGTCGGGATCGTGTCCACGGCCGCGGACGGGTTCCCGCCCCACACTCACCGTCCGTTCGCTGCCCGCCCAGGAAGTGAGGACGGCACGGGTGCTGGGGCGTCCCCTCTCCCAGCCGCGGAGGGTGCCCGCGCGGGAATCGCTCTGTGGAACGATCAAGGGGCCGCCGACTTCCGCCGACGGCCCCTTGGAATCGCTGTCGCAGCGCGCGACTACTTCAGATCCGCGCGCGTGTACTCCAGCAGGTCGCGGGCGATGATCAGCCGCTGGATCTGACCGGTGCCCTCGTAGATGTCCGTGATGCGGACGTCGCGGAACCACTTCTCCAGCAGGTGCTCGCGGGAGATACCCATCGGCCCCAGGATCTCGATGCAGCCCTGGGTGATCTCCCGCACCGCCAGGCCGCCCTTCGCCTTGGCCACGGAGGCCTCGGTGTTGTTGGGCTTGCCCTTGTCGGAGAGCCAGGCGGCGCGCAGGACCGTCAGCATGGACGCCTCGAAGAGCGCTTCCAGCTTCAGGAACTTGGCCACCGCCGCCGGCTGGCTGTGCAGACCGGTGCCGTACTCGATCTTGATGCCCGCCGCTTCCAGCTGCTCGCGCGTGAAGTCGAGCGCCGCCTCGGCGATGCCCAGCCCGATGGCCGCCACGGCCGGGCGCGTCATGTTGAAGGTCTTCATGACGCCCTTGAAGCCGCCCGAGCCCTTCTTCTCCACGCCTTCTTTGCCGCCCAGCAGGTTCTCGCGCGGGATGCGGCAGTCCGTGAAGACGTAGGCCGCCGTGTCGTCGGCGCGGATGCCGAGCTTCTTCTCCTTGTGGGGAACGTCGAAGCCGGGGGTGCCCTTCTCGACCAGGAAGCTCTTGATGCCGGCGCGCCCCGCGCCCTTGTCGATCGTCGCCCACATGACGACACCATGGGCGCGGATCCCCGTCGTGACGAAGATCTTCTCGCCGTTCAGGATCCCCTCGTTCGTCTCTTCGTCGAGCACCGCCGTCGTCGACACGCGCGAG
>JAKSBN010000451.1 GCA_022361175.1 Pseudomonadota bacterium | reverse complement strand
CCCAGGTACTCCTCCGCCACCCGCTTCATCTCGCGCAGGATGATCCCGGAGATCTCCGGGCAGGTGAAGGTCTTGGTGGCGATCTTGATGCGCGGATCGTCGTTGGGCCCCCGCACGATCTCGTAGGGACAGAGGTCGATGGACTTCTGAACCTCCGTCGAATCGAAGCGCCGTCCGATCAGCCGCTTGGCCGCGAAGACGGTGTTGCGCGAATTGGTGATGGCCTGCCGCTTGGCCAAATGCCCCACCAGGCGCTTGCCGTCCTGCGAGATGCCGAACATCGACGGCGTCGTCTTGTAGCCGCCGGTATTCGGCACGACGGTCGGCTGGCCGCTGTCCAAGACGGCCACACACGAATTCGTCGTTCCCAGATCGATGCCGATGACACGGCTCATAAGTCCCTCCGACCTAGCTGATCGTCCGACGCGACGGCTTCCATCGCTTCATGAGCCCCAGGGCGTCGTGATCCCCGGGATCGAGTTCGAGTGCGCGCTCCAGCTCCTTCAGCGCGTGTCCCAGCTCGCCCTTGGCCTTGTGCACCTTGGCCAGCACCACGCGGTATCTGCCGACGTCCGGGCTGCGTTCGACGGCCCGTTCTGCGTACTCGAGCGCCTTCGACTCCTGGTCCACCTCGAGCGCCATCTCCGCCGCCTTGGCGTTGATCTCGGGGTCGTGCGGCTTGTACAGGAGCGCGTCCTCGAACATGCGCAGGGCCTGCTTGTACTCGCTGCCGTCCGCCGAGGAGTTGGCGTCGGACAAGAGCTGGCGGGCCTTCGCGTCGGCCGCGGCCGCCTGGATCTCGCCGAACGCCTGCTTGTAGTCGGCGTTCCAGGGATCGAACGCGATGGCGAGGCGGATGCTCGAAGCCGCCTCCAGGTGGTTGCGGGTCTTGCTCGAGATCATGGCGGCCTCGTAGAAGGACTGGGCCTTCTGGCGCCGCTCATTCAGAACCTCTTCGGGGATGCGGAAGGGCATGCGCTGCCGCAGCCGCTCGATGGGCGACAGCGGCGCATCGGCCCCGGTCGCTGCTGCGGGCCGGCTCGACGGCGGCGGTCCCTGAACCAGGGAGCGGTCGATCTCCGCGCGCGCCGTTCCGTCCGAGAGCAGCTCGTAGGCCTCGAGGATCTTCTTGAAGATGCGTTCCAGGCGTCCCAGATAAGAGCCGATGTCGCGCCGGAAGTAGCGGTCCGGGTGAAACTCTTTCGAGAGCGTGAAATACGCGCGCTTGATGGTCTTGGCATCGGCGTCGCGCTCCACGCCCAGGACGTCGTAGTAGCTGCCGTCGAGCAGCGTCTCGAACTCGAGAATCCGCTTCTGCACCGCGACCGGGAGATCCAGGCTCCCGTCCACGAACCCGGCATCCGCCTCGTTCACCAACGTCTCGGGCGGCGCCACCTCGCTCCGCTCGAGTGCGGCCGTGCGCGGCGGGGGCTCGGGCTTGGTCTCTTCGAAGACCACGATGCCGCGGGCCGCAAAAGACTCCAGGCAGTCGTCCACCTGGGAGGGCGTCAATCCGCCCATCTCCCGCAGCACGCGCCACGGTGTCTGGCCATCGATGCGCGACAGCAAGAACCCCTCCGCCGGACTCAGCTCGAGCACAGTCGGGTCGCAGTCCGCGTCCAAGCGCGGGACGCGATCTTGGCCCTGTGCCCCAGCTGCACCCATACGATTCCCCACGGGGAAGAACCAATGCGACCATCCCCGGGGCTTGTTTCGGCGCAGCGCCGGCAGAAGCTGAGCCATTCCCCGGATTCACGGTGGTTTGGCGGGGGCGGCGCCCCCCGTTATCACTCGAGTGTTCGAAAATCCCAACGCTTCGCGACAGAGGGGCGCGAAGGGGCGCGCCGCTGGCGGAATCCCGCGCCCCGCCGCCGCGGAGGCGGCGAGAACGCGCCTACTCGGCTCCGGACGAGGACCCGAGAATCACGCGCTCGAGGATGGCCTTTTGCGCGTGGAGCCGATTCTCCGCCTGATCCAGGATCAGGCTGCGAGGGCCGTCGAGGATCTCGTCCGTGATCTCCTCGCCCCGGTGGGCCGGCAGGCAGTGGAGGATCCAGGCATCCGGCGCCCCGGCGAGCAGGCCCGCGTTCACCTGGTAGCGGGCGAAGATCTCGCGCCGCAGCTCGGCCTCGCTCTCCTGCCCCATGCTCGTCCACGTGTCGGTGTAGACGAAGTCCGCGCCCCGGACGGCTTCGACCGGGTCCTCCGTCCAGGCGATCTGGGCCCCACTGCGGCTGGCGATCGCTTCCGCCTGTTGCCAGACCCGGTTGGAGGGCCGATGCGAAACGGGGGTCGCCACCCGCAGCGCGAGCCCCAGCGTCGCCGAGAGCAGAATCAGTGAGTTCGCCACGTTGTTGCCATCGCCCACGTAGGCGATCACGGCGGACTTGGGCTCCACCTTCTCGGCGATGGTCTGGAGGTCGGCCATCGCCTGACACGGGTGCAGGAAGTCGGACAGGCCGTTGATGACCGGAACGATGGCCTCTCGAGCGAGCTGCTGGATCAGCTCGTGGCTGTACGTGCGCGTCATCAGCGCGTCCACCCAGCACGACAGGTTGCGCGCCACGTCGCGCGGGCTCTCCCGGGTGCCGATGCCCACCTGCTCGGGGCGCAGCAGGATCGCGTGTCCTCCCATCTGCGCCACGCCGGCTTCGAAGGTGACGTGGGTCCGGAGCGACGGCTTCTCGAAGTAGAGGGCCACCGTGCGGCCCAGCAGGGTCTGGGGCCGCTCCCCGGCCTTCAGCAGCCGCTTGAGCTCGCGCGCCCGGGCCAGCAGCTCCAAGAGCTCGTCGGCACTCCAATCGGCAACGGAAATGAAGTCGCGTTTCATGTCAGGGCACCAACAGGGTTCCGACGCCGGCGTCGTCGGTGAAGATCTCGAGCAG
This sequence comes from Pseudomonadota bacterium, assembly GCA_022361175.1. Taxonomy (GTDB): domain Bacteria; phylum Myxococcota_A; class UBA9160; order UBA9160; family UBA4427; genus JAKSBN01. Next base: position 2,145 of record JAKSBN010000451.1, on the reverse strand, counting down.
GACGGCGTGCAACACGCGGCCGTCGATGATGTGCGTCCGGGTCACGCCGTCGGAGAGTGCGCGAATGCAGCACTCGACCTTGGGAATCATGCCATCTCGAATCACGCCCTCGGCCATGTACTTGCGCGCCTCTTCGATCGAGAGCTGACTCACCAGGGTACGGGACCCGTCGAGCACGCCCTCCACGTCCGTCAGCAGCATGAGCTTCTCCGCTTCCAGGGCCGCCGCCAGCGCACCGGCGGCCTCGTCGGCGTTCACGTTGTGCGTCACTCCGGCCTCGTCGACGCCCACCGGCGCGATGATCGGCACGAAGCCCGCGTCGGCCACCGCCCGGATCGGCCGCGGATCGACTTCCACGACCTCGCCCACGCGCCCCAGGTCGCGGCCCTCCACGCGCTTCTGGCGCACCCGCATGAGGCCGCCGTCGCTGCCGGTGAGCCCCACGGCGCGGCCGCCTCCCTGCTGGACGAGACCGACGATCTCGCGGTTCACCGTGCCGCCGAGCACCATCTCGACGACCTCCATGGTCTCGTCGTCGGTGACGCGCAGGCCCCCGACGAAGGTCGACTGCTTGCCTATGCGCTCGAGCGTGGCCGCGATCTGCGGGCCGCCGCCGTGCACGATCACGGGGCGCACACCGATGTGCGTCAACAGCACGACGTCGAGCGCGAACGAGGCCCGCAGCGCGGCCTCCGTCATGGCGTGGCCGCCGTACTTGATGACGATGGTCTTGCCGACGAACCGCCGCATGTACGGCAGCGCCTCGATCAAGACTCCCGCTTTGTCGACCAGGTCCTTTACCACGACTTCACCACGGCGATCTCATTCACCCGAACGCGGGAACCAGCGCGATTCCCAGTGATTCCCAGAGACCAGCAATCCTAAGAGGGGGTCTCGAACGAGGCTGGCGGCGGGGCCGACTTGCCGGAGCGCCGGGCCTCGGCCACCTCCTCGATGGACTCGACGAGGCTACGGTACAGGAGCACGTTGCGAACCGCTGCCGAGAGTGCGGCCGAGAGCACCTCGCCCGTCCGTGGCGACGCCGTCTCGGGGTCGTCCAGAAAGGCCCGGAAGAGGCCCACCACCTTGCCCCGGAAGCGCAGCGGCAGGCACAGGAGCGGACCGGGCTGGCCGTCTTCCGGCGTATCCGCAGCCGGGTCGAAGCGGGGATCCTGGTCGGGGGCCGGTGTCGCCACCAAGCGGCCGGTCTCCAGCACCATGCCCGCCAGTCCGCGGCCGGGGAGCAGGCGTTCGCGATCGGGGCGCTCGGCGTCCTCCAGCCCACCGGCCAGGCGCAGCTCTCCGGTGGGCGACGCCAGGTGAATGGAGGCGCAGGAAGCCGGCAGCGCTCGCGCCAAGGGAGCCAACACGGCGCGCAGCACCCGCTCCGGCTCCACCTCACTGACGACGGCGTCGCACACGATCCGGGCCAGATCGGCGTCCCGATCGGCTTCCGAGTCCTCGTCCGGGGCGGGCGCCGGCGGCAGCGCGTCTCCCGCGCGGCCCACGGCCATCAGCTGGGACAGCTGCAGGGTCATCAGGCGCAGAAGCGACAGGTCGTCTTCGTCGAAGCTCTCGCCCGTCGTCCGGTCCGTGGCACAGAGGACGCCGAGCGGCTCGCCATCGCGGCGGATGGGCGCCAGGGCGAACGAGCCGGTGCGATAGCGGCCATCGGCGCTGCTGCCCGCGAAGCGGCTGTCGGTGGCGATGTCGCGCACCAGGAGGCCCTCGGGGCGCGACAGCGCGAGTCCCGCCACGCTCGCATCGACGGACACGGACGGCAGCTCTTCGATCGGCATGTCCTGGCCGCAGCCGGACGCCACCCGCAACTGGGTGCGGTCCTCGGAGAGGAGCATGAAGGCCGTGCGCTGGGCGCCCAACACGTCACAGGCGGCTTCCGCGGCCCGCGCCTCCACCAGCGGCTGCCGCTCCCGAGAGTCGCAGGAGGCCAGGCTTCGGGACAAGTCCTCCATGTGCGAACAGAGCCGGTCGAGACGGCCGCGCAGACACGACCAGCCGTTCGCGATGGAGAAACTCTCGGCCGCCCGGCGCACCGCCAGCACCAGCTCTTCGTCGTGGAGCGGCTTCGCCAGGTAGTCGCACGCCCCGAGCCGGAGCGCTTCCAGCACCAGCTCCTGGTCGGTG
>JAKSBN010000478.1 GCA_022361175.1 Pseudomonadota bacterium | reverse complement strand
TCCGCCTTCCCCTCGCGACCTTCAGACCGACCCTCGAGCCGGGTCTTGCACCGGCCTCCACGCCGGTCGGCTTCGCGGCCTGCACGCTTGCGCCACCCCTTCGCGCCGCGGCGCACTTCGACGCCATCGCGCCGGACCCCCCGCAGCCCCCGAGGCTCCGCCGAAAACCCGCCGCGAGCCTCCGGGCGCTTTGCCCGAAGCTACTCGAAACTGGCAAGTAGCGGCCGAAGCTCTCGGATTGCCTCGGCAATGCGCGGACCGTACCACGACAGCCAGGTGCCGTCGATCAGATGGATGCGGCCGTCGCGAGCGGCCGGCAGGTCGAGCTCCCGAAGCTCGTTCACGTCTGTGGCGCCGAAGGCGTAGGGCTCGTCGGGCAGCAGCACGACGTCGGGCGCGGCCCGCACCACCTCCTCCAGCTGGACGAGCGGGTAGCGGCGCTCCGAGTGGGTCGCGAAGACGTTCTCACCGCCGCACAGGCGGAGCATGTCGTGCGCGTAGGTGTCGGCGCCGACCGTCATCCAGGGCTCTCGCCAGATCGGACAGAAGACCCGGCTGCGTGGGGTCGGCGCGTCTCGGAGTGCGGCTTCGACGGCGGCCTCCACCGGCTCCACCACAGCCTGGACGATCTCCGGCGCCACGTCCCAGGCCGCCAGCTCGCGCAGCAGCGCGGCGCCCGCGCCAACGCTGCGCGGGTAGGTGACCCACACCCGCAGCCCGCGTTCCTCCAGCGCGGTCACCACGCGGCGCGTGTTCTCCTCGCGGTTGGCCAGCACCAGATCGGGTGCCAGGGCTGCGATGGCTGCGACGTCCGGGTCCTTGGTGCCTCCGAGCTTGGGCAGGTGCGCGACGCCGGCGGCCGGATGCACGCACCAGTCGGTCACCCCGACCACGCGCGATCCGAGTCCCAGCGAGAACAGCGCCTCGGTGAGACTCGGCACGAGGGAGACGATGCGTTTGGGAGGTGCGGGCGTCACGGCTCGAAGCCGACGTGCAGCACGGCCTCCTGCAGCCGAACGCTGGCCACCTGCAGGCCCGCCACGCTGGCGGGCAGCGCGATCCGGCGCTGGGCGTCGCGCACCTGCACCAGCAGCTCGTCGCCGATCACCGTGACGTCGAGCTCCTCCTTCTTGACTCCGGGCAGGTCGATCTCCAGCGACGTGCGGGATCCGCGCTTGTGCAGCCGAATCGGCCGGGCGCGGGTGAAGAGCTCGGCGGGATCGCGGTCTCCGTAGACGTCGCCCGCGAGCCCCGCCAGCGCTTCGGCGCCGACGGGCTCGTGATCCAACAGCGGCGCTCGGCACAGGGGCACGGGAAACGAGGCTTCGATGTCGTCGAGCGTCGCCCGCTCGCGCTCGGCCCAGCGGGCGAAGTAGCCCGAGGCCGCCCGGTCGGGCAGCACGCGGTTCACCAGCACGGCGTCGGTCGCAACGCCGTAGAGGCTCAGATAGGCGAAAGAACGCCGCGTCTCGTCGACCACCACCCGCGCCGGGTTCACGACCAGGCGGGCGGTGGTGCGGTCGTTGTCCAGCAAGATCTGCCGCACGTCCTCGACCTCGGCGTAGAGCCGCTCGAACGCCTCGAAGAACTCGTCCTTGGGGATGAGGCGCGCCTGCCCGATCCGCTCCACCAACGGCCGCAGCGCGCGGGCCCCCGTGCGGTTCCAGTCGAAGAAGTGCTCCATGAAGACGCGCAGCGCGTCGGGGAAGCGCAGCATGCGCAGGGTGGCACCCGTGGGCGCACAGTCCACCACGCAGACGTCGAACTCGCCGGTCGCTTCGATCTCGCGCACCGCGCGCAGCGATACCAGCTCCTCCATGCCGGGAAACACCAGGAGCTCTTCGGCGACCATCTCGTCGGTTTCCTCGCGCAAGAGCTCGCGCAGCCAGTCCTGGATCTCCGACCACGCGCGATCCAACTCGGAGAGGACGCCCACCTCCTGCGCCACGACGCCGTCGGCGACCGCCGTCAGCCGGGCGCCGACGCGCTGGCCGAGCGCGTCGCCCAGACTGTGGGCCGGATCGGTGGAGAGCACGCACACCCGGTGCCCGTGGCGCGCAGCGCCCAAGGCCGTGGCCACCGCCAGCGACGTCTTGCCGACGCCGCCCTTGCCGGTCAGCAGGATCACGCGCACTTAGCGGCCCGCCCCGGCGCGCCCGAAGGTCACCTCCAGCTCGCCGTCTCGCAGGCGCGCCGCCTGCACCTCGAGGGCCGCCAAGCGGCGCGGCAGCTTCACAGCGCGACGCCGGACGCCCGTGGACACGACCAGGTCGTCGTCCACTTTCACGACGTCGAGCTCCTCGGCCACCGCGTGGGGCAGCGGAAGCAGCGCGCGGTATCCGCCCTCGCCGCGGGTGAAGCGCAGGCGCGGCGGATCCGACAGCACGGCAGCGGGGCTCTCCCCGCCGAAGAGCGCCTCGCCGTGGCGGGCCAGGCGCTCGAGCCCGGTGGCCTCGTCGTCCTGAAGCGGCGCGCGCAACAGCCGCAGCGGGGCGAAGAGCTCTTGGACCTCGTCGACGCGCTCGGCCTGCACGCGGTACCAGTCGCGGAAGAACTCCTCCTCGGCCGCCACCTCCGGCAGCAGCCGGTTCATGATCACGGCATCCGCCGTCACCTCGAACAGCGACAGATCCGTCCAGGCGCGCCGGGCCTCGTCGATCACCATGCGCTCGGGGGTCACCACGAAGCGGACGCTCGTCTGAGAGTGAGTGATGCGGTTGCGGATCTCCCGTAGCCGGCGATACAGGAGCCGCTCGGCGTCGGCGAAGACGGCGGCGTCCGGCAGCGGCACCGGCACCAGGTTGCGGGCCAGCGGCGTCACCACCCCCGAGAGCGCGCGTTGCACGAAGAGCAGCAGCCGCAGGGCGCCGTGGGCGACGTCGGGCAGCGTCACCAGCCGCAGGGTCGAATCCGTCGGCGCGCAATCGACCACGATGAGGTCAAAGCGCCGGCTCTTGGCCTGCTCCTCGACCGCCAGAAGCGCAGTGATCTCCTCGGCCCCGGGCAGAAGCGCCAGCTCCTCGGCCACGATCTCCTCGATCCCCTGGTAGCGGAAGAGCTGGACCAGGTAGTCCCGGATGCTCCCCCAGTGGTGGGCCATCTCCACCCGGGGATCCACCTCGACGGCCGTGAGCTTGGGAGCGATGCGCCTCGGCTTGGGGCCCACTTCGTGTTCCAACACGTCGCCCAGGCTGTGCGCCGCGTCGGTCGAGACCACCAGCGTGCGCAGCCCGCGCTCGGCCGCGCACACGGCCGTCGCCGCCGCGGTGGTCGTCTTGCCCACGCCGCCCTTGCCCGTATACAGGACCGTTCGCACCCCTCGACGGTACCACGCGCCCGTGGCGCTGCGCCGAAGCGGGAGGTTGCCCTACGCCGCTTCGTCCGCTCGCGGGTCTACGGCCCGCAGCCGCAGCGGGCGCGCCGAGGCGGCGGGCCGGGCGGTGAAGCGGTTCTCGCAGCGTGGACATTCGGCCAACAGCACGACGCCGCGATCGATCACCTGATCGGTCCGAACTTCTCCGAAACCACACACGAGACAGCGAGTCAGGGTTCGCCAGGGAGCCTGCATTGGGGATCTCCTTCCGTGTTCCTCGCCTCGCGGGCGGCCGGGCTTCGGACCCGGCCGGGTGGGGGCGAGACGAGACGGCCGTCCGATCTCTAGGCGGCGCGGCGCGTAGGCTCAGGAAAGCGCCCTCTCGTGTCAGATCCGGTCACACTTGGAGACGTTCCACCCAAGTTCTGCGCGAAGCCCCAGGGGAACTGGCTCAGCGCGGCTCTGGGGCGTAGAACTCGCGGAGGATTTCCAGGGCCGGCTTGCCCTGGGGCGTGAAGCCCGTGTCGGAGGCGGGTTCCGTTGGTGGCAGAGTCCGCCACTGCCACCAGTAGAAGCCGTAGAACCAGGGCTCTGACCGCAGCGCGGAGAACGTCGCGCGATAGAGCACCGCCTGCTCCTCCGGCGAAGCCACGCCCGGGCGCTGCCACTCCCAGGGCTCGCTGCCGGCCCCCACCCGGCTGCGGTAGCCGACCTCCGTGAAGAGCACGGGCATCCCGATGCGCCGCGCCCAGGCCGCGAGCGACACGAGCTCCTGGCGCCAGCGGGCTTCGGCCTCGGCGAGCGCCGGGTTCGGCCCCTCGGCCAGGGGGAAGTAGGCGTCGACGCCGGCGTAGTCCAGGGCATCCCACCAGGCGACGTCGCGCTCGCGGCCGCGCCACTCAGCCTCCTCCGCCAGGGCCGTCGTTCGACGCACTCGGTTCCGGTTGGGAGAGCCGCATCAGGTAGCCGTCGGGATCGGCCACCAGCAACTGGCGGACCACGCGGAGGCGGTCCCCCACGCGGTAGGGCTTCTCGTGGAGCTCCAGCAGCCGCGGGCAACCGGTAGCGCGCAGGCGCGCGTCGATGGCGGTCACGTCCAACACCTCGATTTCGAAGTTGACGCCCCTCCCGAACGGCCTTTCGAGCGGCGCCGTCCGCCACTGCCCCGCGGCGAACTCCTCGGGCGTCGCGCGCCCGAGCGACGCGGCCTCTTCCAGCATCAGGTGAGCCCGCCCGAGCCGGAGTGCGGCGAACCGCTCTTCCGGCCGTGCGTACTCGATCTCGAAGCCCAGACACTCCACGTAGAAGTGGATGCTGGCGTCGAGGTCCGAAACGTAGAGCTCGGGAACCAGTGCCGGCCGCGTCACGCCGGGCGACCCCGCTCCGGACTCAGCTGCTGAAATGCACTCGGCGGCGTGCGCGCCTGCCAGGCCGAGAGCAGCGCCGCCACGTTCGCCTCCGGCGGCTGGGTGGCGTCCAGCTCGAGATCGTAGCGAGCGAAGCCGTGGACGGTCTCGAAGTCCCGGCGCGCGTCGCCGAGCGGGCGGTCGCCTCGCGCCGCCTCGCGGCGCTCGAGCTCGGGCAGGGGACAGTGCAGGCCCACGAAGAAGACGTCGAAGGACGCCAACAGCTTCACCAGCCGCGCCAGCCACGCCTCCGTCTCGACGATGTGCTCGACCAGGAGGTTGTTCCCCGCCGCCGCCAAGGCGGGCAGGCAGCGGTGAAAGCCCTCGAAGAAGGCCGGTCGCAGGCTCGGCCAGTCGAACTCCCCCGACCGCACGCGGTCGAGCGGCAGCATCCCCGCATCGCGAAAGTGATCGATGGAGAGATACAGAAAAGGTTCGTCGAGCCGCGCCTGGAGAGCGCGCGAGAGCGTGGACTTGCCGACGCTCGACGGTCCGTGGACCAGGATGACTTTGCCGGCGGCCACCGACGCCTCCGTAAGGGACTCGCGCTCGCTCGTGCCCCGCGCCCGCGCGGCTAGTTCCGGCGGGCGGAGATGGTGCTGTCCCGGTACCACGTCGCCCCGTCGTCGAGGCTGACCCGGTTCTCCCACTCGAAACTCCGGGGAGTGATGTCGAAGAAGCGCACCTTCGCGAGCACCGGCTCGCCGGTGAGGGTGACACCCACGCCGTCGAGCTGCATCTCCCCTTCCCGAAAGACCCCGGAGAACGACCGGATGAGCTGCGGCTGATGGGCGATCAGGAACGTCATCTCCCAGCGTCCCGACGCGGCAGAGAACGTCCGCAGGGTCGCCATGTACGAGATCTCCGAGCCGTCGTCCAGACGGGCCGTGAACTCGTCGAACACCATCCGCCCGTCGTGCAGGTGGCGGGCCGACCACGCGCCGCCGTAGCTCGCGATCTCGCTGCCGTCCGCGCGATACCGCGTGGTGCGCGCGTCCCACTCGCCCAGAAAGAAATCGAACTGCGAGGCTTCGTCCGGCACACCCTGCCGGTAGGACAGCACGCCTTCGATGGGAACCAACGCCGTGGGATCGTCCGCCTGAGACACGACTCCCTCCTTCCACTCACTCCTGCTCGCGACCGTTCCTAACCGTTCACAACCCGCCCGGGATGATCCCGAATTCTCGACCGCGGATCATACCCGCTCCGCGTTCCACTCGACGCGATCAGCCGCCGCGCTCGGAAACGTCCTCGCCCGGGGGTGGTTCTGCGACGGTCCGGCTGGCTGCCGCCGGGCGGTGTTACCCTGTTCTGCCCGTCTGTGTCAACGAGGGAGGATCCCGTGTCGGTGCAAGCAAGGTCTCAGATCGGCCTCGTGTTGATGGGTGGCTCGCCTTCGGGAGACGTCGCGCTCGCGAAGCGCGCCGAAGCGGCGGGCTTCGACTCGGTGTTCACCGTCGAGTTCTTCAACCGCCACGGCTACGTGCCGTTGGCGGCCATCGCCGCCGCCACCGAGCGGGTGCGAATCGGAACCGCGATCGCCAATGCGTTCACGCGCTCGCCGCTGCTCCACGCCAGCGCCGCCATGGATCTGGACGAGCTGTCCGGGGGACGCATGGTGCTGGGGCTCGGCAGCGCCACGCGGCGCATGAACGAGGAGTGGTACGGTGTGCCCTTCGAGGCGCCCGCCGCGCGCATGCGCGAGTTGGTGAGGCTCCTGCACGCGGCCTTCGCGGCGCAAAAGGGCGGCGGACTCCGCTTCGAAGGCGACTTCTGGAAGCTCCGGATCCCGCTCTACTCGAGGCCCGGCGCCGCGCGCGAGACGATTCCCGTCTGGATCGCCGCCGTCAACCGGGGCATGATCGCCGCCGCCGGCGCCGTGGCCGACGGCCTGGTGGGCCATCCCATCGCCACCCGGCGCTGGCACCGCGAGGTGACTCTCCCGGGACTGCGGGAAGCGGAAGCCGCCGCCGGGCGGGCGGCCGGTGCCTGCGCTCTCAAGCCCTACGTGCTCACGTCCATCCAGCAAAAGCGCGAGGACGCCGTCTACGACGCGAAGTGCCAGATCGGCTTCTACTACACCACCGACCTCTACCATTCCGTGCTGGATCTCCACGGCCTGCGGCACGTGGGCGACGCCTGCCGCGCGGCCTTGAAGCGCCTCGACTTCAAGGCCATGGCCGAAGCAGTGCCGGACGAGCTGGTCGACGAGATCGCCATCGCCTGCACGCCCGACGAAGCCCCGGACCGCTTGGCCCAGTGGGACGATCTCACCGACGAGCCCCTGCTCTATCCCCCGTCCGTGGGCGTTGCCCCCGAGCGTCTCGCCGCCAACCACGACGCGCTGTTTCACCTCTTCCGTCGCGCGTAGCCGCCCGGCGCAACCACCGCGACCAAGCGGCAGCGCAGCCCCACGCTACCCTTGCCCCCGCACAGAGCAAGGACCGAACCGTGAGCGAGCAAGACAGCTTCGTCCGTCGATTCACCCACTGGGAAGCCAGCGCCATGCAGGCCACCGGTGCCTGGGCCGAGCGACGCCGCTTGGCCGACGCCATGCGCACCGTGATTCAACGGCTGGCGGAGAGCGATGCTCCGGAGCAGGAGCTCGCCGCGGCCGCCGACGCCCTCGAACGGTACGCCGAGCAGCTGGCCACCCACCCCCGCGGCAAGAAGTACGAGGGCTGGTCCGAGACCGGTCCCGCCGGCAGCGTGGGGGCCTTCTTCGACCAGAGTCCCTTGATCGGGCGCGCCAACCCGCTGGCGCCTCCCATCCAGCTCGGCGCGGACCAGGAGAACAAGCGGGTGGAGGGGCGCGTCACCTTCGGTTCCTCCTACGAAGGCCCCCCCGGCTGCGTCCACGGCGGCTTCGTGGCGGCGGCTTTCGACGAAGTGCTGGGCTTTGCCAATTCGCTGTCCGGGAATCCGGGCATGACGGCGCGGCTCACCGTCAACTACCGCCGACCCACGCCGCTGCTGACTCCGCTGCGGTTCGAGGCCGGGCTCGACCGGGTGGAGGGGCGCAAGATCTTCACGTCCGGGCGCGTCTACGTGGGAGACACCGATCAGTTGACCGCCGAGGCCGAGGGCCTATTCGTCTCCGTGGACCGCTCCAAGTTCATCGCCCTGTTCGAAGAGCGGCAGCGCCGGGCCGAGGCGCGCAGCGACGAGGCTACTTGAGCGCGCGCTTCAGGATCTTGCCGGTCGGCCCCTTGGGCAGCTCGTCGATGATCTCGACCACGCGCGGGTACTTGTAGGCCGCCAGGCTCTGCTTCGCGAAGGCGATCAGCTCGTCGGGCGTGATGCTCTGACCGGGCGCCAGCGCCACCACCGCCTTCACTTCCTCGCCGTGGCTCTCGTGCGGAATGCCGATGACGGCCGCCTCGGCGATGGCGTCGTGGGCGTAGAGGACTTCCTCCACCTCTCGCGGATAGACGTTGAAGCCGCCGCGCAGGATCATGTCCTTCTTGCGGTCCACGATCCAATAGCAGCCGTCCTCGTCCCGGTAGCCCACGTCGCCCGAGTGGAACCAGCCGTCCTTCATAGCCTCGGCGGTGGCGTCCGGACGGCCCAGGTAGCCCTTCATGACGTTGTGGCCGCGGATGCAGATCTCACCGCGCTCGCCGTCCGGCAGGAAGGCGCCGTCGTCGCCGCGAATGCACATCTCGACGCCCCACACCGGGTAGCCGATGGAGCCGGCTTTTCGCGGCTTGTCGAGCTGGTTGAAGCTGGCGACCGGCGACGTCTCGGAGAGGCCGAAGCCCTCCAGGATCTCGACCCCGAATTTCTCGTTGAAGGCGTTCATGACCTCGACGGGCATGGGCGCGCCGCCCGACATGCAGTAGCGCAGCGAAGACAGGTCGTAGTCGCCCGCCTTCTCGTGGTGGAGGAGCGCGAAGTACATGGTCGGCACGCCCCCGAAGATCGTCACCCGCTCGCGCTGCAGCAGCTGGAAGGCCGCCTCCGGCTCGAACCTCGGCAGCAGCACGAACGTCCCACCCGCCGCGATGGTCGTGTTCTGGATGCACGTCTGGCCGAACGAGTGGAAGAGCGGCAGCGTCGCCAACGCCACGTGCTCCTCGGGCTTCTCCACCGGGACGAGCCGCGGCGTCACGAACGCGCAGTTGACGAAGAGATTCGAGTGCGTGAGCTCGGCGCCCTTCGGCTTGCCGGTCGTTCCGGACGTGTAGAGCACGACCGCCGTATCGTCGGCCCCCGTCGGGTGCACGTGCTCGACCGGCTCGGCCTCGGCCATCGCCTCCAGGGTGTCGGGGCCCGTGTCGCCGCCGCCCGCGCAGACGGCGGGTACACCCGCCTGCTTGGCGCCTTCGACGCCCGGGCCTTCGAACTGGGGGTGGTAGAAGAGCAGCTTCGCGCCCGAATCGCGAATGAAGTAGTCGACCTCGGGAGCGGCCGCGAGCACGTTGATCGGGATCACGGTGGCGCCGGCGTAGAGAATCCCGAAGTAGGCGATGGTGAACTGGGGGACGTTCGGCACCAGGATGGCCACGCTGTCTCCCGGCCGAATCCCGCGCGCTTGGAGCGCGGCCGCCACGCCGCGGGCGGCGCGGTCGAGCGCTGCGTACGGAATGGCGACGTCGCCGATGCGGATGGCGGGATGTTCCGGCCGCTTCTCCGCGGTCGCACTCAGAATGGTGGCGAGGTTGAGAGCCATGTTTCCCCCAGAAGCGGTAGCCCGGGAGACACTCTACCGACTGGCGTCAGCGACGGCGACGCCCGCCTCGCCCGAGCCGGCCTCGCCGCGCAGTTCGGCCAGCAAGTCCGCGTCGATGCGGGCTTTCACCGTGCGGCGGTCGAGGCCCAACCGGCGGGCCGCCTCTTCGTAGCTGCCCGTCTGGGCGTAGACGTGGGTGCAGTAGCGGCGGAGGAGGGCGTCCGCCGTCAGCTGTCCCTGGGAGAGCGCCGCCAGCCACTCGCCTCCCGAGTCGCCGCCCGGGACCACCCCGGGCCGGTACTCGCTGCGAATCAGCACGTTCCGCACGCACTGCTCCAGCTCGCGCACGTTGCCGGGCCAGGCGTAATCGGCGCCCAGCTCGCGCTTGACGTAGTGAGTGACTTCGTCCGCCAGGGCCGGGGCTTCGTCGTCGCCGGCCACGCGCCGGGCCAGGATCAGCACCAGGTGGTGGAGCTCGTCCGGCGTCTCGCGCAGCTGCTCGCGTAGGGTGGGGGTGCGGATGCGGTCGGCGCAGAGGCGATAGTAAAAATCCTGGCGGAAGCGCCCTTCGGCCAGCTCGGTCTCGAGGCTCCGGTTCGTGGCCGCGATGATCTTGCCCTCGAAGCGGCGTTCCTGGGTCTCGCCGATGCGCTGAAAGGTCCTGGACTGCAGCACGCGCAGGAGCTTCACCTGGATGCCGGCGTCCAGTTCGCCGATCTCGTCCAGGAACACGGCGCCCAGGGACGGGCACTCCTGGAGCCAGCCGACGCGGTCCTCGAGGGCGCCGGTGTAGGCACCCTTGCGGTGCCCGAAGAGCTCGGACTCGATCAGGGTGGGAGACAGGGCCGAGAGGTTGAGCGGCGTGAAGAGCCGCGCGTAGTCCTCCACGAAGGCCTGGCGCTCGGGGTCGAAGGGGATGTGGCGCGAGAGTCCGATGGCGCGGGCCACCAGCTCCTTGCCCGTGCCGGACTCTCCCGTCACCAGCGTCGGGATGTCGTTCATGCGACCCGTCAAGGCGCGGCGGTAGCGGCGCACGTCGTGGGTGAAGATCGACTCCCAGACGGCGGCACGCAGCGCGGCGGCGGCCGTCGAACCGCCGAAGATCTGGCGGAAGGTGTGGTGGAAGACGCGCCGGATCTGATAGCCCCACTCGAAGAGCGGCCCGGCGCTGGTGTCGAGGGGCCAGCGCACGCCCTCCAACTCGAAGAAGGCGGCCACGTCGCCCACGAAGCGGCGGTAGGTGCCGACCTTTCCGGTCGTGCTCTGGCCCGATTCGCCGCGCCGAATCAGCTCGAGAAAGCCATCGGCGTAGCGCCAGAAGAGCAGGTAGCGGACGAACGATTCGTAGAGCTCCAGCTCCCGCGGCGAGGCCCGCTGCCCCTCCGCCAGCCGGTCCCGCAGCCGCGGCGCCAGGGCTTCCACGCGGGTTTGGATGGCATCGGCGTTGGGATTCTCGGCGCCGCGGTCGGCCGGCGCGTGCCAGACGGCATCCACCGGCACGGCGGCCTCGCCGAGGGCCGCTTGCTGGTGGTCCATCCAGGCGGGCAGGAAGGGGTTCGTGTCCGCCATGGCGGCGACCGACTCCACCAGCACCCGCTCGTCGTCTCGAATCAGCGCCACCGAACCCTCCGGGAATCGCTCGTACATCGACTGTACGGCCTCTGGCATTGAACGCCCGGGGCGGGCCGCCGACGGGTGCACCCTCCAGCCGGCAGAAAATCCCTAGACTGCTGGAATTGTTTCTCTTTTCTCCTTTCGGCCTAGCTGGCACGGCTCCTGCTCTAACCCTGGATCCGAACCGGTGCCGACCGGGCCGTCGCCACTCAGACGCGGAGCCGGTCCGACCGAATGGAGAGCCAAAGGGGAGAGTTCGTCATCATGCTGCGCCGCATCGCCGACTGGATCACGCGGGGCCTGGCCTGGACCGCCCTGCGAGTCTTCTTCCGCCGCGTCGAGGTGGCGGGGCGCGACCGGCTGCCCGCGGAAGGCCCGTGGATCTTCGTGGCGAACCATCCGAACGGGCTGATCGACCCCTTCCTGGTGCTGGGCTTCCTGCCCGGCAATCCCCGCTTCCTGGCCAAGCACACGCTGTGGAACAACCCGTTCCTGAAGCCGCTGCTGCTGCTGGCCAGCGCGATTCCCGTCTACCGCAAGATCGACGGCGCCGACACCGCGCAGAACACGTCCATGTTCTCCCGCTGCCACGCCGAGCTGGCGAGGGGCAGCTGCGTCGCCCTGTTTCCGGAGGGGCTCTCGCACCACGAGCCGTCCTTGCAGCAGCTCAAGACCGGTGCGGCCCGAATCGCGCTCGAAGCCGTCACCGAGCACGGCGTCGCCAACCTGCGAGTCGTGCCGGTCGGCCTCACCTTCGAGGACAAGGCGCGCTTTCGCTCGCGCGTGCTCTTGAACGTGGGCGAGCCCATCGACCCGCGCGAGTGGGCCGAGGCCTACGCGAAGGATCCACGCGAGGCCGTCCAGGAACTCACCGCCGCCATCCACGGCCGCATCCGCGAAGTGACCCTCAACTTCGCGTCCTGGGGCGACGCGCGGCTGGCAGAGCGCACCGTCGAAGTGATCACCCGAGACGCGGCGGACATGCCGGGCCGCATCGAGCTGGCGGAGCACTTCCCCATGCAGAAGGTGGTCGGCGCCAGCTACGACGCCTTGAAGGAGGCCCGCCCGCAGCAGGTGAACGCCATCGCGGCCCAGGTCGAGCACTACGACGATCAGCTCAAACGGCTGGGGCTGCGGGACGACCACGTGGCCGCCGGCTACCCGTGGCGTCGGGTTCTCTTGTACCTGGGGGACCGCGTGCCCGTGCTGGCACTGTGGCTGCCCGTGGCCGTCGTGGGCACGCTGCTCAACTGGGTGCCCTACCGCGTCCCCGGCCTCGTCGGCGAGCGCTTCGGCACCTCGCCCCAGATGCCGGCCAGCATCAAGCTGTTGACGGCCTTCTTCCTGCTGCCCCTGGTCTGGGGCGCCGAGGCGCTCTTCGCGTGGTCCTACCTGGGACCGTGGATGGGGCTGCTGGTCGGCGTGGGAGCTCCGCTCTCGGGCTATCTGGCGCTGCTCTTCCACGAGCGCCACGAGAGCTTCTGGAGCGAGGTGCGCGCCTACACCGTGCTGCGACTTCGCTCTCAGAAGGCGCGCGAGCTGCGCACCCTGCGCCGCAACATCCAGACCTCCATCGCCGCACTGCTGGAAGAGAACGACGTCGTCAGCGGCTAGTCGCCGAGGCTGGCGCTGCGTTCCAGCACCTCGCGCACGTGCTGAATCAGCGCGCGAGGGCGGAAGGGCTTCTCGAGCAGCGAGTCCGTCGGGTCCAGACGCGTCGCGCCGGGGAAGCTGTCGTTGGCGTAGCCCGTCATGAAGAGCACGCGGCAACCGGGACGTTCGCGCTGCAGGTGCTGGCACAGCTCCGGACCGCTCATCTCGGGCATGACCACGTCCGTCACCAAGAGGTCGATGGGTGCGTCGTAGCGGCTGGCCAGCTCGAGTGCCTCGCGTCCGTTGCTCGCCTCGAGTACCTCGTAGCCCTTCCGCGCCAGCGTCTCCACCACGAGTCGGCGGATGGCCGACTCGTCCTCGACCACGAGGATGGTCTCGTGTCGCACGAGACCCTGCAAAGGCCGCGGGGGCGGCTCCTCTTCGCTTTCCACGATCCGGTCGACGCGCGGAAACAAGACTTCGAAGGTGGCGCCGCGGCCCGGTTCGCTGGCGACGGTCGCGCCGCCCCCGCTCTGTTGGGCGATGGCGTAAACCGTCGAGAGCCCGAGGCCGGTTCCCTTGCCGAGCTCCTTGGTGGTGAAGAAGGGCTCGAAGGCGTGGCGCCGCGTCTCTTCGTCCATGCCCATCCCGGTGTCGGAGACCTGCAGCAGCACGTACTCGCCGGCGGGAAGGTCGAGCCTCGCGACGGTCTCCGGATCGGCGCCCTCGGCCGTCCGGATCGTAATCGTGCCGCCCCGGTCCATCGCGTCGCGCGCATTGACGACCAGGTTGACGATCACTTGCTCCACCTGGCTCGGGTCGACCTCGATGGCCAGGGGGTGTTCCGCCAGCTCGTAGCGGAACTCGACGTCCTCGCCGATCAGCCGCGACAACATCGGATCGAGCTCTTTCACCTTGCGATTCAGATCAAGCACCCGCGTCTGCAGACTCCGCCTGCGGCTGAACACCAAGAGCTGGCGCGTGAGCGACGCGGCCCGATCCGCCGCCTCGAGAATCTGCTCGGCGTCGGCGCGACGCCGGTCCTGGTCCGGCATGTCGTCGAGCAGCTGCTCTCCGTGGCCGGAGATCACCGTCAGCAGGTTGTTGAAGTCGTGCGCGACCCCGCCCGCCAACTGGCCGACGGCCTCCATCTTCTGGGCCTGCAGCAGCTCCTGCTCGAGCTGCGCCTCGCGGGTCACGTCGCGAACCACACCCACGTAGTTGACGACGCGCCCCGCTTCGTCCCGCACGGGAACGACCGTGGCATCGCGGATGTAGCGCGAGCCGTCGTCCCACAGAGTGGTGTAGCGCCCGCGCCAAGTCTCTCCCGTGATCAGGCGTTCCTGCATCTGCCGCATGAGCGCCCGATCGCCCTCGCCCGACGTGAGCACCTCGAGCGGCCGACCGACCAACTGGGAGACCGGGCGTTTCAGCATCGTCCCCAGCGCGGCGTTGGCGTAGAGGACGTTCCCGCGACGGTCGAGCACGGCGATGGCTTCGCCGGCCTGATCCATGGCCGTCAGCAGCCTGCGCTGCTCGCGTTCGCGGGCCACGGCTTCGGACACCTCGGTGGCCAACACCAGGACGCCCACCTCGCCCGCCTCCGGATCGGGGAGCGGAATCTTGCGCGACTCGAAGTACCGCGTGACGCCCTGGCGATCGACGAAGGGCTCGGCCGACACGAACTTCGGCCGACCGGTCTCGATGACTTCCCGGTCGTCCTCGCGCAGACGCCCCGAGTCGGAGGCCCACGGCTCGAACTCGGAGTCGTGCCGGCCCACCATGTCCTCGGCACGCAGTTCGAACGACTCCGCCAACCGCTGGTTGACGAAAGTGAACCGGCCGGTCGGGTCCTTCGCGAAGACGTAGTGCGGCAGCACGTCGAGCACGCGGCGCAGTTGGTCCCAGTGCTGGGTGGAAGTGGTTCGGGCGAGCAGGTTCGCCTCGACCGCTGCCTCGAGCGTCTTGATGCGCTCGCGCAAACGCCCGAGTTCGGCTTCCAGTTCCGCCTGCGAGCGACCCTGCCCCATGGGTCCTGCGATTGTAGGCCCAAGCCCACCCTGCTGGAAATGCCCTTTGCGCGGTGAACGCCCTGGAGCGGGGCGTTCCACCCACCTACGCTGGCGTGGCCGGAATCGTCTGGCATGCTGACCCACGGACTTCAGCCGAAGCAGCAACGACCGAGACGAGAAGACTCCCCCTGGAGCCGCCTCGCCGGCATCGGAAGCGTTGGAGGACTGGGCCGTGCGCGTCGAAGTCGAACTGCCCGAACTCTCGGCGAACATGACCGAGGGCAGCCTCGTGGGCTGGTTGAAAGCCCCCGGCGACCCGGTTCGCCCCGGCGACCTGCTGTGCGAGATCGAGACCGACAAGTCGACGATCGAGCTGGAAGCCGAGGTCGAAGGCGTTTTGGTGGAGATTCGGGTTCCGGCCGGCAGCGAGGACGTCGCCGTCGGTACGACGCTTTGCATCATCGAGGCCGAGGGCGCGCCTGCGGTCTCCCAACCCGAAGCCTCGCCCGCGGCGGTGCCGACGCCCGAGCCGGAGGCGAAGCCGGTTGCCGCGCCCTCGTCGCCCCCACCGGCAGCGCCGGGCGAAGCGCCAGCGGCGGCCACCCCCCTCGCACGGCGGGTTGCAGCCCAAGCGGGTGTGGACCTGGACGGCTTGGCGGGCACCGGCCCGGGCGGGCGCATCCTGAAGGCGGATGTGGAGGACGCCCGCACCGGCGCCACGGTGGTGCGACTGCCCACCGCCACCAGCCCCCCCGAGGTCGAGTACGAGAGCGTCCCCCACACACGGATGCGACGCGTCATCGCCGAGCGGCTTTCGGCCGCCAAGAGCGAGATGCCGCACTTCTACCTACGAATCGAGTGCGACGTCTCCGACTTGCTGGCACTTCGCGCGGACCTGAACGCCCGCGCACCCACAGGCGAGGCGCACTACAAGATCTCGGTGAACGACATCGTGGTAAAGGCCGTCGCGTCGGCGCTCCGCCGGGTACCGGCCGCCAACGCCGCCTGGGGAGACGACGCCGTCCAACGCTTCACCTCCGTCCACGTGGCCGTGGCGGTGGCCACCGACGGCGGGCTGGTGACGCCCGTCGTCCGGGACGCGGATCGCAAGGGCCTGCGCGAGATCTCCCAGGAGATCCGCGAACTGGCCGAGCGGGCGCGGGCGGGCCGCTTGGCGCCCGTGGACTACCAGAGCGGCACCTTCAGCGTGTCGAACCTGGGCATGTACGGCATCGAGAGCGTATTCCCCATCCTGAACCCGCCCCAGAGCGGCATTCTCGGCGTCGGGGCGGTCGCGGAGCGGCCTGTCGTACGAGAGGGCCGGGTCGAGGTCGGGCACGTCATGACCTGCACCCTCTCGGCCGACCACCGCGCCGTGGACGGCGCCGTCGGCGCCGAATTCCTCGCCGCCGTGCGGGAGCTTCTGGAAGACCCGCTGACGCTGGCGCTCTAGACGGTGGAAGCTCGCCGAGCGGGACTCACTCCCGCGATCCCAGGAGCGTCAGCACGTTTCCATCGGGATCCCGGAGATGCGCCAGTACCCCGCCCCACTCCTGGGCCTCCGGCAGCCCCGCGAACTCGACGCCGCGCTCCTGCAGGGTCGCCACGGTCGCTTGGATGTCCGACACCTGGAGCGACACACCCACGAAGCGCCCCACCAGCGCCTGTGATTCCTCGTCGTCGGGCGCCGCGCGTTCGAGGGCCAGTTGGCACTCACCGGTGGCCAGCTGGGCCCAGCCGAGCTCGTCGCTGCGATACGCCAGCGGCATCCCCAGCGTCTCGGTGTAGAAGCGAACCGCGCGTTCCCAGTCGCGGACGAAGACCCGAATCGCAAACAGCTTGTAATCCAACGAACTCCTCCTCGATTCGCCGGGTCTCCTCGAGCCTAGACGGGTTCCAGCGCGCGCCGCGGACCGCGGGGCAGCTCGACCCGAATGACATCGCCGGGGGCGACCCGACCGCCCCTTCGCACGACGCCCATGATGCCGGCCTTGCGAACGAGGTTTCCGTTCGCTTCGCGCACGCGGGTGGCCGGCAGAAGTCCCGGTTGGATCCCGTTCAACTGGCCGCAGGGGTTGCGGAGGCCCGTCACTTCCACGACGGCGGACGCGCCCAGGGTGAGCAGCGTGCCCGTCGGCAGCCCGAGCAGATCGATGCCCTGGGTCGTGATGTTCTCCCCCATCTCCCCCGGCGTGATCGAGAAGCCCGCCGACGCCAGCTCCTCGAAGAGCTCCCGGTGAATCAAGTGCACCTGGCGCAGGTTCGGTTGGCTCGGATCGGCCGCCACCCGCGAGCGGTGCTTCACCGTCTCACCCATGTGGGCGTCGTCCCGGACTCCCAAGCCGGCCACCAGCTCGATGTGGGCGCGGTTCGGTTTGCGCATGGTGTGGGTCGGACTCGAGCTGACCGCCGTCACCGCCCCGTTCTCATCGGCCATCGACCTCTTCACCTCTTCCGCTAGCGGGGTTCGAGCCTGCGAACCCAGTACACCTCGCGGCCGTCGGGATAGCGGGCGTGGGAGTCCGGCCGGAGTCCCTCGGCCCGATAGAGAGCCTGGGCCTCCAGATTCCGCTCGTTCGTCTGCAGCCCGAACGCCACCGCGCCGCGCTCGCGAGCCCGCGAAAGCGCGTGCCGCAGCAGCTGCCGCCCGACCCCGCGACCCCGGGCCGCCGCCACCACGAACAGGTCTTCCAGGTGCGCCTCGGGCGCCGTGGCCCACAGCGACGAGAAGAAGCGGGTGTTCGTGTAGCCGAGCGCGTCCGCGCCGTCCCAGGCGCACGCGAGCTCCGTTCGCTCATCGCGCAGCAGCCCCGGCAGGTACGCCGCGAGCGCGGCGGCGGTGGGACCGCGGACGCCCAGGTGATCGCGAAACGCGGCCACGAGAGAAGCCAGCGCCGGCACGTCGCCGGGGCCGGCGGTGCGAATCTCGACAGCATCCATGAATTCTGCTCCAGCGCACCCGGAGACCGCGGACGGCTCGACCGCGCCCGTCAGGGTACCAAAGCCCCGGAGCCTTTTCGGGCTAGGGGTTAGTCTGGGGGATGTGCGCCACTTCGAGCTTCAGGTTGTCCGGATCCGCGAAGAAGACCGCGTAGTAGCCCTCCGAGTAGGCCGGCTGGCCGCTGTAGTCGGCCGGCGGGTCCAGCACGGTGCCGCCCGCGACGGCCGCACCTCCACTCCGAAGACCGTGCCTCCCGGCAGCTTCAGAAACCAGGTGGCCCGACGCGGTCGGTCCCCCGCCCACTCCGGCGCAGTCGATCGCCAACGCCGATAGCCGAGCGCGAGAAAGAACGCCTCGTAGAAGGGGATGGAGCGGTCCGGATCCCCCACGGAGATGTCGATGTGGTTCAGGCTGCCGGTGCTGGGCATGCGTCGCTCGCCGCCGCGCGGGCTACCACGGGTCGATGCTGTGCTCGTCGGGATTCGTCTCGGCGAAGGTCAGCTCGTGTCCGTCGGGATCCGTCACCGAGAACATGGTCATCCACTCCGTCCGCTCCAACTCGCCGGGCGAACCGGAACACGACAGCACGTGGCTTCGATGCGCGGACGCGGAGCCACCCACGCCCCAGACCAGCGCCGCCGCCGCCAGGATCGATCCGAATCGCCGCGTCATGCCCTCTCCTTTCTCGCAGTCGTCGAGCCCTCGGACACCGGCGACTCGTTGTTCGCGTCCTCCGCGATCGCCTCGAGGGCCGTCGCGTAGGGCGTCGGGCAGTCGGTGATCGTTCTGCTCGCGAGCCGCCCCCAGCGGGTCGTCTACCAACGTCGCCACGGGCGCCGAAACGTCGGCACACACCGCCGCGCGAAAGGCAACGAGATGCCGGGCTTCAGCCGGGCGTGCGCTCGAAAGTGGCAACACCCTCCGCGACGTGATGGAAGCTCTGCTTGTCGCATGTGAAGATGGCCATCTGCGGTCCCTCGAAGAGCCCGGGGTCGTCGAGCGTGCCCACCTTCAGGATCACCGTTCCCGGCAGGCCGGGCGAGCGCGTCAGGATGTGGGTGCCGCACGCGGGGCAGAACTCGCGCGTCACGCCGTTTTCCAGGTCGCTGCGCTTGAAGCCCTTTGGCGAGCCCTGCGTGTAGGCCAGGCCCGCTTCCGGCACGCCCATCACGAAATTGGGCGCTCCTCCCGAGATGTACTGGCACTCGCGGCAGTGGCACTGGGCCCGGAAGACCGGATCCCCCTCGAGCCTGTAGCGGAGCCCGCGGCAATAGCATCCCCCTTCGGCGTTCATCACAGACCTCCTTGATTGGTTCCCACCAACCAGGCTACCACGCCGACACCGACTCCTTGGAGAGCCCCGGATTCCGGAAGGAACCCCGCAGCCAGCACCCAACAAGTCCCGACGCGTCCGCGGGGACCGGCTCGGGTGTCGCGCGGCGAAAGGCCTCCAGGGCACTCTGGCTCAGGGCTGGATCGGCCCCCTCCACGGTCTCCAGGGCGTCGGCCGATCCGTCCGCGCGCAAGCGGAACCGGACGACGACCGTCTGGTCCGCTGGAACGCCGTCGGGCACCTCCCAGACTCTCATGACCCGCTCTCGCAGGTTCCGGACGTAGCGGCGCACTGCTTCTGTGTCGACGTCGGCGGCGTGCGCCATGCAGCTCGACTCCGAGGGCCCGGGGGCCCCGACCGGCGGCGCCGCACAGGCGAGACTGGCCGCGAGCAAGCCGACCGCCGTGGCGGCCGGCCACGGGACACGTCGCGATCGGGGCGTGGGCATGTCGGCGGCCTCCACGGCCGCACTGTATCAGGACTTCCTCGCTCCAGCGTCCGATACCCTGTCGCGGAGGAGGCCGGCGTGCGCGAGCCCGTACTCGAGAGCGAACGGCTGCGGTTGCGCCCGATCCGGGAGAGCGACGTCGCCGACTTCCACGCGCAGTGGGCGCACCCTTCCGTGCGCCGCTACCTGTTCGACGACACCGCCCCTTCGCTGGCGCAAGTGCGGGAGCTCGTGGCGACGAGCGATGCGAGCTTCGCGGCACAGGGCTTCGGGCTGTGGTCGCTGGTGCCGCACGGCGAGAGCGATCCGATCGGCTGCTGTGGGCTGCGGCCCACCGCGGCCGAGCCGGAGCTCTTGTACGTGCTGGCGCGCGACGCCTTCGGAGCGGGCCTGGGTCTCGAAGCCGCGCGTGCGGTGCTCGGCTACGCCTTCGGTGCGCTGGGACTGCTGCGCGTCTGCGCCAGCGTCGACGACCCCAACGCGGCGTCCGTGCGAATCCTCGAACGGCTCGGCATGCGTCTCGACCGCCAGGAGGAATTGGCGGGCCGCCCGACGCGCTTCTACGGGGTGTCGCGTGGCGAGTTCTCGGCCGCGTCGTCGGGCCGCGGGGCCTGAAGCTTCGGCGCCACCCGTACCCGTTCGCAGGCCGCCGCGCGGAGCCCCCACTCGAGCTCGCGCACCACGCGGCAGACCTCTTTCGGATCGCGATCCCAGACGTAGAAGCCCGGTCCCTCGGCCGCGAATCCCTCACCGTGGCGCCGCAGGGCAACCGTGTCCACACCCAGGCGTATCCGAACCGAGGGGCGTTTCTGATCCATGGGCAACCTCGGGCCCGACACGGGCCTTCGCTGCACAGGATCGGCGCCCGCGATGTCCGTCGCGCGGCGGAACGGTGGCGACCGCGTCAAAGTCTGGTGTCACTCTCGTGGAGACCGTCAGCCGGCGAGCCGCGAATCGGCTGAAGCGTCCGCGATCTCGAGCGCGCGTTCGGCGATGTGGGTGGTGCTGCGGGTGAGATTCTCGAAACCCCTCCCCAGCGTCTTGCCCTGGAGATGCCGGTTCCAGATGCCTTCGGTGATGACGGCCAGCTTGTAGAGCGCCAACACTTGATAGAAATCGACCGCCGTCACGTCGCGGCCGCTGGCCTTCGCGTACTGCTCGACCAACTCGCGCCGGGTCAGGAACCCCGGGTGGGCGGTCGCCCGCGTCAGCGCCCCCAGCGAGCTCTTCTCCTCGCCCGGCTCCGTCCAGAAGACGAGTGTGTACCCGAGATCGGCGAGCGGATCGCCGAGCGTCGCCATCTCCCAATCGAAGACGGCCACCACGGTGCCCGGCGCGTCGGGGGCCAGGGCCATGTTCCCCAGGCGGTAGTCGCCGTGCACGATCGTCGGCGGCGGCGAGACCGGAATCGCCTGGCGCAGCCGGCGGATCAGCTCCTCGATGACGGGCGTCGGCTCGGTCTCGGAGCGCGACCACTGCGCCGCCCAGCGCTTCACCTGCCGCTCGAGATAGCCCTCGGGCCGGCCGAAGTCCGACAGGCCCGCCGCCGCGTAGTCGACGGCGTGGAGACTCACCAACGTGTCGACCAGCGCCCGGCTGATGGCGGCGCGATCGGCCTCCGTGGTGGCGAAGTCGGGCGGCAGGTCCGCCTCGAGCACGACCCCGGGCCGGTACTCCATCACGTAGAAGGGGGCCCCGTTCACCGCTTCGTCGGTGCAGAGCGCCAGGGGCCGGGCCACCGGCACCGGGGTGTCGGCCAGGGCCGCGAGGACCCGGTACTCCCGCGTCATGTCGTGGGCCGTGGGCAGGACGTGGCCGAGCGGAGGGCGCCGCAGCACGAACGAGGCGTCTCCGGCGTCCACGCGGTACGTCAGGTTGGAGCGGCCGCCCCCGATCAGCTCGAAGCGGGGCTCGCCCTCGACCCCGGGAACCCGCTGGCGCAGGAAGGCGGAGACCCGCGCCACGTCGATCCCTCGCACCGCCTCCGTCGCTCCGCTCTCGCTCGGGTCCACGTCGCCGCCTCCGCCTCGGTCTCGGGTCTCCAGGCTCGGTAGCAGAGGCGGCGGGGGCCGCGCCAACCGCGATGCGGGCCCCGGCCCCTTGTGAGCGCCCTCGGACTTTGCTCTCCTGACCCGCCCGGAGGTACGGTTGGAACGAGCGCCGAACGCCGTCGGCTGGCTGACTGCCGGCTCTCTACTGGGTCTCGCCATCGCCGCCGGCTCGCTGCTGGCCGATCGTCAGGGCGACGCGGTGCCTGCGGACGCGGTCGCGACGGTCAATGGAGTTCCCATTGCGCGGGCCGACTACGAGCGCGTGTTGGCCGCCCTGGCGGCGGACCGCCGCGAGCCGCTCGGGGACGCCGAACGCGAGCGCGCCCGCGATCGACTCATCGAGGAAGAGCTGCTGGTCCAGCAGGCGCTCCAGCTGGGACTCGCCCGGGTCGACCGACGCGTGCGAGCCGATCTGGTGCAGGCCATGATCGAGTCGGTGAAGACGGACGCCGCCGCGACCCCCGTGGACGAGAAAGCGCTGCGCGAGTTCTACGCCGCCGAGCGCGACTTCTTCACGGTGTCCGGCCGGCTCCACGTGCGGCAGGTGTTCTTCCGGCGACCGCGCAGCGGAGAGGAAGCCGCCGTGATGGCGCGCGCCCAGGAGGCACGCACGCGGCTGCGGGCCGGCGAGAGCTTCCCCGCAGTGCGCGATTCGCTCGGCGACGCCGAAGTCGCGCCGATTCCGGACGCACTCCTGCCGCCGCAGAAGCTGCGCGAGTACATCGGGCCGACGGCGCTTCGCGCCGCCCTGGCCCTCGAACCGGGAGAGGTCGGCGACCCCGTACGCTCGGGCAGCGGCCTCCACGTCCTGTGGTTGGTGGAGCGCGAAGCCGCCCAGGTGCCGGGCTTCGAAGCCATCCGGGCCCAGGTGAAGGCCGAATGGGCCCGCCGCGCCGACGATCGGGCGCTGCGCGAGTACCTGGAGGCGCTGCGGGCCGGCGCCGACGTGGCCCTGGCGCCGACCGATCCAGCTAGGGACGAATGACGTAGAAGGCGTTCACCGGATGCCCCAGATCGAGGGGCTCGAACTGCGTGAACCCCGCCGCCAGGGCCAGCTCCTGCGCCAGCTTCGGATGCAGACCCAAGGTCCCCAGGCCGAGTCCGTCCGGCTCGGAGGTGGCCGACGAGAGACAGGTGAGAATCGAAGTGCCGTACATCATCGCGGCCATGGGATTCTCCGCGACGTTCTCCTCGTAGCTCGCGCGGGCCTTGATGTCGGCCACCAGCCAGGTGCCGTCCGGCGCGATCGCGCGGCGAATCTGCTTCATCACGGCGTCGGGATGCGTCATGTCGTGCAGGCAGTCGAAGGTCGTGACGAACGCGAAACGGCCGTCCTCCGGCAGCGGATCGCGGGCGGCGTCGTAGAAGTGCGCGTTGTCCGCCCCCGCCGCCACGCGGTTCTCCTCGGCGCGGGCCAGCGCGTGGGCCGAGATGTCGTAGCCGTGGAAGTGCGAACGCGGATAGGCCTTCGCCATCTCCAGCAGGGCGATACCCGCCCCGCATCCCACGTCCGCCACCTCCACGCCCGCTTCGAGGGCGTCCACCACGCCCTTGACGCGCGGCAGCGCCAACGGCACCAGCAGCGCCCGGAACCACGGCGCCAAGCCGCGCTCGATGCCTCGGGCGCCCTCCGGCCCCAGCGCGTCGTAGGGCAACC
The DNA here is from genome assembly GCA_022361175.1 of Pseudomonadota bacterium. Classification (GTDB taxonomy): domain Bacteria; phylum Myxococcota_A; class UBA9160; order UBA9160; family UBA4427; genus JAKSBN01. The sequence continues at coordinate 2,723 of JAKSBN010000478.1, read as the reverse complement.
CGACACCGGAGCGGAACACCTCGGGCAGCCGCTCGACGATCCCCAACTGGGACGGCAGGTCGCCGAAGAAGCCGGCCCCGAAGGCCGGGTGGTTCTCGTCGGCCAGCACGGCCCGGCCCTCGGCCGTCAGCTCGAAGCGGTCGTCGCCCCGGTAGTCCAGCACCCCGGCTGCGCCTTGTTGGTGCAGCCACTCCCGCAGCCAGCGCTCGGACAGCCCCGTCTGGTCCGCCAGCTCGCGGCTGTTGCACGGCCCCGCCTCCGCCAGCGTCCGGTAGAGCCCGAGCCGGTCTCCCAGGCAGATCATGCTGGCCGTCATGGCGCCTCCCAGGGCGCCGAACACGAGCTTCGCGTAGTCCTTCAGGCGATCGGGGTCGAGCGGGGGGGTGGCCAAGGGGGTTCCTCCTGAGCAGTGCGAGCCGGAGGCGCGCCCGCGGTGGCGATCTCCTACTCTCACACCTCCCCATCCTACTCCAGACGCGAGGCCCCCCAATGCAAGACTCGACTCCCCTTTCCGGACGCATCGCTCTCGTGACCGGAGGCGGCCGAGGCATCGGTCGCGCCATCAGCCTCGGCCTGGCCGAAGACGGCGCCGACGTGGCCGTCAACTACCACCGCGACGAAGCCGCGGCGAAGGAGACGGCCGAAGCCGTCCGCCGGTTGGGGCGCCGCGCCATCGCCGTCCGCGCCTCCGTGGACCAGCCGGACGAGAACGAGGCCATGGTCGAGCAGGTGACCCGCGAGCTGGGGCCGATCGGCATCCTGGTGAACAACGGCGGCATCGCGAGCCGCGGCCACTCGGTGGTCAAGACCGATCCGGCCGAGCTCGAGCGGGTCGTGCGCATCCACGCCCTCGGTCCCCACAACCTGTGCCAGCTGGTCGTGCCGGGCATGCGCGGCCTCGAGCGCGGCGACATCGTCATGATCTCGAGCGTCGCCACCCTGCACCACGCAGCCGGCGGGGCGCCCTACAACATGGGCAAGGCGGCCCTCGAGTCGTTGGCGCTCACCCTCTCGAAGGAAGTGAAAAAGCACGGCATCCGCGTGAACATCGTCGCACCCGGCCTGGTGGAAACCGAGATGGGTCGCCGGCTCGCGAAGGCCACCGCGGGCGTCGACGATCTGCGCGCCCTCGACGCGGCCATGCCGTTCGGACGCGTCTGCCAGCCCGAAGACGTGGCCGGGGCCGTCCGCTTCCTGGTGTCGCCCGCCGCGGGCTACGTGACGGGCGAGAAGCTGAACGTCCACGGCGGCGGCCAGAGCTAGAGCTGCACCGAGACTCCTAGCGCTTGGCGGCCCGCGCCTCGATCTCCAGCTCCTTGACCTCGGCGATCGCCACGGCCGGCAGCAGCTTCAGGAAGACCAGCAGGCAGAGGCCGAAGAAGCCGAAGCTGCCCACCAGAATCGCCAGCTCCGGCAAGCTCGGGATGTAGAGCCCCCAGGCGCCCGGCACGTACTCGCGCGACAGCCCGGTCATGATGATCACGTAGCGCTCAAACCACATGCCCACGTTGATGGCGATGGACAGCGCGAAGAGCGTGGGCAGATGCGTCCGCACCCGCCGCGACCAGAGCGCGTGGGGGAGCACGACGTTGCACACGATCATGATCCAGGTGGCGATCCAGTAGGGGCCCGTCAGCCGGAGCCAGAAGCTCGTCTGCTCGAACTCGACGCCGCTGTACCACGCGATCGCGTACTCGCACAGGTAGGCGTAGCCGAGGATGCACGACGTCAGCAGCAGAAACTTCCCCATCTGGTCGAAGTGGCGCTCGGTGATGATGCTCTCGAGTCCGTAGATTCGGCGCAGCGGAATCAGCACCGTGATGACGAGCGCGAAGCCGGAGAAGATCGCGCCGGCCACGAAGTAGGGCGGGAAGATCGTCCCGTGCCACCCCGGCACCACCGCCATGGCGAAGTCGAACGAAACGACGCTGTGCACGGAGAGCACGAGCGGCGTCGCGAGACCGGACAGGTGGAGGACCGTGCGGTGGTGCGCCTTCCACTGCCGCGACGAGCCCCGCCAACCGAGGGCCAGGAAGGTGTAGAAGGGCTTGCGCCAGCCGCTGGCCCGGTCCCGGGCCACGGCGAGATCCGGCAGCAGACCCACGTAGAGAAACATCATGGACACCAACGCATAGGTCGAGATCGCGAACGTGTCCCACACCAGGGGGCTCTTGAAGTTGACCCACAGCCCGCGCTGATTGGGGTAGGGAAGGATGAAGTGGGAACGCCAGATGCGCCCCACGTGAAAGCCCAGGAACTGGAAGGCGGTCAGGACGGCGATCACCGTCATGGCCTCGGCCAGCCGGTTGATGGCGTTGCGCCACTTGGCCCGGAACAGGTAGAGAATCGCCGAGATCAGCGTGCCCGCGTGGGCGATGCCGACCCAGAACACGAACGTGACGATGTAGATGCCCCAGAAGATGGGCGCCTGGTAGCCTGCGATCCCGAGACCCGTGTAGGTCTGGTAGAGGAAGACTCCCTGGGCGACGCCAAAGACGACCGCGCCCACTCCCACCCCGAGCCAGTAGAGCGGCGAAGTCCCCTCCAGCACCGAGAGAACGGTTCGGTTCGCGTTCGCATCCGGGGCCGGGCGGCCCGGGCCGGCCAGAGTCGAAGACGTCGCCATACGAACTCCTCGCTACGCAAAGTGGCGTCGGACGAGACTCGGCGGCGCGAAGCGAAAACGGAACGCAGCAGACCGTTGCGCAGCGAGTCGTTGCGGT
>JAKSBN010000525.1 GCA_022361175.1 Pseudomonadota bacterium | reverse complement strand
GGCGCTGGCCGCGGTGGCGCGGCTGTCGGACGAGGCCATGGCCAAGGCGATCCAGCTGGGTATCGAGTACGACCCGCAGCCGCCCTTCGACGCTGGTTCGCCCGCCAAGGCCGGAGAGGAAATCATGCAGCTCGCGATGCAGGCGCTGGCGCCGAGCTGATTCCAGGACTTCCGTGGTAGCCTCCGGCGCGTGGAGGTTTCCATGGAGTACGACATCACCGACCTCGACCTGCCTGTCGAGGTGCGCGACGAGCAGCTGCGCTGGCTGCGTGCGAACGATCCCGTCCACTGGGACGAGAAGAACGGCTACTGGCTGATCACCAAGCACGCGGACGTGCTGTCGATCTCCAAGCACACCGAGCTCTTCTCGTCGGCGCCGAAGGGCCCGTGGCACGTCTTCGACGGGTCGGGCATCTCGATCCAGGCCCTCGACGGACCCGAGCACCACGACAAGCGCAGAATCGTGAGCGGCCTGTTCACGCCGCGCATGGTGCGACGCCTGGAGGCGCTGGCGCGCCGTGTGATCGATGAAGAGATCGACGCGGTCGAGGGCAAGGGCGGCTGCGACTTCGTCGACAGCTTCTCGGTGCCGGTCCCGATGCGCGTCATCGCCGAGATGGTGGGCGTCGCCGACCACGACCTCGATCACTTCCGGCGCTGGAGCGACGACATCATGCTGGGCCCGGCGAGTGAGGGCGAGGGCGACAGCAACGAGGTCGCTACCCTGGCCTTCGGCTCGCTGTCGCAGCTGTTCACGGCCGAGATCGAGAGCCGCCGCCGCGAGCCGCGCGACGACATCCTGACCAACCTGGTACAGGCCGCCGACGCCGGGCGCCTGCGCGAGGACGGCGACCGCATGCTCGGCGAGACCGAGCTCTCCTTCTTCGGTCCCTTCCTGGTGCTGGCCGGCAACGAGACGACCCGCCACGCGATCTCGTACGGCATGCTGGCCCTGCTCGAGCATCCCGAGGAGATGGAGCGCCTGAGCGCGAACCCCGCGCTGCTGCCGCAGGCCGCCGATGAGATCCTGCGCTGGACCACGATCGTGCGCGCGATGCGCCGCGTGGCGATGCAGGACACCGAGCTGCGCGGCAAGCGCATCGCCAAGGGCGACTCGGTGGTGATGGTCTACGCGTCGGCCAACCGCGACGAGGAGGTCTTCGACGACCCCTTCCGCTTCCGCATCGACCGCGACCCGAACGAGCACGTCGCGCTGGGCACCGGCCCGCACTACTGCCTGGGTGCCAACCTCGCGCGCATGGAGATCCAGGTCGTGATCGAGCGCGTGCTCGCCCGCCTGCCGAGCCTGCGACTGGAGCCTGGCACCCGGCCCGTGATGGGCGAACACTCGATCGTGCGCGCCGTCGAGAAGATGCCGGTCGTGTTCTGAACCCACCGTCTCGAGCGAAGGAGCGCGCTGGCCGCCCCTGGAGTCCGCAGATTGCGGCCTATCGGTGGCCTATCGAGACGGTGCCACCCACTGCGGTCGTCGCAGCGCGGCGATTCGACTTCGCGCGTGCGTTCGACGTGGATCAGGCGATCCTTGGCGGCGGGGACGGCGCTACTTTGGAGGTTCGTGGGCGCTCGTCTGCGCGAAGACTCGTGAGTCGACTGTCCAGCCCCAATCGGGTGAAAGCAGGGGCGATCGACAGTCTCGTGTGCCGTGTGCAGGTCGGTTGTCGGCTATCCGGGCGCGGGTCGGACGAGCGTGCCGCCGGGTGGGTAGGACCATGGCGGGAAGACCGAATTCATCCCCCGGCGAAGACACTCCGAAGCCTCGCGGAACAGGCTGGTAAAGGCCTCGAATGCGTCGCGGAAGGCTCGGCGCAGCGCGGCGTCTGCGGCGTGGCAGAGCGGCCGCGGCGCCCGGCGCGGCTCGCGGGGAGCTCGGTGCCAGGGCTGGCCCATCAGCTGCCGTCGGGACATCGGCTTTCGCCCGGCTGCGCGGCGCGCCGCGGCGATCTCCCGCTCGCGCGCAGTCACGGCGGTGGCGATGTCGGGTGGCGGCGCGCCTGGATGCGACAGCGGGTCGACGCGAAGCTGGCCTCGCACGGTCGTTTCGCTCGGGTCGTTCCGCGAGCCGCGTAGCAGCTGGCGGTCGGTCCAGGTCACCTCGAACACGACAGGGGAGGCTGCGGGGGCGAAGAGGAGCACGCCCGGCCAGCGTTGGGCGGTGGAGACGAGGAAGGCCTTCACGGGGTTGGTGGCGACGTAGACGATGCGATCGATCAACGCCTCGGCGTCGAGGATGGGCTCGGCAGAGTAGCGTCGCTCGAAGACGGCTCCCGAGCGTCGGCGCAGGCGGTTGACGGTGCGCGCGAGGTTGCCCAGGAAGTAGCTGGCCCAGGCCGCAAGCTCGCCGTTCTCGTCGCGCACGACGAGGTGAAGGTGGTTCGACATGGCGCAGACGGCGTGGAGGCGGACACGTGGGTAGACCTGCTGTGCTCGGGTGAGCCACTCGAGCACGGCCTGGTTGAGCTGTGGGTCGGGTCGGAGGAGGAAGCGGGCTTGGAAGCATCGTGTGGTGACGAGGTAGAGCTCGCCGGGGGCGTGGCGTCGTAGAGGGCGTCCCATGGGCAGGATGGGAGAGCAAGAAGCGTGCCCCGTCTCGTAGTGCTCGGGGGCCGTCCGAGGCCCCCCTGTGAACCGCTGGACTCCTCAGCTTGCGTAACGCTCGTTCGGGTGGCACCGCTTGCGGCTTCCTTCCGGCTTCCTTCAGTGCAGAGCTGGGGACCGTCGAGCAGTGGACTGTCGACCTGTGCCCGAGTGCCGGGTTCGCCTGCGTGGCTTGGGTGAAGTGGCCGACTCGAAACCGCTCAGTTTCCCGTCACCAGCGGCATCAGCAGGTAGAGCGCAAGCCAGAAGCCCAGCACGAATCCGAGCGCTCCGCCCCACGTCTCCGGCATGGATCCTGGTACTGCAAGATCCGTGCGGCACACAGTATCGCCCGCTTTATCGTGGCCCTAGGCTCGGATGGCACGACGAGTTGCACGGGAGCTACTGGTGCAGC
>JAKSBN010000023.1 GCA_022361175.1 Pseudomonadota bacterium | reverse complement strand
TCTCGGTCAGCAGGTCCTGGAACTCGTTGTTGACCGTGGTCCGCTCGTCACTGCCGAGCGTGCCGTTGGCGGCCTGAGTCGCCAGCTCCCGCATCCGAACCAGAATCGCGCTCGACTCGTTGAGCGCGCCTTCCGCCACCTGCAACAGCGAGATGCCGTCGTTGGCGTTCCGCTGAGCCTGCACCAGACTGCGGATCTCGGCTCGGAAGCTCTCCGAGATGGCGAGGCCCGCGGCATCGTCCGCCGCTCGCGTGATGCGAAGACCGGAAGACAGGCGTGCCAGGGACTTGCCCAGGGCGTCCGTCGTGTTGGTCAGATTTCGCTGCGCGTTCAGAGACGCAACGTTGGTATTGACTCGAAGTCCCATGTTCTGTCGCTCCTCCTTGACTGTCCTGACCCGCCGGTCCTTGGCGGCGTCGGGGGTGCGGCACCGTCCAGATGCCCTTCCTTCATCTGGGGTGCCGCCGCGCCGTGCGACAGCCCCCCGTCGTTGGTTTCCTTCGTTTCAGCCTCTTGCACTCGTCGCGTGAGGGGATGCGCACCGAGGGCCCGCTTCCCGACGCACCCCCCTTGTGCAAGGGCGGTGCCAGCGGTCCGGGCCGGAGACGCGACTTCCGCGGGCGCGCAAGTCCCGGCCGCAACCCGTGGTCCCGAGCCGGCGCACGGGAAACGCCTACACCGACCGCATGGCTCCGCGTCCCGACGGGCTTCGCTTGCAGTCTGAAACGCATTCTTTCAGCCTGGACCGTCTCGGCGCTGCGGCGGAGTGGACACGGCGAACGGGCGGCCAGAGCGGGTCCGGAACTTGCTTGATCCGTACCCATGCCGTTTCTGCAGCCCGCTTCCACACCGGCCGTTCGCGTCCGGGACGGCGGCCACGCGCAGCCCGCGAACGCCGCCGAATGGGACCGCCTGCTGGCGTGGCTGGACGACGGCAACCGCGCCGGACGCCGGGGCCGTTTGTTGGCGGAGTACCCCGGCCGGCTGACGCGTGAGCACAGCGACCGGCATCGGGTGGTGCGCTCGGCAGGCGGGTTGGTCTCCCATGCGTACCGCCACGGAATCCAGGTGACGGCCAATGGCGCCCAGGTTCCCATCGGCCTGATCGGGCTGGTCTATACGGATCCCGCCGCCCGCGGCCGCGGCTTCGCGGGCGCCTGTGTCGAAGCGTCCGTCGCCGCACTGCAGGACGAGGGAGCGGTGCTGGCACTTCTCTGGAGCGACCGCTGGGACTTCTACCGACGGCTCGGCTTCGAGCCGGCCGGAGTCGAGCGGCAGGTGCGGATCGACCCGCCGCAGTGTAAGCGTGCGTTGCGCGATCTCGGGACCGCCACGAACGTCCGTGACCCGATCGCGAGCGATTGGCCCGCTCTCGATCGGCTCCACGCCCGCCGCCGTTCGCGGGCGCTGCGACCGGAGGGTTTCCTGGCGGCGCAAACCGGCGTCCCCGACTGCCGCTTCGTCGTGGCGGAGAACGGAGGAGAACCCATCGCGTACACCGCCGTCGGGCGCGGTGACGATCTGCAGGGAGTGGTTCACGATTGGGCGGGCTCGCCGCTGGGGGTCCTTTCTTGTCTGCGGGCGCTTGCCAGCGAGACGTCACCGCTGGTGCTCCTGGCCGGGCCCGAGCGAGAGGCGGTCGTGGACCAGCTGCTGCTCTACGGAGCCCCGATTCAGAACGGCTGCCTGGGGCTCGTCCGGCTGCTGGACGCCGCCGCGCTGTGGGACCGGCTGGTCGTCGCGCAGCCCGAGCTGGCACGCTTCCGGCTCGAAGGGCCCTACGCGGGCGCGAAGCCGTTTCGCTTCCGGTGCCGCGCCGGCGTGCTCAAGCTCTCGACCCAGGAGACGCTGGCCCTCCTGTTCGGCCGCCAGCGACCGGACGCCGTGAGCTTTCAGCTCCGCCCCGGAGAAGCGCGCTGCTTGAACGAGCAGCTGCCGTGGCCTCTCTTCGTCTGGGGCTTCGACTCGGTCTAGAAGAGCCTACGCGCGGCGCAGGCGCAGGGTCAGGGTCTGCACGTCGTCGGCCGCGGTGCGCGAAAGCCGGGCGCCCGCCCGGCGCGCCCCCGCCACCAATCCGTCCCAGTCGGCGATGCACGCCGCCACGGGCGGCTCGCCCTCCACCCAGCAGTCGAGATCGAGATAGGGGCCGCGCGCGTTCGTCTCGAACGAGAGCGTGCCCCAGTCCGCGGCGTAGTCGGCCAGCGAGTCGATCAATCGCGCCAAGTGGCCGCACAGGCGCGGAGTCGAACCCGCCACGACACCGCCCGCGAGCCGTCGCAGACGGGGTTTGGGCGCAACCGTCGACTGCCGGGCGGCCTCGCGAAAGCAGTCGTCGAGCGACGCGGGGAGGTCACCGGCGAGCTCGCCCGCGAATTCGAAATCGCCCCGGTCCTGGCTCTCGAGGCGCCGGAGTCGTCTCCTCGCGCGCACCAACTCGGCTCGGGTGCGCTGGCGGAGAAGCCCCTCACGCCAGCCGACCCAAGCGAGGCGCAAGATCGGCCCCAACGGCTCCAGCCGGGCCCGCGCCGCGTCCAGCGACGCGCGAGCCGGGTCCACACCCTCCACCAGCGAGAACTGGAGCCACCCGAGCGGCCGCCCCGCCGGCGCCCGGACCGGCAGCCAGCCGTAGTCCCGACCGTCGGGTCCGCGCCGCAAGCGCTCCAAGCGCGACGGCTCCTGCACTCCGTCCGCCGTTCGGTCGCGTAGCCACGAAACCGTGTCCGCCCGCAGGCCACGACCTCCGTAGCCCACGACCTCCAAGGGCCGCTCGCGGCCGCCCCGCACCCACAGTGCGGCCTGGTCCACGGGGCCGACACCCAAGATCTCGTCCACCAGTCCCTGGGCCAGGGCTTCGAAGGCGCGCCCGGAGGATTTCCCGGCGTTCGCGACGGGCGTGCGGCGCGAGCGTCGGTGCTGCGGATCAGTCCCCGGTACGGCCACCTTCGCCTCCTGGGGTCGTCTCCGGCGGCGGATCGGGGACGCGGGCGCGGGTGGGATAGGCGTCTCCCTGCAGGATGATCTGGCGCCCCCGCCGTGCCGACACGTTCAGGAGCAGCGGTGCCGCCAGGTTCAGGTGGATGCGGCCGTCGCAGACCGTGACCAGACACATGACTTCCAGGTCCTCGGCGCGCTCGACTCCCACCGACGTCAGATCGTCTCTGCTGAGCCCCGGCTGGTAGTCCGGAAAGAAGTGCCAGGGGCTCGACATGACGAACGCCAGATCCGGGTCTTCCAGCGACACCAGCCAGCCGAAGATCGAGTTCTCCGCGTGTTCGAGGATCGCGAACTCCCGCGCGTCCGCGAAGCCCGGCAGCCCGGGAAACCGATAGATCGAACCACACGGTACGGAGATTCGTCCGAACCGATTCGTCGCGAACTCGACGCTCTCCACGCGTTCCTCCCTCACGCCGCCCCCGTTCCCGCACCCGCGGGCGAGCCGTGCAGCTCCGCCAAATTCTCCAACCCGAGCGCCCCGCTCTCCGCCGCGTCTCGATTCGCCTTGGCGATGCGCTCGTAGAGTTCCTCGCGGTGGATGGACACCTCGCTGGGCGCCTCGATCGAGATCCGCACGTGCCCCCCGGTGCTGGAGACGACCGTCACCCGCACGTCTTCCCCGATCCGGATCGACTCTCCCCGACGTCGCGTCAAGACCAGCACGGCGCCTCCTACAAGAAGTCGAGCAGCGTGGGCTGCAGCACGCGGGCCGCCGTCTCGAGCGACGCCTGGAGCGTCGCCTCCTGGCGAACCAGTTCCGAGAACACTTCCACGGAGTCGGCGTCCTGCACGTTCGAGAGGTTGCTCTCCAGGGTGAGCTTGCGCCGGGCCAGTCGATCCTCAAAGAGCGCGGCCTTGGCGTCCGAAGACCCGATGCGCGTCCGCTCCTGGTTGATCTGGGCCTGAGCCCGATCGAGCCGGTCGAGCGTTCCCGCCACCGCAACCTGGTCGTTCGCCACCAGGGCGTCGCGCAGGTCGGCCAGTAGATCGAAGAGGTCCTCCAAACCCGGATCCGGCGCGCCGTTGCCGTCTCCGTCTCCCAGGAAGACCCGCTCGCCGTTGAGGGTCACTTGGACCTGCACGCCCTCGTCCACGTCGACCTCGATCTCGGTGGTGTCGCCGACGAACGAGACGGTCGGGCTGGGCAGACCGTCCACGAACGGACCCGAGGCCACGAAGGGCGCGCTGGCCGAGGCGTAGCCCGCGAACACATGAGCCCCCGAGGACTGGGTGTTGGAGAGGCTCAAGAGCCGGTCGTGCAGGCTCTCCACCTCCACCGCGATGATCCGACGCGAATCCGCATCCAGGGTGCCGTTGGCGGCCTGCACCGACAGCTCGCGCGTGCGCGAGAGCACGTCGAAGGTGTCGGCGAGCGCCCCTTCGACGGCGTTGATGCGCGCCCGCGTGCGGTTCAGGTTCTCCTGATACTGCGAGATGGCTTCGATGCCCGCGCGCAGCAGCGTGGCCGCCCGGGCCGCGGTGGGGTCGTCCGAGGGGCGGTTCAGCTTGAGGCCCGTCGACGCCTGCTCCTGCAGTCGGGCCAGGCGGGCGCGCTGGTCCGAGACGTTGCTCAGGCTGTCCCGGTAGAGAATCGAGTTGGTCACCCGCATGGGCGCTCCTACAGGATCGACACGAGCTGCCCCAGCAGCTCGTCGATCGTCGACACGATGCGGGAGTTCGCCTGGAACGCCGCCTCGAGCCGAATGAGATTCGTCACCTCCTCGTCCATGGAGACGCCCGACACGGAGTCGCGCCGGTCCTCCAGCTGCTCCAGGACGATGGCTTCCTGCTGCTCGGCCAGCTGCACGGAACGGGTCTGCTGGCCCACGTTGGCCAACAGCGACGCCACGTGGCCGTTGAGCGTGCGGTCGGGCCCGGAAGCCGGGCCGGGAAGCGGATCTCCGGGCAAAAACAGCGCCAGATCCGTCTCTCGTAGCCGCGCCAGGGCCTGGGCGTTCTGGATGTCGCCCTCGAGGGCCGGCGGCCCGGTTGTTCCGGCGGCGATGTTGCGTTCGTCGCTCAGGATGTCGGCCTCGATGGCCAGGTCGCGGGCCGCGTTCTCGATGGCGGCAGGAGGTGTGAAGAAGTTGCGCGAGACACCGTCCTGCAGCCCGAAGCCGGCCGAGTGGACGGCGTTGACGCCGTCGATCAGGGTGTAGGCGATGGAGTCGACCGCGCGGATGGCGTCGGCCACCGTCACGTCCCGGGAATCGAGGAGACCGCCGATCTCGCCGCCGCGGATGTTGGCGCCGATGTCGAAGAGCGCGGTGCCGTCGGAGTAGAAGACGTTGGAGAACGTCGGATCGAAGGGATTCCCCACGGCCTGGCCCACCAGCTGGGCCGGCCGCGCCCCCGTCACCAGGGGCACGCCGGCGCCGGTGATGACGGTGAGGGAACCGTTCGACTCCTCGAAGGTGGAGACGTCCACCAGCTTCGCCAGGTCGCGCACCAGCCGCTCGCGCTCGTCGCGCAGGTCGTTGGCGGGGGCGATCACCTCGGCCGCGATGATCTCGTTGTTCAGATCGGCGATGCGGCTCGACAAGTCGTTGGCCTCGGCCAGGAGGCCCACGAGCTCGCGATCGGCCGAGCGCTGGATGTCGCGCAGCTGGCGATCGACGCGGTGGAAGGTGTCCACCAGGGTCTGAGCGGTCGCCACCAGCGCCGCGCGCTCGGTGGGCTGTCCCTCCGTGGGCGACGCCGCCAGGTCTTCGAAGGCCGCGAACAGGCGCGAGAGCTCGGTGCCGAGGCCCTCCCCGTTCTGCTCGTTGAGCACCGCTTCGACCAGTTCCAGCACCTTGCTCTCGGCCCCGAGCGCCCCGTTGCGGGCGTCCGACACGATCAGCTGATCGATGATGAAGGCCTCGTTCAGGCGATCGATGCCTCCCTGGCGAACGCCCGTCCCGATGGCGCCCAGCGGCGACTCCAGCGGACGCCCCGCCTCGAGCCGCTGGCGCTGGCGCGTGTAGCCGGGCGTGTCGGCGTTGGCGATGTTGTGGCCGGTGATGGAGACGCCGCGCTGGTTCACCTGCAGCGCCCGAGACGCGTTGCCGAGAGCCAGCATCAGGTTGGACATGGCTTCCTCCTACGCCGTCTCTTGCAACAGGCGGCCGGCGCCCCGGGGCGCCGACTGTCCCGGGGCCGAGTAGCCGGACGCCACCGTGTCGGCACGGCCCAGAATGGACAGCGTCGCCCGCACCCGCGCGACGGCCTCCCGCGCCTCACCCTCGTTCTCACTCACCAGCTCCCGCACCGCCCCCAGGAGCGCGGACAGCCGGGCGTGGACCGGCGCGAGGGACGCGCCGTCCGGGCCCAGGCCCTCCGTCAGTGCCTCCAGCGTGGGGCTCTCGGAGGCGATGCCGAGCGCCTCTCCCAAGCGCCGACACGCGTGAATGCGAGACTCCTCCAACAGCCGAACTTCGTCGGCCAGGGCTTCCTTCTCCCGCACCAGGCGCTCCAGGGCGGGCACGTCGCGGTCGATGACGGCCACCCGCTCGGCCTGGAGCAGAAGCTGGAGCTCGCGATAGCGCTCTTCTTCCGCCAGCAGCACCTGCTCGACCCGGGCCACCAGCAGCGCGCGCTCACTCATTGCGCACCCTCCCCGCCCGTGGCGTCGGGAACGGAGGCGAAGCGCAGGTCTCCGCGCTCGACCGCCAGTCGCGCCAACTCCTCGTAGTACTGGTCGCGGTACAGCTTGGCGCCCGGTCCGCCGTCCAACAGCGACTCGCCGAGCAGCGGCTGCGACGCGCTCTTCAGAAGCACTCCCACCAGATAGGCGTCGAACTCCTCCGCCGCCTGCTTCGGGGCGATGCCGGGGGTCGAGCCGGGCCGGGGCCGGTCGGCCGCCAGCGCCAACGTCGTGAGGTCGATCTCCACTACATCACCTCCAAGTCCGCCGAGAGGGCGCCGGCCGCCTTGATGGCCTGCAGAATCGCGATCAGGTCGCGGGGCGTGACGCCCATGGCGTTCAGGCCCTGAACCAGCTCTCCGATCGTGACCGGTCCCTCGACGACGATCAGATTCGCCTCCTCCTCGAACGCCGCGATGTCCTGGTTCTGGACCGTCACCGTTTCGCCCGAGGAGAAGGGGCCCGGCTGCGACACCTGGTTGGTGGCGCTGATCGTCACCGACAGGCTGCCGTGGGATACGGCCACCTTCGCGATGCGCACGTCCGCCCCCATCACGATGGTGCCCGTGCGCTCGTTCAAGACCACCTTGGCGGCCATATCCGGCGTCACCTCGAGGTTCTCGAGCTCGGCCAGGAAGAGCACCGGGCGGGCCCCGAACTGATCGGGAATCCGCAGCCGCAGCGTGCCCGAATCCAATGCCTCGGCGACACCGCCGCCGAAGCGGGCGTTCACGACCTGCACCGTTCGCTGGGCCGTCGTGAAGTCGGGGCTCCCGAGCGCCATCTGGAAGCTCTCGCGGGCGGCCAGATCGAACTTCAGCTCACGCTCCACGATGGCGCCGTTGGCCAGCCGGCCGACGGTCGGGTGGTTCTTCTGGACGCTGCTGCCGCCCCCGCCGCCGCCCGCCGAGAACCCCCCGACCGAAATGGGACCCTGGGCGATGGCGTAGACCACTCCGTCGCTGCCGAAGAGCGGCGTCATGAGGAGGGTGCCGCCCTCGAGGCTGCTCGAGTCGCCCAGCGACGACACCAGGACGTCGATGCGGCCGCCCGTGCGGGCGAACGGGGGCAGCGTCGCCGTCACCATCACGGCGGCCACGTTGCGGATCCGGATCTCCTCGTCGCCGAGGCCGATCCCCATCTTGGAGAGCAGGCTGCGCAGCGACTGGTTGGTGAACTCCGTGCCGGCCTTGTCCCCGGTCCCGTTGAGGCCCACCACCAGGCCGTAGCCGATGATCTGGTTCTCGCGCACGCCCTCGATGGTGGCGATGTCCTTGATCCGCGCCGCGCGCACGGTCGTGGCGCTCAGCGTCGCGCAGGCGGCGACCCCGACGAGCAGAGCACGGCACAGCCGCGACCTCAGAACGGATACAGCCAATCGAACGCCCTCACGAGCCAGCCCGGACGCTGGCGGTCGTCGATCACGCCCAGCCCGTCGTAGGTCAGGCGCATCTCGGCCAGCGACATGGACGAGACGGTGTTGTTGATGCCGATGTCCTCGCGGCGGACCAGACCCTCCAGCGTGATCAGCTGGGCCTCGTGGTTGATCACCAGCGAGCGCCGTCCGCGCACGTGGAACAGGCCCCCGGGCAGCACGTCGATCACGCGGCAGGTGACGATCCCGCTGAAGGTGCCCTTGCGGCTCGTGAGCCCGTCCCCGCTGAACTCGCTCTCGTTGTTGGACTCGATCACGTTGAGCTGGGTGCCCTCGGCGACCGTGCGGCCGGCGCCGTCGAAGCCGAAGATGCGAAAGAAGTTGCGAAACGGCCGCGCGATCAGCTGCTGCAGACCCACGTCGGACGTCAGGTTCGTGCCCAGGGTCGACTCGCGATCGGTCTCAGTCTTGGCCTCGCCTTGGGCCTCGCTCTGCTCCATCACCAACACCGTCACGAGGTCTCCCAGGCCCCGCGCCTTCTGGTCGAAGAAGAGAAACGAGCCCGAGGTGGCGTTGCCGCGCCAGATGGCGCCGGGCGAGGCCTCGGGAAGCTCCTCGGCCGGCATGGGGCCGTAGTTCATGGGCTCGCCGCTTTGGCGCAGCGACGCCTCGACGCACCCCAGCGAGGCGGTCAACCCAGCCAGCAGCAGACCCGTGCGCGCGGCCCTAGCGACCCACATGGACCACCCCCGCCGCGTCGACGCGGCCGGCCACGGTGCGCAAAGAACCCAGGGGCGTCACCTGCACCAGATCGCCCGCGTGGCCGTTCTCCCGAACGCGCCCGCGCCCCTCGATCCGGAGCGCCCCGGACTCGAACTGGAGCGCCACCGTCTGCCCGCGCGCCACCACCGGCACCCGCTCGACGAAGCGCGCTTCCCACACCCGGCCCGCCCGCAGCGCCACCCGCAGCCGAGAGCCGACGACGGCATCGGGAGAAGTCACGGCTCCCGGCCGGACCTTCGAGGCATCGCGCACGGCACGAACCACGTCGCCCGACTGCACCACGTGGCCGCGTGGCAGCGCCCGGGCCGCGACGAAGACAGCCACGTCGACGCGAACATGGGCGTGCACGATGGCGCGCTTCAGTTCGCGCCCCTCGCGGCGCAGCACGACCCGCACCGGCACTCGCCCCTCGATGGCCTGCCCCGGACGCGTGGAGACCGCGACCTCCACGGGGCCCGCGCCGGCCTGCTCGAAGCCGTGCAGCGCGGGCAGCTCGACGGCGCGCAGGGGCTGCTTCGCCTCGGATGCCAGGTGCTGGCGGATCGCGGCGCCCACGCGCTCAACCACGGTCTCGGCGACCGCGGGAGCGGCGGGCGTCAGCAGCAGCCCGAGACCGAGGGCGATCCGGAGCGCGCGGCTCATCAGCTCGACAGCGACGAGGCCAGCCGCAGCATGTCGTCGCCCGCCTGGATCACGCGAGAGTTCACCTCGAAGGCGCGCTGCGCCAGGATCATGCGCACCAGCTCCTCGGCCACGTTGACGTTGGAGCCCTCGAGAAAGCCCTGGCTGATCTGGCCGAAGCCGTCCTCGCCGGCGATGCCCGTCTCCGGATCGCCGGACGACGCACTCGGCGCGTACAGATTGCCGCCCTCCGCCCTCAGGCCGGCGGGGTTCTGGAACCGGGACAGCTCGATCTGGCCCAGGTTGGTGGGCGTGGTCTGGCCGGGCTGCTGCACCGAGACCGTCCCGTCCGGGAGGATCGTGATCTCGGTGGCATCGATGGGGATGTTGATGGCCGGAATCAGCGGGTAGCCCGCCGCCGTCACCACCTGACCGTTTGCATCCAGCTTGAAGCTGCCGTCGCGGGTGTAGACCGTCTCGCCGCCCGGCTTCTGCACGGCGAAGAAGCCGTCGCCGTCCACGGCCAGGTCGAGGCTGCCGCTGGTGTTGACGCGGTCGCCCTGGGAGAAGACGCGGCTGGTGGCCGCGAAGCGGACACCGTGACCCACCTGCACGCCCGTGGGCAGGACCGAGCCGTCCGCCGACTCCGCGCCGGGAGCGCGCAGGGTCTCATAGAAGAGATCCTGGAATTCGGCGCGGCTGGACTTGAAGGACGTGGTGTTCACGTTCGCCAGGTTGTTGGCGATGGCGTCGATGCGGATCTGCTGGGCGTCCATGCCGGTTGCTGCGGTAAAGAGCGCTCTCACTGGGTCACCTCCTGAAGCAGTCGCGCGGTGATGCGGTCGTCGGCCCGGATCGTCTCCATGGCCGCCGCGAACGACCGCTGCAGCACGACCAGGGCCGCCATCTCCTTGGTGGTGTCGACGTTGGAGCTCTCCAGCGACTCCGGGATCAGACGCGGTGGCAGAACTCCGGTGGGCTCGCCCTCGGCCGCCACCAGGCTGCCTCCCTGCTTCTGCAGAATCGACAGGTCTTCGAACTCCACCACGCGCAGCCGGCCCAGGATCGCGCCTGACGCGTCCCGCACCTCGCCGGTCGGTGCGATCTCGATGGCCGCCGCCCCCACCTCGATCGGGCCGCCCTCGCCGAGGACCGCGTAGCCGTCGGCCGTCGCCAGGGTGCCTTCGGCGTTCACGTGAAAGGCGCCGTGGCGCGTGTAGCGCGGGCCGTCGGGCGTCAAGACCTCGAAGAAGCCGGGCCCTTCGATGGCCACGTCGGTGGACGCGCCTGTGCGCTCGGCGCCGGCGGGGGTCCAGTCGGTGTAGGGCCGCTCGGGCGAGACGAAGCTGCGGGCGGCGGCGCCCGCGACCCGAGAGCCGTCCGAGCGATCGAGCGCCGATTGCAGCACCGCGTCGAAGAGCGTGCCGTCGCGCTTGAAGCCGGTGGTCTGGGCGTTGGCCAGGTTGTTGGCGACCACGTCCAGTTCTCGCAGCCGGGCGACGGCCCCGGAGACGCCGATGTAGAGTTCGCTTCCCACACTCCCCTCCCGCTGGGTGCGCGGAGAGATTCAGGAGCAAGGCGCGTGCCAGCCCCCCGCACCGGGAAGCGGTTCGCAAGCCGTCGAACTCCCT
>JAKSBN010000189.1 GCA_022361175.1 Pseudomonadota bacterium | reverse complement strand
GCCGTCCAGCGGGCCCCGCGCGGCGGAGTCGGGTTCGGACATGGCGCGAGAGTAGCGCCGGGCAGGGCCGAGGGGCGGCGTCGCCGCCCCTCGTTTGAAACTAGTGCCCCATTCCAGAATTTCGGCTGCATTCGAAGCCGTCTACGAGCCAATTCGACGCCGAACTTCTGGAACGGGACACTAGGACCGCAGCCGCGAGCCGTACGCGAGCCCGCCGAGCCCCAGGCTCAAGAGCAGCAGCGTGCTCGGCTCGGGGATCGCCTGGCCGGTGAGGACGATGGTCCCGGACAGGAGGACCTGATTCTCCTGCTCGACCTGGTCGAGGCTCGTCTCGATCTCGAACGGGATGGTCACGACGAGATCGAATTCGCCGCCCGGCAGCGGCGTGGCATCCACGGTGGCGATGGTGGCGGCGGGCAGCACGAAGTCGATCGGCTCGGCCCCGAGATCCACCGTCGTGTCGTCGATCTGGCTGCCGGCCAGCCCCGAGGCGGTCAGGTCGATCACGCCGGAGTCGATGGACAGAATGAAGCCCACCAGGTCGAAGTCGAAGCTGCCCGGCTGGGTTTCCGTCCCCGCCGCGGGGCCACCGGCGATGCCGCTGCCCAGGTTGCTGGAAGTGACGTCCACGTTGCCGAAGAAGCCGCTCAAGAGGGAGATGTCGAAGTCGCCGAGCGTCAGGTCGCCGCTGGTGACCTCGAGCATGGGCGTGGCCCCGAAGCTCACGTCCGCCTCGGCCGTGCCGGCGACGCCGATTGTGTCCGAACCGGAGAGCGTCCCGACGATCGGAGCGTTGGGCACCACGATCTCGATCAGAACGCTGCTCTGCACGGCGTCCACCGTCAGGCTGACCGGCAGAGCCAGGGCCGGGGCGGCACACAAGAGACCGACGAGGGCCACCCCGCCGGCGCGAAGTCCGCGGCGGAGATTCCAGAGTCCACAGGAGCGCAACATTGCCAGTCACCTCTTCCCAGAGAGCGACCGACCCGAGGCCGCGAGGTGGACGGCTGGAGAGCAAGGGCGATGCCCAATGGGCCGCGCGGCGCGGACCCGCGGTCGCTGGCCTCGCATTTCCCTGCGACGACGGCCGGTTGTGGCCGCATCGCCGCGATCGGCGTCGTGGGAGGGTCACCTCGAAAGGACGGATCGGATGGAAAGGGAGTTCTTCCGCGGTGGAAAAGGAGTTCCCGTCGCGGGGGTCTAGTTCTCCGGATCGGACGTGTCGGGCGGAGTGGCGTCCCCGGCGGAGACCGGCTCGACGTCGGCCAGGATCACGACCTCGGGGTCGAAGCCGCGTTCGCGGATCTGGAGCGCCAGCGGCCCCAGGGCCGCGAGGCTCTGGACGTCGCAGAGGTAGACGTCGTGCCGCGGTCCGGCCGGGGCCTCCCACGTGACGATGGTCGCCGTGCCCAGGGAAGCGAGATCGCCGGCGATCGCGACGGCGTCGTCGGCCACGGCGCGCGTGGTGACGCGCAGGGCGTACGGCGTCGAGGACGGCACGCGCTTCAGCGAGTGGAGGTTTCGCTCGACGGCCAGGCGGCGCCGGATCGTCTCGGCGACGGCGTCGGCCGGGGTGCGGATGCGCCGGGCCTGGGCGGCGATCAGCACCCGCGACTCCAGCTGCTCGGTGCTCTTGGTTCGGAACAGGAAGCCCAGGATCGGGATGCTCCCGAGGAAGGGAACCTGGGTCACCTGGGTTTGGAACTGCGGAGTCGTGGCGCCGCCGATCACGGCCACTTCGCCGTCGTTCAGGTTGGCCGTCACCTGCAGGCTTCGGCGCGTGAGGGTGGGACCGACGTCCTCGACGTCGCCGGCCACGGACGCCGCCGCCACGCCCGTGACGTCGACCGTCAGCTCCAGGCGGATCGGGCCCTCCCGGGCGGCGGTCGCCGTGACGCGGAGTTCGGTCCCCACGTCTCGGCGCTCGATGTTGGTGGTGGTCCTGAGGGTCCGACCCGTCGTCACCGGATCCCCGGACGCCACGGGGATCGGGATGTTGTCGCCCACCACGATCTGCTGCTCTTCTCCCGTCGTGATCAACAGGTGCGGATGCATCAGCGTTCGCACCTCGGTGAAGGCCGCCCGCGCCGTCAAGAAGGCGCGCTCGCGCGGGACGGCGATCACATTCACGATGTTTCCCGATCCGTCCACGATGGGAACCAGCAGGGGGGCGCGGGTGAACGACGCCACCACGTCCGTGCGGTTGGCGGCGTTGCCGCCGGCCGCCGCGAGAATCGCGGGGTCGATCCCTCCGAAGCCCTCGGGCGCCAGCGCCGCCAGCTCGGCCGGGCTGAGCGCGGCCAGCTGCTCCAGGGTGAAGCCGGCCGCGGCCGCAGCGTCCGCGGCGGCAGACAGGTCGATGCCGCTCAAGTCCTGCAGGCCGAGCGCATTCGGGCCGGAGGTCTCGCTGAGGGCCACCGCGACCAAGTCCGTCGGGCTCTTGGGCGTCGTGAGCGGTACCAGCGAGTCGAAGCCCAGGCGCCGATCGCCGTCGGTGCGGACCTCGGAGACGAAGACGTCTACCACCACCCGCGTGGGCGCCTGGTCGAGTTCGGCGACGACGTCGGCCAGGTACTCGAACGTCGCCGCGTCGGCCTGGATCACCAGGGAGCGGGTGGGCCCATCCACGATGACGGTGTAGGTGCGCCCGCGCAGTTCCCGGGCGGCATCCGGCGTCGGCGAGTCCGTCTTCCCGTCGCGAAGCGCCAGCAGCAGCGTCGCCAGGGCCTCCGGGTCGGCGTTGCGCACCGGAACGACGTGCAGCTGGCCCGTGCCGCGCTGCGGGCGGTCGAACTCGATCAGGAATCGGCGCGCGGGTTCGATGCGTTCGGGCGCCCCGCGCAGGAGCAGCGAGTTGGTCCGCGCGTCGACCACCATGGCGAGCGGCTGCGCGCGTCGTTCGTTCTCCGGTCCTTCGATCGCGCGCAGGAGGTCGGCGGCTTCGGTGGCGGGCCGGTAGCGCAGCTGCACGACCTCCAGATTCTCGGCCGCCGCGGCGTCGAGCGCGCTCGACACCTGCAGCAACCGGCGGAGCCGCGTCTCGCTGGCACCGAGGATGAGGCTGTTGGTGGGGGGGTAGGCGAAGACGAGTCCGCTCGCGGCCAGCGGCTCGAGCGCGGCGGCCACCTCGCTCGCCGTCGCGTGCTCCAGGCGCGAAAAGAGGAGGACGAGCTCTTCGGACTCCGGATCCGGCTCGCGGGTGGAAAGCGGCGCGCTCGTCTGGGCGTCCTTCAGCGGCACGATCTTGCGCACGCCGGCGGGTCCCGGCAGCGCCGCGAAGCCCTTCAGCAGCAGTGCGGCCTGCAGCACCTCGAGCGCCTCGTCCGGGGACAGGCTCTCGGGTGTCGTGATCGTGATGCGTCCGCGCACCGCGTCGTCGAACAGGAAGACCCGGCCGGACGCGTCGGCGTAGGCGCGCACGACCTCCGAGAGCTCGGCGTCGCGGAAGTTCAGGCCCTGGTCGGCGGCGGCCGTCGCGACGAAGCCGGCGGCCAACCCCAGGACCAGGAGGCCTCGTCGCAAGGGCCGGAGTTCGACGCGCGTCGCCGGGAACAAGGCCGCGGCCTCAGGCCTCGATGCCGAGCGCGGCCAGCGCCGTGGCGCGGGTTCGCTTGAAGTCGGCCTTGCCCGAGGGCGAGCGGTAGACCTCGCTCACCACGACGACCTGCCGGGGCGCCTTGTAGCCCGCCAGCTTCTCCTTCACGAAGTCCGGCAGGCTGCCGGGTGAGAGTCCCTCCGGCGTGACCGAGACCACGGCCGTCACCGCCTCGCCGAACTTGTCGTCGGGAACGCCGACCACCACCGCGTCCCGAACGCCGGGATGCCGCTTCAAGACCTCCTCCACCTCTTCGGGGAAGACCTTCTCGCCGCCGGTGTTGATGCAGACCGATCCCCGTCCCAGCAGCGTCAGGGTGACGCCGTCGGGGTTCACCTCGGCCCAGTCACCGGGGATCGAGAAGCGGTGCTCGCCTACCGGGACGAACGTGCGCGCGCTCTTCTCGGCGTCCTTGTAGTAGCCGACGGGTTGTGGCCCGCCCACGCCCACCAGGCCGCGCACGCCGGGCCGGGTTTCGAGCGGTTGCAGCTGCTCGTCGAAAAGACGCGTCGTGTCGGAGAGCTGGAACTTCGCCGTCGCCACGGTGCCCGCCGCGGTGGTGACGGACATGCCCATGCCCACCGCCTCCGACGAACTGAAGGAGTCGACCAGGGCCATGCTGGGATGGTGCTCGAGCAGGCCCTGCTTGGTCTCCTGGCTCCACATCACGCCCGAAGAGGCGATCATGGCGATGCTCGACAGGTCGAAGCGCCCGGGGCTCTCGCGCAGGGCGGCCAACATGGGCTTGCCGAACGAATCCCCGACGATCGTGATGGCGGTCGGCTTCTCGCGGTGGACGACGTCCCACAACCCGGTGGCATCGAAGCGCTTGGGGTCGTCCAGCAGGATCACCGCTCCGCCCGTCAGCCACGCGATCATGGCCGTGAACCAGCCGGTGCCGTGCATGAGGGGCGGGCCGATCAGCGTCCGCAGCCGCTGGGGTGGGTTCTCGATCCAGGCGCAGAAGGCGTCCATGTCCGGGGGCGCGGGGGCGAGGCCGCCGCCGCCGAAGCGCTGGTACAGGTCGCCCTGACGCCACATCACGCCCTTGGGCATGCCCGTGGTGCCGCCCGTGTAGAGGAACATGAGGTCGTCAGGGCTGCGCGGTCGGTCCGGCGCGGGTCCCGGATGGGAGGCGGCTTCGTCGTAGGCGACGGCCTCCGGCAGGGCGGCCGTCGAGGGGGAGCCGGTATCGCCTACCACCAGGACGGCCCGCAGCTTGGGCAGCTGGTCGCGCACGCGCGCCAGGCGCGGCAGGAAATCCTCGTGCACCACCACCGCCTCGGCGTCGGCGTTCTCGAGCAGGTAGAGCAGCTCGTCTTCGCGGTAGCGGTAGTTCACGTTCACCGGGACGAGCGCGGCCTTGAAGCCCGCGTACACGGCTTCCATGTAGGCGGGATGATTCGTGGTGTAGAGGGCGAGCTTGCCCTGGTGGCTGCAGCCCCGCTCGACCAGCCACGCGGCGACGCCCGCCGCCCGCCGCTCCACGTCCGTCCACGAGATCCGGGCGCTTGCCTGGACCAGCGCCTCGGCGTCTCCGCGAACGCGCGCGACCTGGTCCAGGCAGTCGGCCAGGTTCATGTTGCCCATGGGCGCAGCTCCTCTATGGTTCTCGTCGGGGAAGTGGGATTCGGGCTGGGCGAGGGTAGCAGCCGCTCTGCGGGGCGGGACCGCTGGGGAGGAGCGGCGTGTCTACCACTTCCCGCCGGCGGCGCTGACCGCCGAGGGCTTTCGCGAGCAGATCACCCAGCTGCGCGTCGCGCCCGGGTGGTGCCCCTTCGCGATCGTGCCGCTCGAGCGCGGCAAAGCCGCGGGAGTCACCTGCTACCTGGACATCCGCCCTGACCACCGCGCGGTCGAGATCGGCTTCACGTGGCTGGCCGCGGAGTACCACGGCACCAAGCTCAACCCGGAGTGCAAGTACCTGCTGCTGCGCCACGCTTTCGATGAGCACGACGCGCTGCGGGTCCAGCTCAAGACGGACGGCCGCAACACCCGCAGCCAGCGCGCCATCGAGAAGCTCGGCGCCGTGCGGGAAGGAGTCCTGCGCCTTCCGACTTCTCTCCACTTGGAACGCCTGTCCGGCCACCGAGTTCCCAGGGTCGGCGGGAGGCGCGCGAGAGGCGTGATCCCCTCGGGTCGTGCAGCGTTTCCTGCGCCGCCCATGGGGATTTCGGATCAGTTTGGCACGCGAACCCACCGATACCGGAAAGCGTGAACGACCGAATCACACCTGGACTCGTGCTCTGGCACGCCGCCGATCGCCCGGTTCCCCCAATTCCCGACGCCCCCTGGCTGGCCCACCAGCCCTGTGAGACGCCCGCGGACTGGCCCATCCACGCCGACGCGACCGGCGTGCTGTGGCTGGACGCCCCCCTCCACGCCGGAGAGGAGGGGGCCCTGGCGGCCCTGCCGCAGGGGGTCGTCGTGGTCGCTTCCGATCCCGGCGCGGCGGAGGTGGCGGAGGCGGCCGGTCGCCTGTTTCTGGATGCGCCCGCGGGCACGTCGGAGACGGGCTTCGCTCGGGTGCTGCGGGCCGCCTTGCAGCTGGCGGCCAGCCGGCGCAGCGAACTCCTGGCGGCGGAGCGGGCGCGCGAGGCGGCCGTCGATCTCCACGAGCTCAGTCAGGTGGGCGCCGCCCTCATGCGCGAGCGCGACCTGGATCGGCTGCTGGCGCGCATTCTGCGCGAAGCCCGCCGCATCACCCAGAGCGACGCGGGCAGCCTCTATCTGGCCGAGGAGTCGCGCGAACAGACGCGCCTCTTGTTTCGGCTGACCCAGAACGACTCGTTGGACGTACCCGCCGCGCCCGATTTCTCCCTGCCGCTGGATACGACCAGCCTGGCCGGCTACGCGGCCACCACCCTCGAGACGCTCCGCATCGACGACGTCTACGCCATCCCCGACGAAGCCCCGTACCGGTTCAACGCGGACTTCGACGCGCGCTACGGCTACCGGGCCCGTTCGATGCTCGTCACTCCCATGTGCGGACCGAAGGGCCGGTTGGTGGGCGTGCTGCAGTTGATGAACGCGAAGCGCGCCTCGGAGGCGCGCGTGCGCGGCGAGGCCGACGCGAACGAGTGGGTGCGATCCTACACGCCGCACGACGCGGCCGTGGTGGAGTCGCTCGCCGGCCAGGCCGCGGTCTCGATCGAGAACGGGCGCCTCCATCAGTCGATCGAGCGGCTCTTCGAGGGATTCATCACCGCTGCGGTGGGCGCCATCGAAGAGCGCGATCCCAGCACGTCGGGCCACTCGCTGCGAGTGGCGTCGCTGACCTGCGCGCTGGCCGAGGCCGCCGACCGCAGCCACGACCGCCCGCACCGTGCGATCCAGTTCTCGCGCGAGCAGTTCCGCGAGATTCGCTACGCCGCGTTGCTGCACGACTTCGGCAAGGTGGGGGTGCGCGAGGACGTGCTCGGAAAGGCGCGCAAGCTGCCGCCGCTGTTGGACGAGCGCATCCGCGGCCGCTTTCGCTGGGTGCGCGCCGCCCTCCAGGCCCGCTTCCACGAGCAGCGCGCCGAGTATCTGCTGGCGAACGGGCCCAGCGGGTTCGAGCTGTTCGAGAAGCGGCTGCGCGCCGAGCAGGCCGCCGAGCTCGAGCGCCTCGAGGCCTTCGAGCGGGCCGTGCGGCTGGCCAACGAACCGCGGGTGCTGCCGGAAGACCAGGCCGAGCGCCTGGCCGAGGTGGCGGAGGCGCGCTACCGCGTCGAAGGCCGTGAGGTGCCGCTGCTCGAGCCCGACGAGCTGCACTTCGTCCGCATCGAGCGCGGCAGCCTGGACCCGGCCGAGCGCGCTCAGATCGAATCGCACGTGGCCATCACGCACCGCTTCCTGGAGCAGATCCCGTGGACGCACGATCTCTCCCAGGTGGCGGAGATCGCCTACGGGCACCACGAGAAGCTCGACGGCAGCGGCTATCCGCGGGGCCTGCGCGGCGAAGCGATTCCCGTTCAGACGCGCATCATGACCATCGCCGACATCTTCGATGCGCTGACGGCCGGGGACCGGCCCTACAAGTCATCGCTCACGCCGGAGCGCGCGCTCGACATCCTGCACATGGAAGCGCGCGACGGAAAGGTGGACGCGGATCTCCTGGCGCTCTTCGTCGCATCCGGCGTCTACCACCGAGTCCTCTCCGAGCGGCCCTAGGGCGAGGGCCTACTGCGCCGGGGCGGGGGCTCCGGCCGACTCCGGCCACCGGAAGCGGACGTCGACCTCCACGTCCGGGTGCAGGCTCTGGTGGACGGGGCAGGTATGGGCGGCGCGCTCCAGAGGCTTGTGCGCCGCTTCCGGGAGGCCCTCCGGCAGGGTGAACTCCACCACCAGGCGCGCGATGCGGCGCACGGGCGCCGCGGCCATGTGCTTCTCGACGCGAAAGCGCGCGCCCACCAACGGCCAGTGGTGGCGCGCGGCCACGATGCCCATCACGGTCAGCATGCAGCTCCCGACTGCCGCCGCCACCAGGTCGGTGGGAGAGAAGGCCTCGCCGCGGCCGTGGTTGTCCACGGGCGCATCGGTTTCGATCTCGCTGCCGGAGGGCCCGTGGCGGGCGCGCGTGTGCAGCCCGCCCTCGTACACGCCTTCGATTTCGACCATGGGGCCTCCTTCGTCGCACCGTTCGGTGCGACGAAGTATGGCGAAAAGCGGCGCCGCTTTCAGAGGCTCGTTGGCCGGCCCCCCGGTGCCTGGATACACTCGCGGCGGGCGACGGAAGCGACACGATCGAGACGACGTGAGCGAAGGATGTGCCGGGATGAGCCAGGGATGAGCCAAGGAGTGGAAAGCTGGCTCCTGCGCTGCGACGCCGCGGGTGACTTGGATCGCGTAGAAGCAGTGGGGATTCGAAAGGTGACCGATTCCCGTCGAGCAGAGTGGCTCGCCGTCGCGACCCGCAGCCGGGGCGCTTCGTGAGCGGGCCGGAGGTGTCCGCTCCGGCGTCGCGTTCGCCCTGGATCGCCCGCATCGTGGCGACGCTGGCCCTGGTGGTGGGGCTGGGCGTGGCGCTCACCGTTCGCTCCAGCGGCGGCATCGATCTCGACCCCGAGTCCCTCCGCGCCCGCATCGAGAGCCTGGGCTGGCTGGCCCCGGCCGGCTTCGTCACGGCCGCGGCCCTGCGGCCGTTCCTGCTGCTGCCTTCCTGGGTCGTGATGAGTGCGGGAGGCCTCCTGTTCGGGGTGTTGGGGGGCATCGTCTGGGGCAGCCTGGGTTGCACGCTGGGCGCGCTGGTCACGTTCGGCATGGCGCGGGGGCTGGGGCGCGAGGTGGTGGCCAAGCGCATGCACGGGCGCCTGGCCCGGCTGGACGCCTACCTGCGGCGGCGCGGGGCGGCCTGGCTGGGTCTCTACACGGCGCTACCGGTATCCGCGCTCACGCCGGTGCACGCCGCCGCGGGCCTGTCGGGCGTGTCGACTCTGGCCTTTGCGGTGGCCGTGGCCCTGGGTTTCGTCCCGCGCACCACGCTCTACAGCGTGTTCGGCGATTCGCTGGCCCGCGGTGACTCGGCGCGCATCATCGTCGTGGCCGCCGTCGGGGTCGTGGTTCTGGCCATCGGCATCGCCGTGGCGCGCCGCATCGGGCGTTCGGTGGAAGCCGAGCCCGAGCCCGACGCGCCCGAGTCCTGAACCGCTGCGCGAATCGCCAGCTCCAGCGAGACGATGTGCGTACCGGTGGCCTGGCTGATCATCCAGGGCCAGTCCGGGCCGTCCAGGGGCGCCGTGTAGTTGGCGACCCAGTAGCGGTCCGGGCCGTTCGGCAGCGCGGCGGCAAAGGCCGTATCGCCCTTCGAGGGCAGATCCACGATGGGAACGGCCCGGCGCGAGTCGGCGTGCAGCTGGTAGAGGGTGGTGCGCTTGCGCGAGAACCAGTAGCGGAGCTGGTACCAGAGGAGCTCGACCGGGTCGGGGAGCCAGCGCTGCTGGCGGTCCAGCGGTCCACCCAGGCTCCGGCGCGCCAAGGCGAAGAAGGCACCGTCGTGTCGGAACAAGAGCGGGGAGTCCAGGCGATAGGGAGTCGCGTCGCACTCCCAGCTCTCCAGGTTCGAGGCGGGCGCCGTGCACACCAGTGCGCCGCGCGCTTCCACCCGCACCAGCGCCAGCAGATTGCCGGCGTCGTCGAACTCGAAGGCGCACTCGGACGTGCCGCTGGCCTGGATCGGCGATTCGTCCCCGGAGACCGAGCGCCACTCGCGTCCGTCGGGCGAAACGAGCAGTCGGGTCGCTCCCGCGTTGCCGAGATCGGTGTAGAGGGCCGTCCCCCGGTAGACGCTCATCCACGCGCGCCCGTCGCGCCACTTGGTGCGCCAGACCACGTGCCCCGGCTCGAACAGCGGGCGCGAGGCCGTCCACACGCCCGACGGCTGGCGGTCGGCGGTGCGGATGCGCAACGGGGCGAAGCCGGTGGCGCGGTCCTCGGCCTCGAAGAAGAAGAGCGCGATGCGCTCGGGGGTGACCAAGAGCCGCGGTTCGCGCAGGTCGCGCGACTCCAGGTCGAACTCCGCCTCGCGCGTCCAGTGAACGCGGTCGCGGCTGGAGACGACCACGATCCGTGCAGAGTCCGTCGCCCAGTGATGGGCCGCCGTGCGGAAGGCCAGAAACGTGCGCCCGTCGAACACGGCCAGGTCGAGGTTGTTGTTGGAGCGGCCGAGCGGGAGCTCGGCGGGAAGGCCCGGGCCGGGAACCAGGGGAGCCGCCGGCGACACGCTGACCCGGGATGCGACCGAGCGGTCAAATGCGTACGGCTCATCGAGTGAACTGGCGTAGAGCAGCAGCCCACCCACGATGGCGAAGGGCAGCGTCAGGACCCCGATCGCGGCCAGCGCGATGCGTCTTCCGCGCTTCACGGCGCCACCGCGGGGCCGGATCGCCCATCGCCAACGGATCCGGGGCGTTTGCATCGGAGCTGCGACTTTGACGCGGTTCGGGGCGCGTGTTGCCGCTGGCCGCGGCTTCGCAACCCTCCTATATGTAACAGGCCCGGCCAATCCGGGTGGCCGCACGCTTCGCCGCTGGGGATTGCGCGGGGCCAGAAGACATCCCGCGCGCGTCGCCGCGCCGACACAGGAGAAACCGCCCGATGAAGGCTCTGGTCGTCCAATCCTTGGATAAGTACTCCGTCGAGGAAGTGACCCTCGACCCGCCCCAGGCCGGTGAGGTGAAGATCAAGATGGCCGCCACCGGTGTGTGCCACTCCGACCTCTCGGTGATCAACGGCACGCTGCCGCTCCCCCTGCCCCTGGTGGTGGGCCACGAGGGCGCCGGTGTGGTCGAAGAGGTGGGGCCGGGCGTCATTGGGATCGAGAAGGGCGACCACGTCGTTCTCTCCTTCGTGCCGGTCTGCGGCGAGTGCTTCCACTGCAACCAGAAGGAACCTCAGTTCTGTCGGGTCGGAGCTCCCAACGGCCGCATGCTGGACGGAACGGCCCGGGTCAAGCAGGACGGCAACGACCTGGGCGTCATGCAGTTCCTGGGTTGCATGGCCGAGTATGCCGTCGTTCCGGCGATCAGCTGCGTGAAGATCGCCAAGGACATCCCGCTCGACAAGGCCGCCCTCGTGGGCTGCGGTGTGATGACGGGCGTGGGCGCCGCCATCAACACGGCGGGCGTGACTCCGGGTTCGACCGTGGCCGTCTACGGCTGCGGCGGCGTCGGCCTGTCCATCATCCAGGGCGCGCGCCTCGCCGGCGCCGATCGCATCATCGCTCTCGACCTGGCCGACAACAAGCTGGAGATGGCGCGCTCGTTCGGCGCCACGGACGTGGTGAACACCAGCAAGGACAACGGCCCGATGGCCTGCAAGGAGCTCACCGACGGCCACGGGGTCGACTACGCGTTCGAGGCCGTGGGCATTCCGCAGCTCATGCTGGAGACGAACGCCTCGGCGCGCCGCGGCGGCAACGTCATCATCGTGGGTGTCGGCAAGCTCACCGACCAGGTTCCGTTCAACGCGCTCATGCTGTCCATGGAGGGCAAGCGCGTGATGGGGAGCTTCTACGGCGACACCAACCCGCAGCACGACTTCCCCATGCTGCTGAGCCTGTACCAGCGCGGCAAGCTGAACCTCGACGACATGGTGACCAACACCTACTCGATCTCCGAGGCGCCGCAGGCCATCGAGGACATGATCAAGGGCGTGAACGCCCGGGGCGTGATCCTCTACTAGCCGCAGATCGCGTTCGTCGGGCCGGGTTCTCCGCCGTGCGGGGACCCGGCCCGATCCGTTTTAGAAGACGACGCGCAGGCCCAGGGCGACGCGATTCGAGACCGAAGCGCCGTCGTTGTCGCGCGGATCCCCGCTGACCGTCAGCGTGTCCTCGCCGTAGACCGCGACGCGGGGCGTGAAGTAGTACTCGAGGCCGATCCGCACGCCGCCGGCGGCGTCCGTCTGCCGCGGTCGGTCGTCCAGGTCGGCGACCTGCACGCCGAGCTGCAATCCGAGATAGACGAGCGCGTTGCGCTCGGGCCCGAAGAAGCCCGAGTTCCTGCGATACGACAGGAACGGCGTGTAGAAGATGCTGTCCAGATCGTCGCTGGCGAAACCGGAGATCGTGACGCCCACGCCGAACTCGTGGCGCGCGTCTTGGGTCACGTGCGCGAGCAGGATCGAGAGGTCGCCGTTGGTGGAATCCCCGACCGTGGTCGTGTTCACCGAGCCCGAGAGGTTGAGGGTGTTGCGGCCCCCGATCTCGAGGGGCCCGAGCTCCTGAGCCGGCGCGGCCCCGGCGACCAGCAGCCCGATCGCCCAAGCGGCCCACGCGAGCCGGGCCCGAGTCACGCCTGGGTCTCGAGCCAGAGGACGGCGAACCGCTGAAGAGGGTCGGAGAAGGTCGCTTCCAGGCGGAATCCGGCCTCGGAGGCCAGAGCGCCGAACTCGTCCACGGCGAACTTGTAGGAACACTCCGTGCGGATGCTCTCGCCCTTCTCGAAGGCGACCGAGTCGTCACCGATGGAGACGGTCTGTTCGGCTCCGCTCACCAAGTGCATCTCGATGCGGCCCTGGTCTTGGTTGTAGAAGGCGGAATGCGTGAAGCTGTCGGTGTCGAAGTCGCCGTCCAGCTCGCGGTTGATGCGGTGCAGGAGGTTCAGGTTGAAATCCCGGGTGATTCCCGCCCTGTCGTTGTAGGCGGGCTCGAGGGTGGCGGAGTCCTTCTTGAGGTCGATGCCGATCAGCAGTCCGCCACCGGGGCCGGTCAGCCGCGCAATCCGAGCCAGGAGCGTGCGGCGCGGCTCGAGCGCGAAGTTGCCGATCGTAGAGCCGGGGAAGAACACGATCGTGCGACGGGGCTCACGGGCGAGGGCCGGCAGGCTGAGCTCGCCCGTGAAGTCTGCGCAGACGGGCCGCACCGGCAGGTCCGGAAAGGCCATGGCGAGGCGCCGCGCGGCCTGCATCAGGTGCTCGCGAGAGATGTCGACGGGGACGTAGGCCACGGGCTCCGTCAGCGCCCGCAGCAGCAGGTGCGTCTTGGTGCTGCTGCCGCTTCCGAACTCGACGACGGCGCACTCCGGTCCCAAGGCGGCACCCAGCTCGTCGGCGTGGTCGCGGAGGATCTGCACCTCGGTGCGGGTCGGGTAGTACTCGTCGGCTTCGCAGATCTGGTCGAAGAGCTGCGAGCCGCGCTCGTCGTAGAAGTACTTGCAGGGCAGCGTTTTGGGTGATGCGCGCAGGCCGTCCATCACCTCCGACCGGAAGTCGTCGGGCTCGGGGTGGAGATCGTGCAACGGAATCGCGGGTTCGCTCACGAGAGGTCCTTCGCCAGGCGGATGCCCGAGAACTGCCAGCGGTCGGCCGGATAGAAGAAGTTGCGGTAGGTCGCCCGCAAATGGGAGGACGACGACGCGCACGAGCCGCCGCGCAGCACACGCTGGTCGCACATGAACTTGCCGTTGTACTCACCCAGAGCGCCTTCGGCGGAGCGGTAGCCGGGATAGGGCGCATAGTCGCTCTGGGTCCACTCCCAGACGTCGCCGAAGAGCTGACGGAGTTCTTGCTCCGGGCCGGCGGCCTGTGGATGCGCCCGGCCCGAGTCGATGAAGTTGCCGGCCACGGGCACGGTTCGGGCGGCCACCTCCCACTCGGCCTCGGTGGGGAGGCGGGCCCCGGCGAAGGTCGCGAACGCCTGGGCCTCGAAGTAGCTCACGTGGGAGACGGGCTCGCCCAGGGCCAGCTCGCGCCAACCGGCCAGCGTGAATTCCTCGAGCCCGCCCGGCGTGCGTCGCCAGTAGAGGGGCAGCTCCCAGCCGTCTTCACACACCCGCTGCCAGCCTACGTCGAACCACAGACTCGCGGTGCGGTAGCCGCCGGCCTCGACGAAGTCCAGGTACTCGCCGTTGGTGACGAGTCGGTCGGAAAGCGCGAAGGCGCCGAGGAAGCGGCGGTGCGACGGGCTCTCGTTGTCGAAGGCGAAGCCCGGGCCCGCGTGTCCGATGCGGCGCAGGCCCTCGGGCATCCCGATCCACCGCAGGCTCTCGGCCTTCGCCGGCCCGGCGGCCAGCGGCGAGCGGTAGGCGGGGCCGAGCACGTTCTGCGCGAACAGATGCTTCAGGTCCGTCAGGACCAGTTCCTGGTGCTGCTGTTCGTGGTGCAGGCCCAGCTCGAGGATCGAACGGGCCCGCTCTCGCTCGTCGCCGTCGAGGCGCGCCATCACCGTCGCGACGCGTTCGTCCACGTGGGCGCGGTAGGCCAGAACCTCCGGCCACGTGGGGCGCGTCAAGAGCCCGCGTTCCGGCCGCGCGTGACGGGCTCCGACGGCGTTGTAGTACGAGTTGAAGAGGAAGCGGAAGTCCGGGTGGAAGGGGGCGAAGGCCCGGTCGAACGTCTCCAGCAGGAAAGTCTCGAAGAACCAGGTGGTGTGGGCCAAGTGCCACTTGGTGGGACTGGCGTCCGGCATCGATTGGGCGACGCCGTCTTCCGGATCCAAGTCCCGGCACAGCCACTCTGTGACTCCACGCACGCACGGGAAAGCCTCTTCGGGCTGGGACAGCGGCGGAAACGAGGGCGATGACCGGGGTGCGGTAGCCACGAGAACTCCTCAGCGACGACGCCGGCGCAGCGAACGGCCTCGCGTCGGCTGGGGAATCGAGTCTGGGGGGGAGTGCGGAATGTGCCAGTGACCCACGCGCCCCCCGCGGGCCACGGCGCGCGCTTGGAAGCGCCGGCAGCGGCGATCCTGGGAGAGCAGAGCGGTGGCGGCACTGCACGGCATGGACCGCACATGACAGCCGATCCGTTTGTGAATTTCAACTGACAACGCGTTGGGGCGGAGACCCTACTGACATTACTCGGGGGCGAGGCTCTCGGCGGCTTCGCGCACGGAGCGGCTCTCCAGGTCCACCAGCTGATTGGCGCGTCGCATGGCGGTGTCGGAGATCGATCCCACCAGGCCCTCCAGCGCCGCCACCACGCGGGGGCGTTCTCGGGCGCCGGGCGACAGCAGCAGCACTGCGTCGTAGGGGGGCAATGCCTGGCGCGGATCGTCCAGCACCAACAGGTCGAAGGCCGCGATGCGGCCGTCGGTCGAGAAAGCGCTGATCACGTCCACCTCACCCTGTACGACGGCACCGTACATGAGCGTCGAATCGAAGCTCTGCTCCTCGTCGAAGCGCAGTCCGTACGCGTCGCGCACCGCCTTCCACTCGGGCCGGGCGAAGAACTCGTAGTCTCCGCCGATGCGCAGCCCGGGCGTCGCCGGAGCCAAGCTGACGAGATCGTCGACGCCCAGGGCCTGCGCGCGATCGCGGCGCATGGCCAGCGCGTACGCGTTTTCGAAGCCCAGGGGGCCGAGCGACAGGATGCCGTGCTGGGCGTCCAGCCACTGGGCCAGCTCCTCCAACACGCGCTCGGCGCCCGGTGCGTCCTCGCGCTTCATGTGGTTGGCCCAGATGGTCCCGGAGTAGTCGACGTAGACGTCGATTTCGTCGGCGGCCAGGGCGTCGAAGACGACGGTGGAGCCCAGGCTGTCCCGTGTTTCGACCCGAAAGCCCGCACCCTCGAGCCGTGCCGCGAGGACGGCGCCGAGAATGTACTGCTCGGTGAAGGTCTTGGTGCCGACGCGCACGACGGGCAGACCGGCGTCACCCGGACGCTCCAGCCAGCGCGGCGCCGTGGCCAGCACGAGCAGCGCGCCCAGCCCGGCCAGTAGGCCCAGCGCGAGCCGGGGCCGCCGCCGCGCCAGAGCCACCTCGGAGAGGCGGATGCCGGTGTCGAGGCCGATGGCCAGCACGGCCGCCGCGACGCAGCCCACCAGGACCGAAGTCGTATTCTGGGTCTGCAGGCCGCTGAAGATGTAGTTGCCGAGACTCGTGGCGCCCACCGGCGTCGACAGCGTGGCGACCCCGACGGTCCAGACGGCCGCGGTTCGCACGCCGGCGACCAGAAACGGCAGCGCCAGGGGAAGTCGAACGCGCAGCAAGATCTGGGCGTCGGTCATGCCCATGCCGCGCGCGGCTTCCAGCACGTCCGGATCGACCTCGAGCAGGCCCGTGACCGCGTTGCGCAGGATCGGCAGCACGCTGTAGAGGACCAAGGCCACCAGCGCGGGGACGATGCCGATGCGGCCGAGCAACGGCACCATCAACGCCAACAGCGCCAGGCTGGGTATCGTCTGGATCACGCTGGCCACCGCCAGCACCGGGCCCGCCAACGGGCGGATGCGCACGACGACCAGGGCCAGCGGCACGCTGATGGCGATCCCCGTGCCGAGGGCGGCCAGGGTCAGCAGCACGTGGCTCCCGCCGTACAGGGGCAGCCGGGCCAGCTCCTCGCCCAAGCCCGTCACGAGGCCTCCGGCCCGACGAGTTCGCGCAGCCGCCGGGCCTGGCGGCGCGGCGTCTCCAACAGATGGGTGACCTGGGGATCGGCGGGCGCGGCCAACAGCTCGCCGGGCGTCCCCACCTGGAGGACGCGCCCGGCATCCATGACGGCGATCCGGTGGGCCAGCAGCAGGGCCTCGCTGACGTCGTGGGTGACCAGCACGATCGACAGGCCGAGCTGCTCGCGCATGCGCACCAGCTCCTGCTGGAGGTCGTCCCGGGTCAGCGGGTCCAAGGCGCCGAAGGGCTCGTCCATCAGCACGATGGTGGCTTCGGCGGCCAGCGCCCGGGCGACGCCCACGCGCTGCCGTTGTCCCCCCGAGAGCTCGTGGGGGGCGCGGCTGCGGAAGTCGTCGGGGGGCAGGTTCACGAGCTCGAGCAGCGCGTCCACGCGCGCCGCGATGCGGGCCGAATCCCAGCCGAGGAGCTCGGGGACGGCGGCGATGTTGCGCGCCACGCTCCAGTGGGGGAAGAGGCCGACTCCCTGGATCACGTATCCGATGCGGCGCCGCAGCTCGTGGGCCGGCAGCGAGCGCGCGTCTTCACCCGCGATGTGGATGGACCCCGCGCTCGGCTCCACCAGGCGGTTGATCATCTTGAGCGTCGTGGTCTTGCCGCACCCGGACGCGCCCAAGAGCACCAGCGTCTCGCCCTCGGCCACCTCGAACGACACCCGGTCCACCGCCGCCACGTCGGGCGTGTAGTGCTTGCTCACCGCATCGAGTTGAATCAAGGGCGGCCCCCCGAGCGTCAGGGTGACCGGCGTCCCGCCCCTTGGCAACCGCGTACTTAACCTCGCTCGAGCAGACCCCGGACCGAGTCCAGCAGCTCCTCGCTGGAGAAGGGCTTCTGGAGGAACGCACCGGGAACCGGCGCGGTGCCGCGGCGCTCGGGCTCTTCGCGGGGATAGCCCGAGAGAAACAGCACGGGCAGGCCGGGTTGCTGCGCGCGCAGTCGTTCGGCCAGCTCGATGCCCCCCATCCGGGGCATCACGACGTCGGTGACCAGCAGCCCGAGCTCCTCGTTGCCGTGGGCCAGCGCCTCGGTCCCGTCTCCCGCCTCGATGACCCGGTAGCCGTGTTCCGACAGCGTGCGGCGGACCAGGCGTCGCACGGCCGGCTCGTCCTCCACCAGCAGCACCGTGGCGGAGCCCTTGGGGCTCGTCTTGGCCACGTCGGGGGCGGCGACGGCATCGGGCTGGGTGGTCGCCTCCGGGAGGTAGACGTGGAACGTGGTGCCGGTCTCCGTGCTGGTCTCCACCTCGATGGCGCCGCTGCTCTGCTGCACCACGCTGTAGACGATCGAGAGGCCGAGGCCGGTCCCGCGTCCCGGCTCCTTGGTCGTGAAGAACGGCTCGAAGACGCGCGCCCGCGTGTCCTCGTCCATGCCGAAGCCGGTGTCGCGGACGGAGAGCTGGACGTAGGAGCCGGGCGCCGGCGCGCCGACGTGCCGGGCGGTGTCGGCGTCGAGGGTAGAGCGAGAGGTCTTGATCCGCAGGCAGCCGCCGTGGGGCATGGCGTCGCGCGCGTTGACGGCCAGGTTGACCAGGACCTGCTCGAGCTGGTGGCGGTCGCCGCGCACGGAGCCCAGCCCCGGATCCGCCTCGAGCACCAGCTCGATGTCCTCGCCCAGCAAGCGCGCCAGCATCTCCTGGATGCCCGCGATCACTTCGTTCAGGTCCAGATACGCGGGGGCCACCAGGCGCTGGCGGCTGAAGGCCAGCAGCTGGCGGGTCAGGGAGGCGGCCCGCTGCGCCGCGTGTTGGATCTCCCGGGCGTCCTCGCGAGCGTTCGGGTCGAGGCCCGCCAGACGATCCACGAGCGACTCGCCGTGGCCGGAGATCACCATCAGCAGGTTGTTGAAGTCGTGGGCGATCCCGCCGGCGAGGCGCCCGACCGCCTCCATCTTCTGCGATTGGGTGAGCTGCTGCTGGCTCTGGGCGAGTGCCTCCTCGGCGCGCTTGCGCCGGAGGACGCTGGCGAAGATGGCCGCGATCAGCCGCAGCAACGTGATGTCCTGTTCCGACCAGCGGCGGCTGGTGCGCATGCATTCGAAGCCCAGGAACCCGATCAGGCCCGCGCGAGTGGAGATGGGCAGGGCCAGGCACGAGCGGACGCCGCGAGCCGACAGCTCTTCGTGCTCCTCGGTGGCCTCGGGGGGCAGCGCGCTCACGTCGGGGATGTTCACCTCGAAGCCTTTCGACAAGCGGGCGAACGCGTAGGGCAGGGGGCGTATCGGCGCGGGTTCGACCCCGTCCCCGCACCACTCGTAGACGTTGACGGAGGTCGGCTTGGTGGGATCGAGCGCCACCAGTACCGCGCGGTCCGCCTGGGCCATTTCCGCCGCCTCGGCGACGGTGGTTCGGATGCCCTCGTCGAGCTCGCCGGCGCCGAGCGCGATGATCCGACGTGAGAGGGCAGCCACTCGCGCCTCGAAATCCTGCTGGCGACTCCTCTCGGCCTCCGCGGACTTGCGCCGCAGGGCACCGGCGAAGATGTCCGCCGCCAGGCGCAGCAGCATGACGTGATCGTCCGACCAGCGCACCGTGCGGCGGCTGCGCTCCATGACCAGCACGCCGAGCAAGGCATCCGCGCTTCGCACCGGAATTGCGGCGGCTGCGCCTACGCCCCGGCGCTCCATGTCCTCTGCGAGTGCGCCGTCCGGTGCCTGCTCGCGGGCGGAGATGACGATGGGCACCTCGTGCACCAGCGCCCGCGTCGCGATGACGTGGTCGGTCAGGTCGGCCTCGGTCAGTTGGCGGTCGCCGGGGGGCAGCGACCCGTCGCTCCACTCGAAGGTCTCCGCCCAGCGCGCCGTGGTCGGGGTGAGCGCGACCAGGGTGGCGCGGTTGGCCCGGGCGATCGCGGCGACGGATTCGAGCCCCTCGCGGATGGCGTCGTCGAGCGCGGGCCCGTCGCGGTCGATGAAACCTCGCGAGAGCGCTGCGATGCGCTGCTGGTGCGAGAGCTGGACGGACAGGGCCCGCTCGGCGCGCTGGCGCTGGACGGCGCTGGCGAAGATGCCGGCGATCAGCCGCAGCTTCGCCACCAGGCTCTCGGGCCAGGGCTCGTTCTGGCGCTCGCGCTTGCACTGGAACGAGAGGAACGCCATGAAGTCGCCGGAGGGGTGGACGGGGATGCCCAAGACCGAGTTCATGCCGCGGGCTTCGTACGCCCGCCGTTCCGCCGCGGCTTCGGGCGGCAGCGCGTCCAGCGTGGGCAGGTGCACCAGCCTTTCCTCGCGGATCTGCCGAGCGAGCCACGGGTAGTCGGCGGTGAAGTTCACGAGATTCCGCGGCGTCAGAGGCGGGTCTTCGGTGAGCTTCCACTCCCACACGCCGACGAGGGTGGGGCGCGGGGCGTCGACCGCCATCAAGAAGGCCCGGTCGGCGCCGGCCAGCCGCGCGGCCCACTCGAGCTCCTCCCGCAGTGCCGCATCGAGCCCCTCGTTGTCGACCGCCAGGAAGCGTCGGGAGAGTCGGTTCAGGTCGAGCTCGGCGTCGAGCTGCCGCGCCAGGCGCTGCTCCAGCTCGCGTTCTTCCGTGACGTCGCGGCCCAGCACGACGACCCGGACCTCGCCCGAGGCCGTCTCGTAGGCCCGGCCGGTGACGTCGTTCCAGCGCCACTCGCCGGCCCGGTTCTGGATGCGGAAGACGGCCCGCGCGGGCGCGAAGCTGCCGAGGGTGCGCGCGAGCTCGTGGCGCACGCGTTCGCGGTCGTCTTCGTGGAGCAAGGGGAAGGCGTCCCGCCCCAGCAACTGCTCGACGGGAAAGCCCAGGATCTCGCGGAAGCTGGGGCTCAGGTAGAGGAGCCGACCGGTGGCATCCAGTTCGGCCACCAGGTCCGCCGCGTGCTCGGCCAGCGCGCGGAATCGCTCTTCGCTCTCCCGCAGGGCGGCTTCCATGTCGCGCCGCAGGATCGCGTTGGTGAGTACCTCCGCCACCAGGCGCAGCAGCGTGATCTCGTCGTCCGACCAATCCCGGGGGCTGTGATGGCACTCGAAGCTGACGTAGGTGGCGAAGGGACCCGGACGCACGATCAGGCCGAGAGCCGCTCGAACGCCGCGGCGATCGAAGCTGGCCCGTTCCGGACCCGCCTCGCGCGGAAGCCGGGTGACGTCGGCGACCGCCATGACCCCGTGCTTGCGCAGCTGGTCGCGGCTCCACGGGAAGCGGTCCGGGTTGCGGTCGCCCTCGGCGGGGGGCGGCGGTCGGCCGTCGCGGGTCCAGACGAAGCGCTCGGCGCGCTCCGGCGCGTCCGGGTGGAGCACGAAGAGATTGGCTTGGTCGGCGCCGAGCTGAAGGGCCGCGTCCTCCAGGCCTTGGCGAACTGCCTTGCCCGCTTGGTCCCCGGGGAGCGCCAGCAGCGTGCGCGAAATCCGAGCGACAAGTCGGGCGACGGCCACCGACTCGGGGGCAGGGGTGTTCTCCGGAAGCGCCGGAGGGCTGGGGGGCCGGCTCTCCATATAATGGGATTATCGGCCGCCGGGCATCCGTCACAAACCCCCCGTTGTTTCTCCTGAGACCGATTGATCCCCAGGGGGCAACGGGTCGGCCGGGGAACGGCTCAGGCCGTATCCTTGGCGCGCAACGGCTTGGGCAGGGGGTGGCATGGGAGCGATCGACCGCGAGGAGGCCGGCGCGTTTCGCACGGCCGGCGGTCTGGGCGTGCGCCAGGCCGACGAGGTCGTGGCGGCGGATGCCGCTGTCGAAGCCCTGATCGACCGCCTGGACACCCAGCGGGGGATCCTGCTGTCCTCCGGTATGGAGGTGCCCGGCCGCTACACCCGCTTCGATCTGGGCTTCGTCGACCCCCCGCTCGAGATCGGCGCCCGCGAGCGGCAGTTCTGGCTCCAGGCGCTGAACGAGAGGGGAAGCGTGCTGCTCCCGTTCTTCGAGGCGCCGCTCGGGGGCCTCGAGGCGGTGGTCGACTGCCGTCGTGAGGGCGACCGCATCCGGGGCGAGGTTCGCGCTCCCGCCGGGCGCTTTCCCGAGGAAGAGCGCAGCCGCCAGCCCTCGGTCTTCTCCGTGCTGCGCGAGCTGGTGCGGTTGTGCGCCGGCGACCGCGATCCGCACCTGGGTTTGTACGGGGCGTTCGGCTACGACCTGGCGTTTCAGTTCGAGCCGCTGCAGCTGCGGCGGGCCCGCGCGACCGACCAGCGGGACCTGCTGCTCTACCTGCCGGACGAGCTCCTGGTGGTGGACCGGCAGCGCGGCGACGCGCGCCGGCGCCGCTACGAGTTCTTCGCAGGCGGTGGGGCGACCGCAGGGCTGCCGCGCACGACCGCACCGCAGCCCTTCGCACCCGGTCCGCCGCCGGCTTCGCGCGGGGACCACGCGCCGGGCGAGTACGCCGAGGGCGTGCGACTCGCGAAGGAGTCCTTCCGGCGCGGCGACTTGTTCGAAGTGGTGCCCAGCCAGACCTTCACCGCCGCCTGTCCGGCCCCGCCCGCGGCGCTCTTCCGCCGCCTGCGCGCGGCCAACCCGGCCCCCTACGCCTTCCTGGCCAACCTGGGCGAAGGCGAGTTTCTGGTGGGGGCGTCGCCCGAGATGTACGTGCGCGTCGACGGGCGGCGCGTCGAGACGTGTCCCATCTCGGGCACCATCGCCCGCGGTCGCTCGCCCGTGGAGGACGCCGAGCGCATTCGCACGCTCCTCAACTCGCGCAAGGACGAGTCGGAGCTGACCATGTGCACGGACGTGGACCGCAACGACAAGTCGCGCATCTGCGAGCCCGGGAGCGTCCGGGTGATCGCCCGTCGCCAGATCGAGCTCTACTCCCGCCTGATCCACACCGTCGACCACGTGGAGGGAGTCCTGCGCCCCGGCTTCGACGCGCTCGACGCCTTCCTGGCCCACGCCTGGGCGGTGACGGTGACCGGTGCACCCAAGGCCTGGGCGATGCAGTTCATCGAGGACCACGAGAAGACGCCCCGCCGCTGGTACGGGGGCGCGGTGGGGGTGATCGGATTCGACGGCAGTCTCAACACCGGGCTCACCCTGCGCACGATTCGGGTGAAGGACGGCGCCGCCGAGGTGCGGGCCGGCGCGACGCTGCTCTTCGATTCGGACCCCGAGGCCGAGGAGCGCGAGACCGAGGTGAAGGCTTCCGCCTTCCTGGACGCACTGGCGGGTGAGCCGGCGTCCGCGCCCGCCGAGGCCCCGGTGGCAGGCGTCGGTGCGGGGCGACGCCTGCTGCTGGTGGATCACCAGGACTCGTTCGTGCACACGCTGGCGAACTACCTGCGCCAGACCGGCGCCGAGGTGGTGACGTGGCGGGCGGGCTTTCCTCCGGAGGATCTCGACGCGCTGTCCCCGGACGGGGTGGTGCTCTCGCCCGGGCCCGGTGCGCCGCGCGACTTCGACGTCGCCGGGACGTTGGCGGCAGTGGCCGAGCGGAATCTGCCGGTCTTCGGCGTCTGCCTCGGTCTGCAGGGGCTGGTGGAGTTCTGCGGCGGCGAGCTTGCGGTGCTGCCCGTGCCGGTGCACGGCAAGCCGACGCGGGTGCGGGTGCTCGGCGGCGCGCTCTTCGAGGGGCTGCCCTCGGAGTTCCAGGCCGCGCGCTACCACTCGCTCTACGCGCCGCGGGATGCGTTGCCGGAGGAGCTCGAGGTGACGGCGGAGAGCGAGGACGGCGTCGTCATGGCGGTCGAGCACCGCGGGCGTCCGCTGGCCGCCGTGCAGTTCCACCCCGAGTCGATCCTGACCCTCGAAGGCGACGTGGGCCTGCGCCTCATCGCGAACGTCGTGCGTCAGCTCTTCGCCGGCTCCTAGCCCCGCCGCGATCTAGACGGGAATGGCGAACGGCTCGCGCGGCGAGTCGCTCGATCAACCGCGGCCTACGCGGTCGGAAGCGCGGCGTAGCGGGCGAGGGCCTGGGCGAGCGAACCCACTTCGACGCCCGGCTCTTCCACCACGGATGCGAGCCAATCGGGTCGCTCGCGCGCCACGACCGTGAGCGGCGCTTCCAAGCCCGAGAGCTGGGCGGCCTGGCGGGCGAAGCTGGTGGCGTAGTCGGGCGGCCGCACGTCGCGGGCCAGCTCGATCAGGGCCTGGGGGTCGGGCGAGCGGTCGACCGCCGGCGTGCGCACCAGCATCGGCGTAGTGGGCTCGGGGCCGCCGCCCGCGAGGCCCGTCCCGTCGCACAGGATCGCTCCGCGCACCTGCTCGGGCCGCGCGCCCGCCAACAGGAGCGCCACGTAGGCGCCCAGGCCGCGGCCACACAGGGTGACGGGGCCCAGCTCGGCCACGGCCGCGTCGGCATCGCCCATCAACAGCTCGGCCGTGTAGCCCCCGCCGCGGGGCAGGGTCGACTGGCCGTGGCCGGTGAAGTCGAGCCCGTAGACGGGCCCCGGCCAGCCGGAGAGCGCTTCGGGCAGCGTCGTCGGGGTGCACTCGCCCAGGGCGTGGAGGCAGAGCAGGGGGCGCCCCTCGCCGCCCCGTAGCGCGTGAAGGGCCAGCTCTGAACGGGCGTGGATCAGGGTGGCGGCGCTCACGACAGGAACTCCAGCACCAGCTCGGCCACCGCTTCGGGCTGCTCGATGTGGACGAAGTGGCCGGCGTCGTCGAACGGCACGATCCGCGCGCGCGCGGGCAGGTAGGGCGCCAGGTCTTCGGGCGTGGTGTCCCAGCCCATCTCCTCGTGGATCATCCCCAAGATGCCCAGCAGCGGCACGCTCAAGCCCGGCAGGCGCTGGGTGGCCCAGATGGGGCGCCACGGGCCGAAGCCGCCCATGCGCAGCGTCGGATCGATCTTCCAGCGCCAGCCGTCTGCGCTCTTGGTGCCGCCCTGGCTCACCAGGTAGCAGAGCCACTCGTGACTCAGGCGCGGATTCATGCGGGCGCGGCGCCGCGCCAGCTCCTCGAGGGTGCCCGGCCGCCGGCTCTTGGAGGCGGCCCGGCGCCGGTGGTCGAGCCAGCTGGCCAGATCGTTCGCCAACAGGCGCGTGCGCTCGTGATCGGCCACGTCGCGGTGGATCATCTTGGAGGGCAGCCCGTCGATGTTCACCAGGGCGCGGACCCGGTGCGGACACGCGTGTGCCAGGTGCGTCAGCAGCGAGCCGCCCTTCGAGTGTCCCACGAAGACCGCCGGTTCCTGGGTCGTGGCGTCCAGCACGGCCAGGGCGTCGCGCGCGTCGGCGTCCCAGGAGTAGAGCACCGGGTGCTGCGAATCCCCGTGCCCGCGCTGGTCCCAGGCCACCACCCGATAGCCGCCCGCCGCCAAGAGCGGGGCGAAGACGTGGTAGGTGGCGGCGAAGTCGAAGCCGCCGTGGGCCAGCAGCAGGACGGGGGCACCCTCGTCGCCCCACTCGTGGACGGCCACCTGCAGGCCGTCGGCGTCCACGGTGTGACGGCGATCTGGTGCCTGGGCGCCGGGAAAGACCGCGAACCGCTCCTCCTCGGCAGTCAAGGGGAGGCTCGAAGCATCCGAAGTGGGGGACTGAATCGAATCGCTCGCAGCGGCCGGCACGCCACCTCCTTCTCGCGCCGGCGTCGCAGCCGTGCCCCCGGGTGGGGCGGTGGTCTGCGCGCGGGCGGGGCCAGCGGAGCGAGGATCATACCGTGGGCCCCCGGATCCGGCCGCCCCCGCCGCGCTATCCTGGCGGGCGCCGGCGGGTCGATGGGGTGCGTGTGACGACGCGGGAAACAGCGCAGGATGCCGCTCGGGGCGCGGCCGGGGGCTCGCAGCGGGAGTCGACGGGGAGCGACCGGGACTTCGGTGCGTTCGGCGAGAACGGGCCCTGGAACCTGGATTTGGACGCCCTGGCCTGGCGGGACGGACTGGCCGCGCTGCGCGAAGCCAGCCGGGCCGAGGTGCCCCAGCTGGTGCGGCGGCGCTGGGTGCCACCGCTGCGGCGCTTCGTGGAGGCGGCCTGGCGCGTCGGCGGCGCGCTGGTGGGCTGGTGGTGGCGCGACCGGCGCCGGGAGGCCAGCGCCTCGCGGGCCGGGCTCTCGCGGCGCCTGCGCCTCGCGTTCGAGCACCTGGGGCCGGCCTACATCAAGTTGGGCCAGATCGTGTCCTCGGGCCGCGGCCTCTTCCCCGACGAGCTGGTGGAGGAATTCAAGCGCTGCCGCGACCAGGTGCGCCCCGAGCCCTTCGACGTGGTGCGCCGCGTGGTGGAGGAGGACCTGGGACGGCCCCTGGAAGAGGTCTTCTCGCACTTCGAGCGAGAGTCCCTGGCCGCCGCCTCCAGCGCCCAGGTGCACGCGGCCACGCTGCAGACCGGCGAGCCGGTCGTGGTCAAGGTGCAGCGTCCGCGCGTTCAGTCCCAGGTGCGCCTCGACATCGAAGCCATGGCCTGGATCGCGCCCTTTCTGGTGGGGCGGATTCCCGTGGCGGCGCTGGCCAACCCGCCCGCCCTGGTGGAGCTCTTCGCCGAGACCATCACGGAGGAGCTGGACTTCCGCCTCGAGGCGGAGAACATGCTGGACATCGCGCACGTGCTGCGCGACGCCGGCCAGGAGATCATCGTCGTCCCCCGCCCGCACCCGCAGTGGGTGACCCGGCGCGTGTTGGTGATGGAGCGGCTGCGCGGCTTCGGCTACGAGAACGTCGAGGGCATGCGCGCCGCCGGCATCGACACCAGCGAGGTGTTGCGGTCCATGATGATCGCCTTCCTCGAGGGCGCCATGATCTACGGCGTCTTCCACGGCGACCTCCACGGCGGGAATCTCTTCATCATGCCGGACGGGCGCGTGGCGCTCTTCGACTACGGCATGACGGGACGCATGCACGAGAAGCAGCGGCTGGCCTTCCTGCGCATGATGATGACCGGCGCCGTGAACGACATCCGAGGCCAGCTGGCCGCCTTCCGCGATCTGGGAGCCCTGCCCGAGGACACCGACCTCGACAGCCTGATGAAGGTGTTGAAGCTCGACCGGCCGGTGCAGGACCCCACCCAGATGAGCGGCGAGCAGTTGGTCTCGGAGATCCAGGAGGTCATCAAGGGGCTCTTGGCA
The DNA here is from genome assembly GCA_022361175.1 of Pseudomonadota bacterium. Classification (GTDB taxonomy): domain Bacteria; phylum Myxococcota_A; class UBA9160; order UBA9160; family UBA4427; genus JAKSBN01. The sequence continues at coordinate 725 of JAKSBN010000189.1, read as the reverse complement.
CACGGGGCCAAGCTGCCCAAGCACCTCATGCTCTACGTGAAGGGCATGCTCTTCTTCGACGGCGCCATCGCCCAGATGGCGCCTGACGTGAACATGTTCGCCGAGGTGGCGCGCATCTACGCCTACTTCGCCCAGAACCACGCCGAGAAGATCCAGCGCGACATCGGCTTCGATCCCGCGCGCCAGAGCGTCGACCTGGAGGGCATGAAGGCCTCCATGGGCCTGGCGGACGACGTCGAGTCCATCACCCATCGCGAGTTGCAGGAGCGGCGAGAGATCATCCGCGACCGCCTCGAAGAGGGCGGTGGCTTCGGCCGCCGCTCCTCCTCGTGACCTGGGTCGACTGGCTCTCCGGGCCGACGCGCCGCTTCGCCGCGCTCTGCCACGTCCCGAAGTCGCTGGAGGAGGTGACGACCCGCGGCGACGAAGTCGCGGCCACGGATGTGGGCGTTCCCGCGGCCGCCCTGGATGCGGTGTGGCGCGCGGCGGAGGATCTCTATCGCACCGCGCTCTACCCGGCCGTGCAGTTGTGCATTCGCCATCGCGGCGCCGTGGTGCTGGATCGGGCGCTCGGGCACGCGCGCGGCAATGCGCCCGGCGACTGGGGTCGGGTGGAGGCCGAGCCGGCCACGCCCGAGACGCCGATTCGGCTCTACTCGGCGTCGAAGCCCGTGACCGCCATGCTCGTCCACAAGCTCGACGAGCGCGGGCTCTTGCACCTGGGC